>JAOXSF010000181.1 GCA_025800125.1 Marinobacterium sp.
ACTGAGCTATTCCCGCATGGCGTCCCATAGGGGGTTCGAACCCCTGTTACCGCCGTGAAAGGGCGGTGTCCTAGGCCACTAGACGAATGGGACGCTGTGGCTGCTGCCTCAGCAACGGGGCATATATTAGGCCCACACCCCGCAACCGTCAACAACTTTTTACAGTTTCTTTAACAAAGTTTTAATTTGTTTTCTGCAATCAGATCAACTGGTTAGATTGCAGAAACAGTCTGGTTAATAATCAGCCTGCAGTCTCAACGATCGTCTGTTCCCCTGCCTTCAAGCGTGCACTTGGCCAGGCATTCAGAATCGCTTTAAGCAATGTCGCCAACGGGATAGCAAAGAATACGCCCCAGAAGCCCCAGAGCCCACCAAACACCAGTACAGCAATAATAATCGCCACAGGGTGCAGGTTAACCGCTTCAGAAAACAGCAGTGGTACCAGCACATTGCCATCCAGCGCCTGAATAATGCCATAGGCAATCATCAGATACATGAATTCACCCGTCCAGCCCCACTGGATAAAGGCAATCAACGCTACAGGCAACGTTACCAGCGCCGCACCAATATAAGGTACCAGCACTGACAACCCCACCATAATACCCAGCAACGCCGCATAATTGAGCCCAAAGAAAGCAAAGCACAGATAACTGACCACACCGACGATCACGATTTCAATAACCTTGCCACGAATATAATTGGCAATCTGATCATCCATTTCTACCCAGACTTTGGTCATCATTTCGCGCCGTTCTGGCAGAAATTTGGTCCACCACTGTGTCAGACTGCGGCCATCCTTCAGGAAGAAAAACACCAGAATAGGCACCAGTACCAGATAAATCATCAACGCCACCAGCCCGGTAATGGAGTTAAGCGAGAAGGTCAGTACCCACTGCCCCGCCCGTGATACTTCACTGGTTGCCATGGAGATAATCTCGGTGATCTGCTCTTCTGTAATCAAACCCGGATGCTGCTCTGGCAATAACAACAGCGTTGATTGCAACGTTGCCGCCATGCCCGGCAGCTCATTAAACAAGTTAATCAACTGCTTCCAGACCTGAGGCATAACAATCAGCAGGAAAGCGGCGACAACACTGACAAAGGACAGAAACACCACAGTAACGGCAAAGGTATGCGGCAACTTTCGCTGCTCCAGCCAGTTCACTGCTCCCTGCATCAGAAAGGCCAGAATAATACCTGCAAATACCGGCGTCAGCGTCTGCCCCATAGTCAGAATAACCGCCAACGCACCTGCCAGTAACAGGAACAGCACCAGCGCTTCTTCGTCCGAGAAGTAACGGTCAATCCATTTACGGAATATTTCTCTCATTCAGCTTGCTCCTGCACTTTCAGCCGCGCTGAATTATATAAATGTAACGCCCATCCTCTTCCGCACTCTCAAGCAGAGTATGTGCGACCTGGTCGGTATAGGCGCGAAAATCACGCACAGACCCGGCATCCGTAGCGATTACCTGCAGCAACTGACCTGATTCCAGCCGGTTCAATGCCTGTTTAGCTTTAAGCAGCGGTAACGGGCAACTCAGCCCGCTGGTATCTAATACTTGATCTATCGGATGACTCTTCATACTGTGACCTGAAGGGGCTTGGTTCTACGCAAGTATTGCGCACTACTGACAACCCGGTATGGAAACCGTCGCCGAAACGCGGTGAATAATAACTGAAGCTGCAAATATTGCATGATCGCGCACGCTGCATAGAAATGAGCGCAGCACTCCCAGATCAATTCAGCCGATTTTCGAACTAAACAAAGCACTATATATGAATTCCAGGGGTACAGATACCATGCAAAATGGATCATCCCTTTTCAACAATCTGGCAATCAGTGAAAATATTTATGGCTACCCTGGCACGTCTGCTTCGGACTTTTATTCTGACCTCCAGCTTGCTGCTCCTGACTGCAATAACCAGCCAGGCACAGACAGCGCTACCGGAAATCAGCCATGACAGTTACGGTGGTATTACACTGAACAAAGAGTACCAGCTGGGTCGCAACTGGGTGCGCAGCCTACGTCGTCAGGCTAACCTGATGAAAGACCCGGCTGGACGCTGGTATCTGGAACAACTGGTCTGGCAACTGGCCGCCAACAGCCAGCTAGCTGACCACAGGCTGGAAATTGTCACGCTTGATAATAAAACGTTCAACGCCTTTGCTGTACCTGGTGGCATTATCGGCCTGCATGGCGGGTTAATGCTATACGCCCACAGCGAGGGTGAACTGGCATCAGTGATTGCCCATGAACTGGCACACCTCAGCCAGCGTCATTTTGCCTCACAACTTGAACAGCAACGCCGCAGTAAGCCATTAATACTGGCAGGCATGCTGGCGGGCATCCTGCTTTCAACCGTTGACTCAGAAGCGACCACTGCCGCCATATCAACAACTCTGGCTGCAAGCAGTAGCGCACAGCTGAGCTTCAGTCGCCGTAATGAGCGGGAAGCTGACAGAATTGGCATGCAGACACTGGCTGCCAGCGGCTACAACCCCCATGCAATGCCAATGATGTTTGGCCGCCTGCTGACCCACTATCGTTTTGCCAGCAAGCCTCCCGAATTTCTATCCACTCACCCGCTATCAGAAAACCGTGTTGCTGATTCACAGGGGCGCGCAGCGCAGCTGAGCGGTAATGACATCACCCCTTACAAAGACCCTCTGCCCTTCCATCTGATTCGCGCACGCCTGCAAATACAGTACGACAGCAACCCTGCACGACGCGTCGCCACCTTGAAAGATCGCCTTCAACGTAGCAAGGGTATTACGCGGGCACGACTACGTTATGCTTTGTATATCGCCCAGGTTCAGGCTGGACAATTCAAGCAGGCGGATCAAAGCTGGCAACAGCTGCCCTCCCCCCTGCAGCAACATTGGCTGGTACAACTGAGCCGTGCAGAACAGCAACTGCTTCAGCAACGCCCGAACGATGCAGTCAGACAACTACAAAACCCTTTGAGCCTTTACCCGGATAACTGGCCACTCCAGCTACGACTGGCTGAAGCCTACCACCAGGCGGGCAACATCAAAGCAGCATTAAAACTGTATCGCCAGCTTGCCCAACAACGTCCAACTGATGTTGACATTCACTATCAACTGGCTGAACTTTATGGCCTGGCTGGAAATGTTGCTGGCGTTCACCGTGCCCGCACCGAATATTTCCTGCTGGTTGGCGATGTCAGCAAAGCCCTGCGGCAACTGAAATTTGCCCAGCGGGAAAAAGGACTGACACCATCAGATATAAAGCAGTTTGAACAACTGGAACAGGAAGCCAAACAGATCAGAAAACAGATGAAAGAGGGGCTCTGATGACACCTTTGACAACATTGCAGCAGCCTGCAACGGGCAGTATGCTGCTCGTCTTTTCATTCCCTCATGTGAAGCTAATGCCGTGTCACATCAACCAGATAGAACAACCCCTGCCTCCTCTCCCGCAGGTAATCGCCTGACAGAAGCCCGCTACCTGTTACAGCTTGGCGGGCCCATTATGATCGCCCAGCTGGCACAGACAGCCATGGGTTTTGTCGATACCCTGATGGCAGGACGCGCCAGCGCACAGGAACTGGCTGCCGTCGCACTCGGCACCAGCATCTGGATTCCGCTTTATCTGGCATGCCAAGGGGTACTGATGGCCACAACGCCACTGGTGGCGAATCAAGTGGGTGCTAATCGACCCGAACAGACAGCTCGCACTTTACACAAAGGCTTTGCCGTTGCTTTTATTCTGTCTCTACTGAGCTTACTGGTGCTGGCCAATACCAACCTGATTCTGAACCTCATGGACGTAGAATCAGTACTGGCAGCTAAAACTGCTGCCTACACACAGGCAATCAGCTGGGGCTTTCCGGCATTTATGTTTTACCAGGTAGTGCGCAGCTACAGCGAAGGCTTTGGTCGCACTTCCCCGGTGATGAAAATCGCGGTACTGGGATTACTGTGCAATATCCCGTTAAACTATATTTTTATTTACGGCAAGCTCGGCCTGCCTGCTCTGGGAGCAGAGGGCTGCGGCTGGGCCAGCGCGCTAGTGATGTGGATTATGCTGCTGACCGGGCTGGCTTATCTACAATACAGCAACAGTTTCCGCGAACTTGGCCTGCTACGACGCTTTTATCGCCCACAAGCACAGCCAACACTGGCTTTTCTGAAACTGGGCATTCCCATCGGTATCTCATTGCTGATTGAAGCCAGTATGTTTTCCATTATCGCCCTGCTGCTGGCAGACCGGGGGGAACAGGTGATTGCAGCCCACCAGATTACGCTCAGTTTTACAGGACTAAGCTTTATGGTGCCGCTAAGCATCGCGATGGCGATCACGATCCGGGTTGGCCAGTTACAAGGGGCCGGAGATGGTCATAGCGCACACTTTGCCGCCTTCACCGGGCTCGGTATTACACTGATCTGCGCCCTGCTTTCATCATTATTTATGCTAAGTGCGCCAGAGTTCATAACAGGCTGGTATACCACCGACCCGGTGCTGATCCAGGCAGCAGCACAGCTCGTAATGATTGCAGCGCTGTTTCAGTTTTCTGATGCGATTCAGGTTGCCAGCGCAGGCGCGCTGCGTGGCTATAAGGACACATTTGTACCACTGATTATGGTGTTCTGCGCTTACTGGCTGGTTGGATTGCCTGCTGGCATTCTGCTGGGGCGCACCGATCTCCTGGTACCCGCCATGAATGCTGAGGGTTTCTGGGTCGCCCTGGTGATTGGCCTCACCATCGGTGCTGCGCTGCTATTGTATCGACTACGAATGATTGCCAGCCGCCACCTGAACGAGAACGGCACATGCAAAGACAATTCGCCTCAAAACCCGCTTTCGCAAGGCTAGCGTTTCTGCCACGTTTACGCATAGCTAACACTCTGGTAATGTGCTTGCTCAGCCTGCTGTTAGCAGGCTGCAGCCCTCCAGCAGGCCAGGCCTTACTGGAGGATTATCTGTATCGACTGGGCAACGCCAGCCAAACCGATATAGACCAGGATCTCAACACCCTGCCACCCGTGATGGCTTACCCCCCTCGACGCCAACGCCTTGCACCCGTTACCGAACTGCGAGAAGGCCTGCTGGACACTCTCAATCTGGGTGCCTGTAATCTGCTACCACTGGTTGCTGAGCGTAACAGTTCGCTGGGGCGAGTAATGCCTGTATCCCAGACACTGATGTATGAATTGCGTTTCTATAGCCGCCTGCACGATTGTCGCCTGCGCCCAGAAATCATTAGCAACAATGAACTACATGAACAACTGGAGGAGATATTCAGGGTAAAACAACGAAACCTTTCCGCTGTAGTCTGGAATGCCATTTATAACAGCAAGGAGATGGAAGCCGCATTTGCCCTGGGTGCGACACCGCTATCACCAGATGAGCAAAGCACTCTGACCCCAGTACTGCAAAGCCTGCAAAGACTGGCCCAACTGAATACACTCAGCCGCCAGGCACCCCCCTGGCAACCACCGGCTTACCTTGCCTCACTGGAAAGTGACTATGAAGTATTACACCGCAACCACTTTGGCGCACAGTGGTTGAGCAGCATCAGGCTACTCACAGAAACACTGCAACGTGCTGCACAGGCACTGGAAACACGCTTAAACGGCCGAGCCTTATGCCCCCAAGGACGCCCAACACCTCAAGCAAAGATTCTTCATAATGTTTTTCAGAAATACTACGCAGGCCAGGTACAGCCTTATATGGCAACCATTCATCGCAGCGGGGCACAGTGGCTACAACAACATGAACAGCTATTAGCTGCTCTGATTGAACGACAGCGACTGGCCAGCTATGAAGCAGCAGTGCTATCCAGAGAGGGCGCGCTGTGGCAAAGCTATATCCGCGCCCGTGACCGTCACACACAGGCGTGGCAAACCCAGCTGCGTCAGTGTGGGCTTATGCCGGGCTCACGGCTTTAGCGAACAAAGCAAAGCAGCAAAAAGCCCCAATTATGGGGCTTTGAAAATAACAACATAACACTTTATGCAGCTAGAAACGGCTTTTAAAACCAGAATCACCTTAGCGGCGATTCATGCTTACCAATGCTTCCAGCTTGTTACTCATGCGCGCCTGCTTTTCCTGCTCAGCTTTCTGCTTTTCACGCTCAGCCTGCTGCTGGCGGCGCTTTTTGTTGATGTCACGCAGCGTATTTTTGGCATGCAGTGCTTCATCTGCTGTTACCTTACCCGCTGGCTGGCCGTTAATATCAATACGATCAACACCTTCACGAATCGTACGAATGTAACCCAGTGAACGCACATAGCTGGCCAGAGCACGCTTGATCTTATTTTTGGCAACTTTTTCGTCAGCCACCAGATCTTCCTGAATACCGATTTTCAATGGACGAATATTGTCACGGTTAAAGACTTCAGGGTAAGCGTCTATCAGCAGCTGCAACGCTGCCATATTCGCAGCGCGATTTCTGGATTTCGGCTTTGCAGGCGCAGCGCTTGCTGAAGCAGTCGTTGCTGGGGTAGTCGTTTCAGGAGCGATTGCTTCACTCACCTTAGTTGCTTCACTCACCTTGGGGGACCTTACTGGCTGGCTTTGTTCTCGCTCTGACAACATCTGATCAAGCTCATCAAGCAATTTCAGCGTGTCATCAGTGGCATGTTCGATAGAAGAAGACATCAGATATCAGCTACCTTTTCATCAGCTACCCTTACGGATAATGTATTCATATTGATCGCCGTTGACACGCTGCTCCAGAAGTTCGTGCCCAAGGAAGCTGCAGAACTTCGGAATATCACGCTGAGTCGACGGGTCTGTTGCGATAACACGCAGCAGCTCACCAGCCACCATATCGCGAACTCTGTTGTGCAACATCATGACGGGCTCAGGGCAATAAAGCCCGCAAGCGTCCATCTGATGATCAATCTGATAATCCAAGATCAGAGTACCTTTTAAAATCGGAAAACGGGTCTGAAAACGGGCCTGACAATCAGAATCCCATCCTCTGAAACAGAGGCACCGTTATCTGAAACAGGGTACCTGTATTTGAAACCGGCGCTATTGTCGCAAATTCATCTGCCAAGCGAAAGCATTGTACACAAAGCGAGAGAACAGAACGAATGCAGACAGAACAGGGTCGATTTTTATCAACATAGAGGCGATGATGCAGAACATACTGGAAGTCACAGGTTTTCTATCTGACATACAGCTCATGCCAAGCATGGCGCCCCGGACAAATGGCAATAGAGAATAACAATTAGCAAAAAACAGCCGATATTAAAGCTGACCAATAAAAAGAACTGACCAGGAGGGTACGCAGATGATTCGCGTATTGATAGAACGACAAATCGCAGATGGACTGGCCGAGCATTACGAACAGGCGGCTCGTCGCACACTACAAACCGCAATGCAGGCTCACGGATTTATCAGTGGTGAAGCTCTGCACGATATGCACAATCCCAACCACAGAGTCGTACTGGCAACTTTCCGCACTATTCAGGACTGGCAACGCTGGGCCAGCTCGCCGGAACGCAAGGAAATCATGGAGCAGTTAAACCCAATGCTGGAAACCGAAGAAAAAATCACCCTGTTCCAGCACTGACTTACAAGTGTACCGCCAACTGGCAAAACAACATCAACAAAATAACGCAGAGCGTGCTACGAAAGCACCTCTGCGTTCGTGCGTTTGTGCCGACTAACACCAGAGGAAAACAGATCAGAACAACCTCAAATGGCAGGTTATTTCTTCTCGGTCATGGTAAAGCTGACGCGCTCTTAATTGCCATTGCAGCCCTGCTAAGGCCAACGCATCTTCTATATGCTGCAAACAACGCTCGGTTTCTTTATAGCGCTGCTTCATCGGCAATTTAAGGTTAAAAATCATCTCCCGACAGTAACCATTAACCGCCCACTCAACAACCATTGCTGCAGTACGAATCGGCTTGTCCACCATATCACAAACCATCCAGTCCACCGGTTTCACTGGCGTATAGACATAACCATCTTCACGGCAGTGCTCAACCTGACCCGATTCCATCAGATCCTCATTCATGGGACCATTATCAACCGCAGAAACAAACATTCCGCGCTGCACCAGCTGCCAGGTCCAACCACCAGGGGCCGCCCCAAGATCAACAGCCCGACCGCCAGTCAGCCGGGTATCCCATTCTTCCCGTGGCACAAACCAGTGCCAGGCCTCTTCCAGCTTGAGCGTAGAACGGCTAGGCGCCTGACGGGGAAATTTAAGCCGCAGGATACCCTGCGGCCAGGGTGCAGAGTTCGCCAGCGGTGCAATACCCAATGCCATTCTTTCACCAGAAAGTACAAACAGCTGTAGACGCCAGTGACTGCCCCTTTTCTCTTCGGTGGCAGCCGGACGCAACCAGCGGTCTTTCTTTAACCGTTGGGCCAGCGCCGAACCAAACTTACGGCAAAATGTCGCAAGTTCTCGTCCTTCAGTTGTGTCGGGATACTCCACCCAGACTTCAGCACAGGCAGGTACGCCATCAAGCTGCTCCCTGATCTGACCAACACGATCATCACGTGATAGCTCCAGCCAATCTGTTGCTAACGTCCACTGGCGAATATAGATAAGCTCATCAAAGGGCAGATTTTCCACTGCCTGTTGCAGTAACGCCCCGTCGCTGCCCTGAAAACTGACATACCCCTGCCCTTCAGTCAGCTGGCAGTAACCATAGACACCGGCTCGCGCAAGACACGCGGTAATTTCAGCGGCGGTTTCTTTTTCAAAACCAGCCCGGCATTGCAAAATCAGCTGACTGAATTTATGCACTCACTCTTTCCTTCAACACAGATTTTCTCAAATATACGTTTCGAGCACAGGCTTTCAGGCAGTTGCTGATACACGCGCTTCCAAAACTTTAATCACAGCGTCCAGATGGCTCGCCTGGGTGAAGCCGGAACGCTGACGAGGTTTAAGATCATGATCCCCATCTTCCAGCCAGTGCAAGTGTACATCAGTCCCCAGTGAATAGCCGCCAACCTCTGATTGATTTCCCATCGGGTCACGGGTGCCCTGGAAAATGTCTATACGCCCTTTTGGCTGTTGCAGATGTTCTGTACGCAGGGCTTCTGGCTTCCCACGCGGATGAAACGGATACCCTAGCACCCAGGCTTCTTTCGCAACACCTTCTGCCACCAGCATAGAGGCAATACGCCCCCCCATAGACTTACCTGCCAGCCACAGCGGCAGACCATCATTCGGCTGCTTTGCGACCAGCCCGGAAAAATATTCCAGTAAAACAGGTAAACGATCAGGTGGACGCTTACGCCCTGTCTCCACACGCAACTGCATATACGGAAAATCAAAGCGCTGTACCTCCAAGCCGAGCCTACCCAGACGCCCTGCCATATCGGCCATAAAAGCTGATTCCATGCCCGCTCCAGCGCCGTGTGCAAATAAAACCCGTCCTCGTTCTGGTTGCCCTGAAATAATCATCTACCCACCGTTTTTGTGACCTGCATCAAACCTGATTTCAGCAGGTTAAGCAGTTTGACCTGCATCAAGGAACACCCCGTTTAACAATTAAAAAACGACATTATGCCTTAATACCAAAGTAATAGAACGCACCTGCACGATTAAAAAACAACCAGAGCAAGCAAACACAGCAATAAACACACCATCAATAAAATCAATAAGTTATGACAAAAACAATAAAAAATCTGGTAGTGATCCAATGTACATTAAATGAGCGTATCCGCAGTGCGACAATTTGACCTGTTGCATTGCGCAATCACATTGAAAACAAAGGCTGTTTTCAAGATAATGGCGCCCGAAACTCTACATTTCCGTAACTTAGCTTGTTGATGAGAGCCTGACATGAGCACAGCAACTGAACACCCCACCTACAATTATAAAGTGGTGCGCCAGTTCGCCATCATGACAGTGATCTGGGGTATCGTCGGTATGACCGTCGGTGTCCTGATTGCGTCACAGTTGGTCTGGCCGCAGCTCAATTTTGATATTCCCTGGCTGACCTACGGTCGCCTGCGTCCGCTGCACACTAACGCAGTTATTTTTGCTTTCGGTGGTAGCGCCCTGTTCGCCACTTCCTATTACGTTGTACAGCGTACCTGTCAGGTGCGTCTGTTCTCTGATGCTCTGGCCTCCTTTACGTTCTGGGGCTGGCAGGCGGTGATCGTCGCTGCAGCAATCACGCTGCCGCTGGGTCTGACCTCCTCCAAAGAGTACGCAGAGCTGGAATGGCCAATTGACCTGCTGATCGCTGTTGTGTGGGTAACCTACGCAGTTGTGTTCCTGGGCACCGTCAAGAACCGTAAAACTTCTCACATCTACGTGGGTAACTGGTTCTACATGGCCTTCATCATTACCGTTGCTGTTCTGCACATCGTAAACAGCATGGCGATGCCTGTATCCATGTGGAAGTCCTACTCTGTATACGCTGGCGCCGTAGACGCCATGGTACAGTGGTGGTACGGCCATAACGCGGTAGGTTTCTTCCTGACTGCTGGCTTCCTGGGCATGATGTACTACTTTGTACCGAAGCAGGCTGAGCGTCCAATTTACTCCTACCGCCTGTCTATCGTGCACTTCTGGGCACTGATTGCGACTTACATGTGGGCCGGTGGTCACCACCTGCATTACACTGCCCTGCCAGACTGGACCCAGTCTGTAGCGATGGTTATGTCCCTGATCCTGCTGGCACCTTCCTGGGGTGGTATGATCAACGGCATGATGACGCTGTCTGGCGCATGGCACAAACTGCGCACAGACCCTGTTCTGCGCTTCCTGGTTGTATCTCTGTCCTTCTACGGTATGTCCACCTTCGAAGGCCCGATGATGTCCATCAAGACTGTAAACGCACTGTCTCACTACACTGACTGGACTGTTGGCCACGTACACGCTGGCGCACTGGGCTGGGTAGCCATGATCTCCGTTGGTGCGACTTACCACATGATCCCACGTCTGTGGGGCAAAGCTCAGATGGCTTCTGTTGCTCTGGTTAACACCCACTTCTGGCTGGCGACTATCGGTACAGTACTGTACATCTGTGCGATGTGGGTAAACGGCATCCTGCAGGGGCTGATGTGGCGTGCAGTAAACGAAGACGGCACTCTGACTTACAGCTTCGTAGAAGCACTGGAAGCATCCCACATGGGTTACTTCGTACGTGCGCTGGGTGGTGCATTCTGGGTGACTGGCATGCTGCTGATGGCTTACAACGTATGGCAGACAGTTCGCAAGGACAGCACTGCCCCTGTAGCTGACGCTACAGCACAGGCTGCTTAAGAGGTCCGGGAGCAGAACAATGATCAAACATGAAACGATAGAAAAGAATATTGGCCTCATGATCCTGCTGATCATCCTTGTGATCAGTGGTGGTGGCCTGGCAGAGATCGTGCCTCTGATGTTCCAGAGCTCGACCACAAAGCCAATTGAAGGTCTGCGCACTTACACTGCACTGGAACTGGAAGGCCGCGACATCTACATCCGTGAAGGCTGTAACGTATGTCACTCTCAGATGATCCGCCCTTTCCGTGCAGAAACTGAGCGCTACGGTCAGTACAACACTGCTAACGAAGGCGTATGGGAACACCCGTTCCTGTGGGGCTCCAAGCGTACTGGCCCTGACCTGGCACGTGTAGGTGGTCGTTACTCTGACGACTGGCACCGTGCTCACATGTACAACCCACGTGACGTTGTACCTGAGTCAAAAATGCCATCTTACCCTTGGCTGTTCTCTGACAAGCTGACTGGTAAAGACACTTCCACCAAGATGGAAGTACTGCGCTCCATGGGCGTTCCATTCAGCGATGAGCAGATTGCCGGTGCTCGTGATGCAGTTGCTGGTAAATACGAGATTGATGCGCTGGTAGCGTACCTGCAGTCTCTGGGCAAGCTGCACGATAACTACACCAACAAACGGTAATTGACCGTGAGTTACGATGTTTATGGCCCGTATATGCCGGTGATCATGCTGATCACCTTCTTGGCTCTGTTTGCCTGGGTACTGCACCCTAAAAACAAAAAGAGCTACGACGATGCGGCAAATCTGCCGTTCGCAGAAGACGAAGGTGATCAGGTCGGCACTGACATGGCCAAGCATGGGAGAAACGAAAAATGAGTGCTTTTTGGAGCGCGTGGATTATTGTCATCACTCTGGCAGTAATTCTGGGCTGTGCATGGTTGCTGTTCGCAACTCGTAAGAGCCAGCCACACCAGGAAACAACCGAAGAAACGCTCGGCCACGCATTTGATGGCATCGAGGAATATGACAACCCACTGCCAAAGTGGTGGTTCCAGCTGTTCGTTGGCACTGTGATTTTTGGTCTGGTATATCTGGTAGCCTACCCAGGCCTGGGTTCTTTCCCGGGTGTACTGGGCTGGACATCTACCGGCCAGTGGGAAACTGAAATGCAGCACGCAGAAGAAAACTACGCGCCTGTGTTCGCAAAATATGCAGCACTGAGTGTAGAAGAACTGCAGAAGGACGAAAATGCTGCGGGCCTGAAAATGGGTCAGCGCATGTTCGCCAACAACTGTTCTGTATGTCACGGCACCAGTGCAACGGGTGCTCACGGCTTCCCGAACCTGACCGACAACGACTGGCTGTACGGTGGTGCGCCTGACGCAATCAAGCACACTATTGCTGAAGGTCGTATCGGCGGCATGCCACCATGGGGTGCGGTACTGGGTGAAGACGGTGTTCGTGATATGGCTAACTACGTGCTGGCATTGAGCGGCAAAGCGGTTGACTCTGAATCCGTTGCACGCGCTAAGCCACAGTTCCAGGCTCTGTGTACTGCATGTCACAGCGCTGATGGCACTGGCCTGCAGGCACTGGGTGCACCCAACCTGACTGACGACATCTGGTTGTACGGCGGCACTTTCGAGAAAGTTGCCCACACCATCCGTAACGGTCGTAACGGTGTGATGCCAGCTCACAAAGCACTGCTGAGTGATGACAAAATCCACCTGATCACAGCCTACGTTTACAGCTTGTCTGACAAGTAATAGCTGTTAAACACCACATTAAAGGCGATATGATGCAAGTCATATCGCCTTTTTTTGTGCAGAACTATTATAATATGCGCGCTTGCTAATAGATCAGCTTCATCGGTCTATATAGCTTTATGTGATAAGAAGCCTCCGGACAGGCCCGTACAGCTCGACACGGCCCGCCCCCAGCCTTCATCAGATCCTTCAATCCTTGAGTAGTGAGCAGCGGTATGAATCAGATACCTGTTCAGGATGTCACCCCCGACAAGAACAAAACAGGCAACAAAGACCTGTATGCCGATCGGAAGCACATCTATGTAAAAGACGCACGCGGCCTGTTCAAAAAGCTGCGTACCATCTCCAGTGCAATCATGCTGGTGATGTTCTACACCTTCTCCTGGCTACAGTGGGATGGTCGTCAGGCAGTATTGTTTGACCTTCCTAACCGCCAGTTCCATGTATTTGGTTTCACCTTCTGGCCTCAGGACTTCATGCTGCTGTCCTGGCTGTTGATTATTCTGGCCTTTACACTGTTTTTTGTTACCGTATTTGCTGGCCGCTTATGGTGTGGTTACTCCTGCCCACAGTTCGTCTGGACCTGGCTGTTTATCTACGCTGAAAAGTGGACAGAGGGTGATCGTAATAAACGCATCCGCCTGGATAAAGCGCCATGGAACAAAGAAAAAATCCTGCGAAAAACAGCTAAACATGCACTGTGGCTGACGATTGCAACAACTTCAGCAATTGCCTTTGTTGGTTACTTCTCCCCTATCCGGGAACTGATACCCGACATTCTGAGCTGGGAACTGGGCCCATGGGAAACCTGGTGGCTGGGCTTCCTGAGTGTTGCAACTTATGCAAATGCAGGCTGGTTACGTGAGCAGGTGTGTATCTACATGTGCCCATACGCTCGCTTCCAGAGCGTAATGTTCGACCAGGATACACTGATCATCTCCTATGACGCTGCCCGTGGCGAGAACCGTGGCAAGCGCAAGAAGAGCGCTGACTATAAAGCGATGGGGCTGGGCGACTGTATCGACTGCAAAAACTGTGTTCATGTCTGCCCAGTAGGCATCGATATCCGTGATGGCTTGCAGTATGAATGTGTTGCCTGTGGCGCCTGTATTGATGCCTGTGATGATATAATGGAACGTACTGGCTATCCGAAAGGACTGATCCGTTACACCACCGAGCATCAGCTTAATGGCAATAAAACTCACATCATGCGTCCACGCCTGATCGGTTACTTCGCCGCGCTGATTATCATGAGCATCGCTTTCGGTTACACCATTCTCAGCCGTGTACCACTGGAGCTGGATATTATCCGCGACCGTGGCCAGCTGTTTGTTGAAACACCCAACGGCCTGATCGAAAACAGCTACATGCTGAAGATTGCTAATAAAAGTCAGAAAGACCAGACTTACCAGCTGTCTATTGATGGTCTGGAAGGTTTGAAACTGATCGGCAACCCGGTGATCAACGTAGAAACAGGAGCACTGGAGGACTACCCAATTCGCCTGCAGATCGACCCGCGTTATCTTGACAAGGCGAATTACACCATCCATTTCACGCTTGTATCGAAAAATGACGAGAACATTACAATTGTGCAGGAAAACCGTTTTATCGGCCCTGCGCCTCGTCGCTAGTCGCACCTGAAGTGTGAAAACGATAAAATAGCTGCTCGCTCCGGCAAGCAGCTATTTTTTTGCTTTCAGTATTTAACGGACGGACCGCCCCGAGCAGTTCCGCCATGGCGTGGCGCACACAAAAGCCTCTGGCCCTGTCTGCCACCCTTGATAAAGGCGTCATCATGAGCAAACACACCAACGAAGCAATCGCCCCCTGGTATCGTCAACCCTGGTTGTGGTTTATCCTCACCCCTCTGATCGCAGTATTCATATATGGCACCGCCTATCTGATACTGTCGATTGTCACCCATGACGGTATCGTCAAAGAAGATCACTATAAGATTGCCCGTGGCTACCATAGAGATTCAAGCAAGCTGGAAGCTGCTCAAAAACTGGGCCTGTCTGGTGAACTGACTGTTGATAACCTGACCGGTGACCTGGTACTGAAACTCAGCAGCTCATCCGACAAAAGCTGGGACTCTCTGACGCTCGAACTGGTTCATCCAACACACCAGCAATACGACCAGAACATCACTCTGAAACCACTGGCAAGCAGCCGCATCTACCGTGGTAACCTGCCTGCACCAATCAAAGGTAAGCGTTACATCACTCTATCTAGCGGTAATGCCGAAGATATCTGGCAGCTGCGCGCAGAGATCAGCCCACCGTATGAGCAGGCGAAGTTTATCCTGGATGCCGGAGAGAAGAAGTAAATCACCATGCCATCCCAGACACAGGCAAACCATGATGAAGGCTGCTACCACTGCGGCCTTCCTATACCTCCGGGCAGTGACTTCAGTGCCGAAATCGACGGTAAAACTCGTCAGATGTGCTGTCCAGGCTGTCAAGCTGTTGCGCAGACGATTGTCAGCAGTGGTCTTGATACCTATTATCGCCATCGAACGGCAACCGCTGCATCACCTGAGTTAAACGGTCGTCAGCTCCCTGCAGAACTGTCCCGCGAACTGGCACTCTATGACCAGCCCTCAGTGCAGAAGAGCTTTGTTACCCGACACGAAGGCTTACTGGAAGCCAGCCTGGTTGTTGAAGGTATTACCTGTGCCGCCTGTGTCTGGCTACTTGAACACCACCTGACAGATGTCGACGGCGTAGCAAAAGCCAGTGTTAATCTGACCAATCACCGCGCTCGAATACAATGGAATCCGGCACAGATCAACCTCAGCCAGATCCTGACTGAAATATACCGTATCGGCTATCAGGCCCACCCTTGGCACCCGAATAAAGAAGAACAACTACTGGCCGCTGAGCATAAACGCGCCATTCGCCGCCTGGGGGTTGCAGGCCTCGGTATGATGCAGGTCATGATGATGGCTGTGGCACTTTACGCTGGCGCTTTGCAGGGGATCGAGTCCACTTATCAATCCTTCATCCGCTGGACCAGCTTACTGATTGCCACACCGGTGGTGATCTATGCGGCCCGACCTTTTTTCGATGCAGCATTGCGCGACCTGCGTACACGTAAGCTCAGCATGGATGTTCCCGTTTCCATCGCCATAGGCGGTGCATATCTGGCCAGCATCTGGGCTACTGTAACCAACACTGGCGAGATTTATTTTGACTCGGTGACCATGTTCACATTTTTTCTGCTGATTGGCCGCTTCCTGGAGATGAAAGCTCGTCACCGCACTGGACGAGCAGGCAACGCCATGCTTAACCTGCTTCCTACCAGCGCCTTGCGTCTGGTCGACGGCGAAGAACAACTAGTACCCGCCAATGAGCTGAATGCAGGTGATCTGGTACGGGTGCGCCCAGGCCAGACAATTCCAGCAGACGGCATCATTGAAGAAGGCCACAGTTCAGTAGATGAGTCAGCACTGACCGGCGAATACCTGCCTGTACGCAAAACAGAAAATGACTCTGTTGTTGGTGGCACTATCAACGTTGAAAACCCGTTGCTGGTACGCATCAGCGAAGTCGGTGCAGACTCTCGGCTCTCTGCTATTGTACGTTTGCTGGATCGTGCCGCAGAAGAAAAGCCTCAAGTCGCACGTATTGCAGACAAGGTGTCCAGCTATTTTGTTGCTGCGGTACTGTTGACGGCAACCGTTGTGGGTGGAAGCTGGTACCTGTTGGAGCCTGCAAACGCCCTGTGGATCACCCTGTCTGTCCTGGTGGTTACCTGCCCTTGCGCTTTGTCACTGGCTACACCAACTGCATTGACCGCCGCCACAGGCACCCTGCGCCAGAATGGCTTCCTGATCACTCGAGGCCACGTACTGGAAAGCCTGTCCCGTGCCAGTCATATTATTTTTGACAAAACAGGTACTTTGACAGAAGGCAATCTGAGTCTACAAGCAACACACCCACTGGCAGAACTGGATGAACAACACTGCCAACAATTGGCAGCCGCTCTTGAAGCCTATTCCGAGCACCCCATTGCGCGGGCGTTTCATCCGTTTATTGCCGATCAGCACGCCAGTGATATAGAAACTACTGTAGGCCAGGGTATTGAAGGGCTTATCAATGGCCAGCGCTACCGTATTGGTAAACCGGACTATGCCCGCGCTTTGTCTGATACCGCAGACATTCAGCCCCCCATAGCTGAAGGCCACTGGTTACTTCTGTGCAATGAAAGTCAGCCGTTGGCATGGTTCCGCATTAATGATCAGATTCGTCGAGAAGCAAAAGAAACCATTGATCAGCTGCATGCTCTGGGCCTGAAGTGCGAAATGCTGACCGGTGACAGCTCTCATGCAGTAAAAGAAACAGCAGACCTGCTAGGTATTGATACAGTTACCAGTGGTGTATCACCCGAACAGAAACTGGCGCATGTCAAAGCACTGCAGGAAAACGGCGCTCAGGTGATCATGGTAGGCGACGGTATTAATGACATTCCGGTGCTTGCAGGGGCAGAAACGTCCATTGCGATGGGCAATGCTTCCGATCTTGCACGCACAAATGCCGACTCTGTGCTGATCAGCAGTGACCTGCGACGACTGGTCGACGCCATTTCACTGGCACGTTATAGCCGCAAAATTATTCGTCAGAACCTGAGTTGGGCTCTGATCTACAACCTGATGGCACTGCCTCTGGCTGCACTGGGCTTTGTTGCACCTTATATGGCGGCAATTGGCATGTCTGCCAGCTCTCTGGTGGTAGTCGGTAACGCGCTGCGTCTTTCCCGGTTACGCCGTCGTAAAGTGCAGAAGAGTCATGCTGCCACGCCAACACCACACGCATCAACACAAGAGGTTTAGGAATACGCCATGGATATTATCTACCTGCTGATTCCAATCGCCATCATCCTGGTCTCTTTTGCGACCTGGGCGTTTTTCTGGAGTGTAAACAGCGGCCAGTTTGATGACCTGGAAAGCCCTGCCCATAGCATTCTTTACGATGATGATGAGCAACTGATCCCGGATGATGCCCGCCAGTCGGATAAAAAATGAACCTGGAAACACTTTCCCTTACCACCGCTTTGTTGCTGGGCCTGCTCGGCGGCAGTCATTGCATTGGTATGTGCGGTGGCATTGCCGCAACCATTGGCATGGGTAGCCAGGGCCAGCAACGCCCATTAATCCTGCTGGGTTATAACCTGGGACGAGTTTGTAGCTACGCCGTTGCAGGCGCCCTGGTGGGAAGCCTGAGCTGGCTGTTAAGAGACCAGCCCATTATGCTGGCGCTACGTACACTGGCAGGCCTGATGCTGATTGCGATGGGCCTCTACGTTGCCCAATGGTGGCAAGGCGTGACAAAGCTGGAAAGGGGAGGCCAGCTGCTCTGGCGTCACATCCAGCCCCTGGCCGGGCGCTTTCTACCTGCCCGTAACCTGCTACAGGCATTTATACTGGGCGGTCTCTGGGGCTGGCTGCCCTGTGGACTGGTATACAGCACACTCATCTGGACATCAGCTGCGGGAGACTGGCAACAGAGCGCAAGCCTGATGGCTGCTTTCGGGCTCGGTACACTGCCCACCCTGCTACTGACCGGATTGCTGGCACAGCAATTCAAAGCGATGCTGCAACACCGTATGACTAAAAGCCTGTTTGGCAGCCTCATTATTCTTTTTGGCCTCTTTACCCTGCCCTGGACCGGTCTTATCTCTGCTTGACCAGCATCAAGGCCGACCGATTGCCCTGTCCCTACACTGGCCGGGCGTTTAAATCCGAGCAATTCAGCAACAGTCGTGTGGACACTATTGATATGAGCAATAACAGCCCGATTCAGTGGGATATGGATCTGATCAACCGTTACGATCTGGCCGGCCCCCGTTACACCTCCTACCCGACGGCTCTGCAGTTTGACCCTGAGCTGACCGCCAGCGCACTGGTGGAAACCGGCCAAAACAGTGCTGATACAGCAGCGCCTCTCTCTCTCTATGTTCATATTCCGTTCTGCGCCCACGTCTGCTACTACTGCGCCTGCAATAAAGTCATTACACGCAACCGCAAACGCGCACAGCCTTATCTGGATCAGCTTTACCGTGAGATGGAGCAGCTAAGCCAATGGCATAGCAATGACCGTATCGTTAACCAGCTACACTGGGGAGGTGGTACACCAACGTTTATCAGCGACGAACAGATGCGGGAGCTGATGGGCAAAATGGGCCAGTATTTCAATCTGCGTGATGATGACAAGGGCGATTACTCCATTGAAATTGACCCGCGAGAAGTCACACTGGACAGCCTCTCTATACTGCGCGAAATCGGCTTTAACCGCATCAGCCTGGGTGTACAGGACATAAACCCTCAGGTTCAGGAAGCCGTTAACCGGGTACAAAGTACCGAAGAGACCCGCGCACTGCTGGAACGTGCTCGCAGTGAAGGGTTTCGCTCACTGAATATGGATCTGATCTACGGCTTGCCCTATCAGAGCCTGAACAGCTTTGACGAAACTCTGGACGCAGTCATTGAAATGTCGCCAGATCGTCTATCAGTATTTAACTATGCCCACATGCCAGACCGTTTCCGTTCGCAGAAGCATATTATTGCCGACACACTGCCAACTCCGGAAACTAAACTGGCCATCCTGCAGCACACAATCGATAAGCTGCTCAATGCCGGTTATGTTTATATCGGTATGGACCATTTTGCCAAGCCTGATGATGAGTTAGCAATTGCTCAACGTAACGGCCAGTTACATCGCAACTTCCAGGGCTACACCACCCACGCAGATTGCGACCTGGTTGCAATGGGCGTGTCCGCTATCAGCCAGATTGGCGATGTCTACTACCAGAATGAACACGATATGGCAGCCTATGGCAGCGCCATTGAAGCCCGTAGCAATGCCATTCGTCGCGGTGTCTGCCTGACCGAAGATGACCGCATTCGTCGCCAGGTAATCACCCAGCTGATCTGTCACTTCGAATTGGATTACAGACATATTGAGGGAGCGTTTGGTATTGAATTCAAACGGTATTTTGCTGATGAACAGGTCGAGCTGACACGTTTTGCGGAAGACGGACTGATCACCCTGGACGAAGTTGGGATTCGGGTTACTAGCCGCGGCAGACTGCTGATTCGCCGCATTTGCATGGCTTTTGACGCTTATATACCAAAGCAGCAACCAACAAAGGGCTTCTCACGCATCATTTAAACAGGCCAGCCCTTCACGGCTACGCGGAAATCATTCATAATCCTCCGCGTAGCTACTCACAATGTGTAATCATAATAAAGCAGGGCCTGTCCAATGAATGACATAAAAGCGACAGAAGGGAAGCTGCGTAGCCTGCAACAGGCGCACTGCAGCACCTGTAGCCTCAGTTCCCTGTGCTTGCCGGTCTCACTTAATTTGACCGAAATGGAACGGCTGGACAATATAATCGAAAAAAGCCGTCCATTGAAAAAAGGCGAGCATCTGTTCCATCAGGGGGAACCTTTCTCATCCGTCTATGCTGTGCGTGCTGGTACAATTAAAAGTTATACCATCACGAACGAGGGTGAAGAACAGATAACCGGCTTCTATTTCCCGGGTGAACTGGTAGGGCTAAGCGGCTTTGATGAAGCCACCTACCCGGTTTCCGCCAAAGTGCTGGAAACTACCACTGTATGCGAAATTCCGTTTGAGCGTCTTGATGACCTCTCCGGCCAACTGCCAGAGCTGCGCCGCCAGATTCTGCGCACCATGAGCAAAGAAATTCGCGATGAACAGCAGATGATGCTGTTGCTATCGAAGAAAAACGCCGAAGAACGGGTTGCCACCTTCCTGGTAAAACTGTCTCAGCGTTTTAAAATGCGTGGTTACTCGGCAGCGGCCTTCCGCCTGTCCATGTCGCGCAATGAAATTGGTAATTACCTTGGCCTGGCCGTTGAGACTGTCAGCCGTATTTTCACCCGTTTCCAGAAAAATGGGCTGATTCGGGTTGATGGTAAAGAGGTTGAGCTGCTGCAACAGGATGCGCTGTATCAGGTTTCCGGGGAATGCCCGAGTGAACCTGAGGCCGAAAAACCCTGTCTCAAACCAGCATGTGCAGAACAGGCTCGTACTGGTTAAGCCATATCCGTGATTACGAGCACAACACCCTGACAAAACGCACAGGTTTGCCAATACTGATAAGGCTGTCTGTATAAAAAAACACCCGCAGTCACAGACTGCGGGCGTCAACCGTTGCACAATGAAGTAGCCATCTCAATGTGTAACCCAACGCGCCTATTAGACCTTTCGATGCAACGATGGGCATTGAGCCATATCAATCATCTATAACGACCCATTTTTTCTGAGGAATACTGCATGTCTTACGACGAGTGCTACGTAAAGTCTGTCGTGCGTACCATTCACGACTGGCCCGAGCCAGGAATTGCCTTCCGGGACGTCACTCCGATTTTTAAAGACCCCAAGGCCTTGCGCATGGTCTCAGACGCTCTGATTACTCGATATATTGATTCCGATATTACCCATATCGCCTGTATTGATGCCCGAGGTTTTCTGTTGGGCTCCATCATGGCGTACGCACTGAACCTGCCGCTGGTACTGGTACGTAAGAAAGGGAAGCTGCCAGGCGACACCATCAGTCAGGACTATCAGCTTGAATACGGCACATCAACCGTAGAGATGCAGGTTGATGCACTAAGTGCTGGCGACCGGGTACTGATCTTTGATGATCTGATCGCAACCGGTGGTACCGTACTGGCAGCTGCAACATTAATCCGCAACCTGGGAGCAACAGTGGCGGAAGCTGCTGCGCTGATCGACCTACCAGATCTTAATGGCTCCCTACTGATCCAGGAAGCCGATATCCCAACATTTACTCTACTGGCTTACGAAGGGCTCTGAACACATTGAGAAACTCAACGTAGAGTCCGCAGCTACAGCATAGACTGCCGAAAAACCAGTCATCGCCGGGTGTAACTCAGATTATGCCCGGCCTGTTACCTGCTTACAGGCATACCCACTGTATTTTCGTTTTCTTCAGATACCCACTGCCAGATGTCTCAACTTATCTATTTGCAAGGCTACCCTGATTCTATCCAGAAACAGGCGCAAACACTGATAGAACGCGGCAAATTATCGGGCTACCTGCGTAAGCGTTACCCTGATTGCCACAATATTCGCAGTGAAAAGGCGCTATATAACTACTGTATGACGCTAAAAAACCACTATCTGAAAAAATCGCCACCACTAAGCAAGGTCAGCTGGGACAAACATATTCACGCTGTACGAGATGCCCTGGGCACACACACGTTTATCAGTCGGGTGCAGGGGAGCAAGCTGAAAGCCAAGCATGAAATTCGCGTCGCACATATTTTCCGCCATAGCCCGGAAGCATTCTTGCAAATGATACTGGTACATGAGCTAGCACATTTCCGGGAAAAAAGCCACAACAAAGCCTTCTATCAACTCTGCTGTCACATGCTGCCAGACTACCACCAACTGGAGCTGGATATGAGACTGTTTCTGACACAGCAGGAGATGGGAGATTCTCCTTGGTCATGAGCCACTAGCCATCCAGATTTTCATCATGCTCTGATTACTTCAACTTATTCAAAACAGGGAAAGCTTTTACTAGCGCATACCGCATATCTGCCAGAGCGAACAGAGCCTTCGGAATAAAGCATTCAACAAAATCGCTACCGCACTTTACCCTGTCAGTCGTCAGTAATCAGAGAGAGGCTCGAAAACAGATGCAATCTTCCCCGCTACTAAAAAGGCTCGGATTAGCTCACCCTGTTATAAAAGCTCCAATGGCGGGAGGTATTGACAGCCCTGAGCTGATTGCCGCAGTCAGTCAAGCTGGCGGAATGGGGTTTATTGGTGCGGCGTATCTCAACGCAGAACAACTGGAGAAGGATTGCCAGACCATTCGACAACTGACAGCGGCACCTTTCGGAATCAATCTTTTTCTACCAGAAAGTGCCTCTTGCCCACCCACTATAAAACAGCAAAACAATGCCGTTTCCGCATTAATACCATTACATCAGTCCCTGAATCTACCATTCCCATCCCCGCCAACAACACCTGTTTTACCTTTTGAAGCGCAATTTACGGCAGCACTGAATAGCGGTGCTCGCGCACTGAGCTTTACATTTGGCATCCCGGACAAGGCACTGATCGAAAAAACTCACCGTGCAGATATGCTCGTTATTGGTACTGCAACATCAGCAGCTGAAGCACAACAGCTGGAAACTGCCGGTGTTGACGTAATTATGGCACAGGGGTCAGAAGCCGGTGGTCACCGTGGAGGCTCAAGCGATAGCAAACCTGGTCTTACCAGTACACTGACACTGATTCCTCAGATTAAAACTGCCAGCAAACTCCCCATAATTGCTGCAGGCGGCATTATGAACGGCGAGAACATTCATACGATATTACAGGCAGGCGCAGAGGCTGCTGCACTAGGCACTGCCTTTATCCCCTGTCCGGAATCTGGAGCCTGTGAAAGCTGGAAGAAGGCGATTATGGACTATCAGGGCGCAGAAACAACGCTTACCCGTGCTTTTTCAGGCAGGCTGGCACGCGGTATTCGCAATCTAGCGATGACCACATTAGAACAGCAAGCCAACCACATCCTCCCCTTCCCCTGGCAAAATGCTCTGACACAACCGATGCGAATTCAGGCAAAAAAGCTGGATAATTCTGATTATCTGTCGCTCTGGGCTGGTCAGGGTATCGGGCAGGCTCGTCAGATGTCTGCATCAACGTTAATGCAGACACTAATAGCAGAATTGAAGTCAACAAAAGACCGAAACCAACAACCCCACCAGAGAGATGAAGCCTGACCAACCGGTCAGGCATAGCAACTTCAACTGACGTGAAATTAACGGCGGGTCAGAAAGACACCGCACTCCATATGATGGGTATAGGGGAACTGATCAAACAGTGCGAAGCGCTCAACACGGTAGTTTTTGCAAATTTCTCGCAAGTTTTCTTTCAATGTAACCGGGTTGCAGGACACATAGAGAATATTGTCATATTGTTGTACCTGCTGCACTGTATCAGCGTCCAGACCAGCACGCGGAGGGTCTACCAGAACCGTTGTAAAGTTGCAGCTATCCAGCTCCAGGCCTGCTACTCGACGGGTCTGCATGCGCCCTTGCAAAACCAGCGAAAAGTCTTCTGCACTGATTCGCACCACATCAACATTATCAACGTTATTGAGAGCAATATTCTCTTTCGCTGCATGTACAGAAACTTTGGCCAGCTCTGTTGCAACAACACGGCGGAAGTTCTGCGCCAGTGGTAAAGTAAAAGTGCCAGCACCGCAGTAATATTCTACCAGGTCGCCACCAACACCCGCTGTTACATCCAGCCCCCACTGGATCATCTGTTCACAAACCTTTCCGTTTGGCTGACTAAAACTGTTCTCGACCTGTTTGATCTGAAATGGCTTGCCATTAATATGCAGTGTTTCAATAACATGATCTCGATTGAGCAAGATTTTTGTCTTACGTGCCCGACCAATAATATCTATATTGAACTGCTCACGCAGTTTGGCCGCCGCTTCAGCCCACTCCTCACCAATCGGACGATGGTACAACAAGGTAACTGTGAGTTCACCGCTGAGACTACTGAGAAAATCGACCTGAAATAACCGACGACGCAGCACTTCATTGGGACGAATAACATCCAGCAGTTCAAACATCATGTCATGGATGCGTTCCGATACCATCGGACAACTGTCAATCCTCACCGGTGTATGCTTATCACCATCAAACATGACGTAATAAAGATCGTCACCTTCATGCCATACTCGAAATTCAGCGCGCAGACGGTAATGTTGCGGTTCCGATTCAAACACATCCACAGATGGCAGATTGAATTCAGCAAATTCCGCTTTCACCCAGTCCAGTTTTTCATTCAGCAGGTCACGATAACGCTCAGGTTGCACATTCGGCAGGCCCATGAAGATTGGCTCCAGAAATCAGCGTAGGAAAATAGCCTGACAGGCAGTTCAAAGTCAGACAGCTTACAGTCAGACAGTTAAAAGCCAGGCGGTTAAAACAGGCGCGTGATTCTACCAGCCCGCCCTGTCAAAAGCACTGCAAAGCCCCCTCCATTACGTTTAACTGCGCGAACCAGCACAGAAGCATCAGCAGAACACCACAAATAGCCTAAATATACGATGAACATTGCTCCAGAGCTTTGCGAAACCGCCGCCATTGCGGTTTAATGCGTATCCATTATCCCCCCTGAATACAGAACCTCCAGCCGAACAGGAAGGACGACGTTTGATGAACGATGTCAGCTTTCAGCTCAAGGGCAGTGCCGTCAGTATCGTAGTGCTGGAACTTTACCAGTTTGAAGCCGCTACCTTTGCACAGCAACTGCGTGACAAAGTGCTACAGGCCCCCCAGTTTTTCCAGCAATCACCAGTCGTTATCAGTCTGGACCGTTTGTCAGACCATGCCACACCCGATTTTTGCAACCTGCTGAACATCTGCCGTGAGTTCAACCTGCAGCCACTTGCATTCCGTTCAGTACCTGAGCACCTGGCTGCTCAGGTGCAGACAACAGGATTGGCAGTGATTCCGGCAACTCAGCGCAGTGATTCCGAGCTTGGCCGTGAAGTGGTCAAAACAGTAGTAGAGGAAAAACTGGTGCGTCGCCCCAGTAAAGTCATTAGCCGCCCAGTACGTTCTGGTCAGCAGGTATATGCCGAAGGAGCTGACCTGGTAGTACTAGCGCCGGTGAGTGAAGGGGCTGAAGTGCTAGCTGATGGGGATATCCATATTTACAGCACGCTACGGGGCAGAGCACTGGCCGGAGTACAAGGTGACATCAAAGCAAACATTTTCTGTCAGAATCTGTCCGCGGAGCTTGTTGCCATCGCGGGTAATTTTATTCTGAGCGACGCTCTACAGAAAGAACGCTGGCAGCAATCTGCCCATATACGACTAGTAGGCGACAGCTTGCATGTATCGGCACTTTCATAAATACTCGCCGCAATCGAACAGATGTTTTAAATTTGCCCGTAAGAGGCAATACAGGAGATCAAATTGGCCAAGATTATCGTGGTGACATCCGGCAAAGGCGGTGTCGGCAAAACGACCACCAGTGCAGCCATGGGAACCGGACTGGCACTGAACGGCTTCAAAACCGTCGTCATCGACTTTGATGTGGGCCTGCGCAACCTCGACCTGATTATGGGCTGTGAACGTCGTGTTGTTTATGACTTTGTGAACGTAATCAAACAGGAAGCCAACCTCAGCCAGGCACTGATCAAAGACAAGCACACAGACAACCTGTTCGTGCTCCCGGCTTCTCAGACTCGCGACAAAGACGCTCTGACCAAAGAAGGCGTTGGCGCGGTACTGGAAGAGCTGTCAGAAACCTTTGATTACATTGTCTGTGACTCACCTGCCGGTATAGAGAAAGGCGCTCAGATGGCGCTCTACTATGCTGATATTGCTATCGTGACAACTAACCCGGAAGTGTCTTCCGTACGTGACTCTGACCGTATACTGGGCATTTTGCAAAGCAAATCCCGCCGTGCCGAAAACGGTGATGAACCGGTTGTCGAGCATCTGCTGCTGAATCGCTATAACCCGGAGCGCGTTGACGCGGGTGAAATGCTGAGCGTGGAAGATGTTGAAGAGATTCTGGCCATACCGCTACTGGGTGTTATCCCGGAAGACGAAGCAGTACTGAAAGCCTCCAATTCTGGTACTCCGATCATTCTGGATAAAGAATCCCATGCAGGACAGGCATGCGCTGATGCGGTTCAACGTTTACTGGGCAAGGAGCTTGAGCACCGTTTCCTTCATGCACAGAAGAAAGGATTTTTCCAGCGACTTCTGGGAGGCAAGTAATGAGTTTCTTTGACTACTTCCGTAGTAAAAGTGAACCCTCCTCTGCGGACTTGGCACGCGAGCGTCTGAAAATTATTGTCGCTCACGAACGCGGCACACGCAGCCAGCCCGATTACCTGCCACAGATGCAGCAGGAGATCATTGCGGTTATCAAAAAATATATCGCCATTGATCAGGATAAAGTCAGCATTCAACTGGATAGCAATGATGAATGCTCGGTACTGGAAGTGAACGTCACGCTGCCAGAATAGAGTAATCATTCAAGGCAGCCCTTACGGCTGCCTGCCGTTCCAGTTTTATTCATCTTTTCTATTAACGATGACCGTTCAACGGATGAGTATCCCATGCGTAGCAGTGGCATCAATGCGTACAGTAACAACCTCCCAGCCCAGAACCGCAGTGGTACAGCAGGGGCTACCAGTAATATCAATCAGGCTGGCGCGGTACAAAGCCGTCTTGACCAGGCTCCAGAACAAGCGGTCAATACACGCTTCAGCCCTCGTGCAGCACGGTTGGCACGACTGAACCATGAGTTTGATCTCAGCGCAGCTGATTTTCATATCAGTCAAAGTTTTTTGCAGCGTATGGTACAGCTTGATTTGATGCGTAAAGATGAAAGCGAAGTACTGATCAGTCGCCTGCCTCATCCCCCTGAAGGCGAACCACGTACTGCTACATTATTCGAAATGGAAGACTTTCTGGCCAACCTGGCAGACTATCTGGATGCCGGCTCCACACAAAGTCACCTGAGCCAGGTATTACGTGATACACGCACGATTCTGGAGCACATGGCGATCTCAGCCGTCCGGTCACATGATGCTGAAATCGGTACTACACTGGCAGCCATTGGCCTTCATTTTTCGTCAGATAACGCACCTGTACTGAGCAATCAGCAAGCCATCTTACTGGAAGACGTGCGCACTGCGATGGTTGTTGCCTATAAGCTCAACCCACTGAACCATAATCTGGAACAACTCAATGCTTATGCAAGAGTATCAGGCAATCTGGTGTAGCCCTTCATTGTCAAAGCAGATTATTTCACTGGAAAGTGCTTCAACAGAAAAAGCTTTTCTATAGAGAAACACTTCAATCGAAACCCTCCTGTAAGGGCAATCATGGCGGCAAAATAATGCCGCCTGCGCCAGCAAAGTGCATTTCCAATCATACCCCCTCCGGTTGTCTCCGCTATGACCAGCCATTCACCCGTTCAACTTTCGCAGATAAACAACGGCATGACTTTTGCTGCCAGTTCTCGAATATTTTAATTAATCAAATATCTGTCTATATCAAAAGCCCGTCTATATAGCTTCTGTTACCAAGCCAGTTGCCACTTTGCGCAATAACAGCCAGGTGCTGATCGCTGTAGAACATGGCCTGTTGTAAAACATCACCACAGGAAGGTTATTCATGACCAGTATCACGACCAACACACCGACGACAAGCACCCCAGCAACTTCGTCCAATATAACAACAGCAGATGATGGCAGCACAGTAATCAGTTCAGCTCCAGCCAATGATTCAAAAACCAGTAGCACCACATCAACCACTCAGACAGAAGCGACCAGCAAGGCTCAGAACGGCTCAGATAGTAGCACCACCAGTAGTTCAGCCCCAACCTTCACCAGTCGCGCAGAAAAAATGGCAACACTGAACAGCGAATTCAATATTATGAGCCCGGATTTCACACTCACTCAGGCTTTTGTCAATCGCATGGCAGAGCTGGAGCTGATCAGTGGCGGTGAAGCTGAAAAGCTGGCGGCAGACCTGCCCAAAGGTAGCGCCGCAGCAGGTGACACACCGACAGTTGCAGAACTTCAAACCTTTATAAAAGACTTCAGCAAAACGCTGCAAAACAACGAAGAAGCACCAAAGGGGCTGCTGGATATTCTTGAAGATGCTGAAAAAATTCTGAACAATCTGGATAGCAGCAAGCCTGACAACAGTGTTGATATTGCAGGCACACAAGCAGCATTGAAACAATTTATCGACAGCCCGGAAGCCCTGAAAGTCAACGACGATGATGACCGTAACCTGCGCGCCCTGCATAATATGCTGGTTGTTGCAGACAAGCTGACACCAGCAAACCGAACGTCTGAAAACGTCAACGCCTACCTGAAAGTTCTGCACGATCTCTAGTTCTGTATGGTATGTGACTGCTCCCCGCCCTACAGGGCGAGGCTTCCAACTTCTCAGGCCGCTGCCGGTGCCTAAAGCCGGCATGAAGTTAAAAACACTGCTTTAACTTCTCACTGAGTAAACGACCAGCCCGACCCAGCGGCTGGTCAAGCCGGTGTACCAGCATCGGCGTATAGCGATGCCGCGAGCCGCCCTGATAATCAAGCTCTACTAAGGCACCCGTTACCAGCTCTGCTTCTACCTCACGTAACGGCATCCAACCATAGCCCAACCCCATCAACAACGCTTCTTTTTTAGCGCGAAAATCACTGAGATAGAAAACCCGCTCACCACCAAATGTTTGTGTACCGCCATGTGCCCGGTTATAACTGGAATCATGCACAGTAAGCTCAACATGTTGCTGCACAGTGGTTAGATCAAGACTGCACAGCTGTGCCAACGGGTGTTCAGGCGCGACCACCAGCACCGTTTCGAGATCCGCCAGCGCTTGCGCTGACAAACGAGAATCAACCGGCGGTACCAGTGTCAGCATCAGGTCGGCACCGGCCTGCTCAAAGCGTTGTGGCACACCACCCAGAAACTCAACCCGTAACTGGATATGCGTGGGAATCGTCAGTTCAGCCATCTCTTTCAACACTCGTAGAAGCGGCAGGTCTGGCAGCATACCATCCACGACCAGCTCTAACCGGGGCTCCCAACCCGCTGAAAACTGTTCCACCAGGTCTGAAACATACTGCGCCTGATCGAGCAAACGCTGCCCTTCGGCCAGAATACGCTCACCAACCGGTGTCAATCCCGCACGGTAACCGGAGCGGTCAAAAATAGCCGTGCCTAACCGACTTTCCAGCTTCTGGATCTGATAACTGACTGCGGACTGGGTTTTATTCAGTCGCATTGCCGCTCGGGAAAAGCCCCCCTCTTCAACAACCGCCCGCAGCACCTTGAGGCTTTCAAGATCAACAGCCACAACAACTCCATCAAATTATTTGATCATGATAAGCATTTTATTGCGCTTTTTACTGATCATTAAAGCATTTATATTTTTTCAATCTAACAGTCTGCCAAAGCACCTGCTCATTATCTCACCCTGATATGGATGCAGAGGCTGCCAGAACAGCAGTGATATTTCAGGCTCTAATCGCTGCTGCCCACTTTTACAGGCAACAATGTAATAAAAAACGTAATAAAAAAAACGTAATAAAAACAAGTGTCAGGAGTGACCTATGAGTAATAACCCTCTAAATCTGCGCGGCATCGAGTTTACCGAGTTCGCTAGCCCGGATACCGACTTCATGCACCAGGTATTTACCGCATTTGGTTTCTCAAAACTCAAGCGTCACGCTGACCGTAATATCAGCTATTACAACCAGAACGGCATTCATTTTCTGTTGAACCATGAACGTGAAGGATTCAGTGCTGAGTTTGCCAGTAGCCATGGCCCTGCGATTTGCTCTATGGGCTGGCGGGTAGATAACGCTGAACAGGCACAGGCCATTCGACGCGGCGCCCGCGCTGTAGCAGACAGTGATAAAGATCTGCCCTACCCGGCGATCTACGGCATTGGTGACAGCCTGATCTACCTGATTGATACCTTTGGCGACAAAGGCTCCATCTATGAGCGCGACTTTATTGCGCTGGAAGATGCCACCATCGTACCTGATCTGGGCTTTATTGAGATCGACCACCTGACCAATAATGTCTACAAAGGCACGATGCAGAAGTGGGCTGACTTCTATAAAGAGGTATTTGGCTTTGAAGAGGTGCGTTATTTCGATATCAAGGGACAAAAAACAGCCCTGCTGTCTTATGCGCTACGCTCACCCGACGGCAGTTTCTGCATCCCGATTAACGAAGGCAAAGACGACAATAACAACCAAATCGACGAATACCTGCACGAATATAACGGCCCTGGAGTGCAGCATATCGCGTTCCGTAGCGATAACCTGCTCGACTCTCTGGACAAACTGGATCGTAGTGTCATTGATACACTGGACATTCATGACAACTACTATGAAGAAGTTTTTAACCGAGTACCTGACGTAACAGAAGACCCTGCGCGCATCCAGCATCACCAGGTGCTGGTAGACGGTGATGAAAACGGCTATTTGTTGCAGATTTTCACCAAAAATCTGTTTGGGCCAATCTTTATTGAACTGATTCAGCGTAAAGAAAATCTGGGCTTTGGCGAAGGTAATTTTCAGGCGCTATTCGAGTCTATCGAACGTGATCAGCAACGCCGTGGCGTCATCTGACTACATAAAAAGATTCAGCACCAGTGGCCTCATAAGGCACAGGGCAGCAACAAGCTGCCCTTTCCCCGATCCCATCTCTATTCAAAATCTATTGAAAGGCATCCGGTTTCCAACATTCACCTGAACCGCTCATTTCCTGCCCACTCGCTAACTCAGGCAGAAAACACACCATAGCTGCAAATATATTAGATAGATTCATATTAGAGACAGCCACATTAGAGCAATCATACTTTTTCCATATTGAAACAACTGTTTTTCCTTTTTGGTAAATAAAATATAATCCCGCCCTGTCAGCACTGTCGCTTCTCAAACAAACGACAGCTGTACACAAACCAACATGTGCATACAAACCAACATATGCACACAAACCGGTATGCCAGATAACAACACAGGTTTCGGTCACCGGTTTCAGGAACACAACTCCAATAACAACGAGTGCCAGGAGGGCACGATGTGTAAAAACCCATTAAATCTGCGCGGCATTGAATTTATCGAGTTTGCCAGTCCAGACACAGATTTCATGCACCAGGTATTTACTGCGTTTGGTTTTTCCAGGTTAAAGCGCCACACGGAACGGAATATCAGTTACTACAACCAGCATGACATCCACTTTCTGCTAAACCATGAACAACAAGGCTTTTCAGCCAGATTCGCCAGTAAACATGGCCCGGCAATCTCTTCCATGGGTTGGCGGGTCGATAGCGCAGAACACGCGCTTGAAGAAGCAGTCAAACGTAGCGCTCGCGCTGTCGCCGATGAAGATAAAGACTTACCCTACCCTGCTATCTACGGTATAGGTAACAGCCTGATTTATCTGATTGACACCTTTGGTGATAAAGGGTCGATTTATGAACGCGATTTCGTCGCACTGGATAACGCCAATATCGTGCCTGATCTGGGTTTTACTGGCATCGACCATCTGACCAACAACGTCTACAAGGGCACCATGCAGCAGTGGGCGGATTTCTACAAAAACGTCTTTGGTTTTGAGGAAATTCGTTACTTCGACATCAAAGGTCAGAAAACTGCGCTACTTTCCTACGCACTACGCTCGCCTGACGGCAGTTTCTGTATTCCAATCAGTGAAGGTAAAGACGATAACAACAACCAGATAGACGAGTACCTGAACGAATATAATGGCCCCGGCGTACAACATATCGCCTTCCTCAGTAATAACCTGCTGGATTCACTGGACAAACTGGACCGCAGTATTATTGATACGCTGGATATTCATGATGACTACTACGACAGCGTGTTTGAACGCGTACCTGGTGTTACTGAAGACCCAGCCCGCATCAAGCAACACCAGGTTCTGGTTGATGGTGATGACAGTGGTTATCTGCTACAGATTTTCACCCGAAACCTGTTCGGGCCAATATTTATCGAACTGATCCAGCGCAAAGAGAACCAAGGCTTCGGTGAAGGTAATTTTCAGGCGTTGTTTGAGTCTATCGAGCGCGACCAGCAACGCCGTGGCGTAATCTGATCAACACCAATCGAGCACCAAAGCCGGAGCCTTAGCCGTTGAGAAACGGATGCTCCGGCTTTTTACTGCCAGCCCCGAACACCATAAAATAAACAGCACACATATACAGGCTCAATAAGGGGCCTGTTCGACCGGCTATGGATCTCATTTTTATATGAAACTTCTTCGCTATCGTTACCAGCACGAAAACTATACGGGTGCATTGATTAATCAGCATGTTTATAGCCTGCCTGACCTTAAAGATGACATGCCTGCTTTGCTGGCGGCCGGGGCTGAGCGCTGGCAAGCCTTGCAACAACAGGCTGAACAGGCTCCCGAGAGCGGTATACCACTTGTCGATGTTGAGTTACTGGCACCGGTTCAACGTCCAGGAAAGTTTCTTGGTGTAGGGCTCAATTATGCTGACCATATCGCAGAAACCGGGCTTGAAACCCCGAAATTCCCTACCATTTTCACCAAACAGAGCAGCTGCATCATCGGCCCGGAGCACGCCATTCATCGTCCGTCGGTTTCAGAAAAGCTGGACTATGAAGGCGAGCTGGCCATCGTTATAGGCAAACGCTGCCGACATGTGCCACGGGAAAAAGCAGCAGAGGTTATTGCAGGCTATACCATCGCTAACGATGTCTCCGTCAGAGACTGGCAGATCAAATCGCCAACATGGACATTGGGCAAGTCGTTCGACACCCATGGCCCTACAGGCCCCTGGATTGTTACCGCCGATGAACTTGACCCACACAACCTTGATCTGAAAACCTGGCTCAACGATGAACTGCGCCAGCACTCCAACACCTGCAATCTGATTTTCGATTGCTATCAATTGATAGAAACCCTATCTACCGTCTGCACGCTGGAGCCGGGAGATATTATTGCAACGGGTACCTGTTCCGGTGTCGGCGTCAAGATGAAACCTCGCGGCTATATGAAGCCTGGCGACCGTGTCACCATTGAAATTGAAGGTATCGGCCAGCTCAGCAATCCGGTTATTAAGGAACCTGACACGCGCTGCTATTAAACCTGCAAAAGCCTGCCTGTAAAGCTCCATAATAAACAGCAAGCTCAAAAGCTGATGCAGTTCAGCCGCTATCGCCGTCCTGCATCAACGATTCAGACGCATCTGCCTGTAAGCACATTTCTGATCAACACCTGAACAGGCCCTATCTGAACAGGCGCACCGGCTGCTTTTGTCGCCAAAAAGAGACAATTCAACCTATTGATTTAAAAGAAAATTAATATATTTGTTTAATAATCGTCGCCAAATCACGACAGAACAGATCGCAACCAACAGGCCAATAATAATTTTATCTATAGCAGTACTGGCGCTATCTATATAACTCCATGATTTATATAGATAACCCAAAGTGTGGCACAGTTATAGCTGATAGCAGAGTACGCATCATGCAATTCGCAACCGTATTCATCAGGGAGTCCATGCCATGAAGTTCAGCCCGTTCTCCACGACTGCTTTTCTTATTCTGACCACCAGCCTGAATGCTCTGGCTGATAACATGTCAGCCAGCCACACATCGGCTTATAGCGTTAGCACAACAGCCACACAGCCTGGCCGTGTGCATTCAACAGCACCCAGCCGTCCTGTCATCATTGACCTGTTCAGCGTGCTGGATGGCAATAATGACGACCAACTCAGTCAGCATGAAGTGCGAGAGCGCCCGGCCTTGACCCGCTACTTCCATCGCCTTGATGCCAACCGTGACGGCCTGCTCAATCGCAAGGAATTTGCGGTGCTTGGCATTGGTAAAGGGTTTCATATCAGCCCGGGCAACCGTCGCATCCATCAGGTCTGAAATTACATGACAGCCTGAATCGCCGGGAATCAAGCGCAGTAAGCGCTTAGCCCGGCTCGGCTCGGCTGATACAGACCACTACCACGCTATAAGCAGCCTTCGTTACATAAAACCCCACTCAACTGCACCTTTATCGGCGGCTCTAAACAACTGTCGGCAAATTGCGACAATTTATTCAGGCCCAGATGACATGACAGGCAGCTTTACGGATAATGATCCTCAAACATGCGTTTAATTCAAATCGGCAAATTGATGATACCTTCCCTACGCTGGCAACCTCGCTCGCTGCACCAGCTGATTCTGATCAGCTTCTTACTGGTTGTAACCCCGTTATGTGTGCTGATTTTCCAGTCCAGCAAATCACTGACCCACCAGAACGATGTACTGCGAGAATATGCTCACCAGGCACTGGATAGCACTGCCCGCGCCCAGACACTGAATCAGATTTCAGAAGACCTGCTACGTGCCTCAAGGCAGCTGCAGATTGTTGCTCATAATGATATAGCCACACGCCTCAAGCAGCAGGCCGACAATTACAGCACGGAATTAGGGATACAGAGCTTCTGGCTTGATAATGACCACCAGATTCAACAGCTCGGACAATTGCTGAAACAGCTACTACAGCAACCAGACAAGGCTGAGCTGGCACAACAGCTCTATGAGCAGACTCATGCACTGGACCAGACACTGCGTATGCGTCTACAACATCGACTGAACACCCTGAACAGCGAAAGCAGCCGCACACGTCAGCAAGCCTGGCTACTGACACTGGCATTATTAAGCTTATCTGCGCTGTTGATTATGGTGCTACTGGGTACGATAAACCGCCCGGTACAACAACTCAGCACACGCATTCGCGCACTGGGCCAGGGTAACAGGAAAGCATTTAACGGCAACTGCGGCCCGAAAGAATTGACAGCATTACATGATGAGCTGAACTGGCTGGCGCAACAACTGGACACACTGGAACAGGACAAACAACGCTTTCTACGTCATATGTCCCATGAACTGAAAACACCATTGACCAGCTTACGCGAAGGCTCAGACCTGCTGGCTGAGGGGGTAACAGGCCCGCTTAACGCGGACCAACAGGATGTTATTGAACTACTACAGAGCCAGAGCCGGGCATTGCAGGCACTGATTGAGCAGCTGCTGGACTATAACCATATCAGCCAGGGTGTCCGCTTACGGCTGGAGCCACTTGAGCTGACCCAGCTGATCAACGAAGCGTTATCACCCTTCCGACTGATACAGCAACAGAAACGAATTCGACTATGCCAGCCTGACCATCCACAACAATGGCATAGTGATCGCCTGCTACTGACAAGAACCCTGAGCAACCTGCTTTCGAATGCCATACTGTACAGCCAATCTGGTGGTGAACTCGCCATCCAGGCCCAGATAACTTCAGACCAGCTGATACTGGACATCAGCAATCAGGGTCCAATTATTCCAGATATTGACCTGCCCCATCTGTTTGAACCTTTCTACCAGGGTGAAAATCGCCGCAGTGGGCCCGTACAGGGATCAGGCATTGGCCTGAGTATCGCCCATGACGCCTGCCAGGCCCTGGGTGGGCAACTGACACTGCACCATAATAGCAATGGCCTGGTAACGTTCCGCCTTATCCTGCCCGCTGTGAACACAGAAGCCATTATCCAGCCGCGCCCGGAGTATTGTGAAAATGACTGCTAGACTGTACCCCGTACCACCTCCTCCTATGGCAACAGTAAAAATATTGCTGACGACTACATTTCTTACAACTACATTCCTTACGACTACATTGCTGACCGGTTGCCAGCAGACACTGCCCAAGGCATTGAACTCTCTTGAATGCAGCCAGAGTAACCAGCAGCTGGCAGCACTGATTGAACTTGAGCATCGTTACAACGCAGCTGACAGCAAAACACAACACAAGATGCGTCGACTGGCGATTGCGGCCAACAACCATCAACACAGTGCTCTGCTTTACTCCGCCGCCCATGCAACACCAGGCATGCTACAGCAGGCAGTCAAACACTATAACGAAGCGACCAGGCGTAGTAGCACCTGCATACAGGATCACTACCTGCGATTACGACAACAGCAAACACAAGTACGGCTGCAACAGCCCGCACACCAGGCAGAAAAGCTGCAACAAGCCCTCGCCAGACTGCAACATGAAAACCAGCAATTACAACAGAAAATTGATGCTCTGACCGGGCTTGAAACAGAATTGAGCGACCAGCGGAGTCTACCCCGATGAGCCACCATATTCTGCTGGTTGATGATGACCCAGCCCTGTTGAAATTACTGCAACTGCGCCTCAACGCCAGCGGCTATCAAGTCAGCTGCGCTGACAGTGGCGAGCGAGCGCTACAGACACTGGATGAACAGATTGATCTGGTACTGACCGACTTGCGCATGTCAGAGATGGATGGGCTGGAGCTGTTCCAGGCAATCGCTGCCCGCTACCCGGAACTTCCCGTTATTATCATGACAGCACACGGCTCTATCCCTGAAGCGGTCGAAGCCACACAGCAAGGCGTATTTGGTTTTCTGACCAAACCGATTGATCGTCCTCAACTGCTGGACTCTCTGCAACGGGCACTCGCTGGAAAACACCGGACATCCGACGGCCACTGGCGTCAGGATATTATCAGCCAAAGCCCCGTCATGACTCAGCTACTGGAACAGACACAACGGGTTGCCGCCAGCGAAGTCAGCGTGCTGATCAACGGCCCAAGTGGCAGCGGTAAAGAACTGCTGGCCCGCGCCATTCATCGGGCCAGCCCCCGCTCACAAGGGCCTTTCGTTGCCATAAATTGTGGTGCGCTACCCGAACAACTACTGGAATCTGAATTATTTGGTCATAGTCGTGGGGCTTTTACCGGCGCAATTAACCAGCACCTGGGACTCTTCCAGGCAGCCTGCGGCGGTACGCTGTTTCTGGACGAAATTGGCGATATGCCAGCCCCTTTGCAGGTCAAGTTGCTGCGTGCTTTGCAAGAGCGCCAGATCCGCCCGGTTGGCAGCACAAAAAATATCGACATTAATGTCAGAGTACTCTCTGCAACCCACTGTAATCTTCACCAGGCGATGTCAGAAGGATTGTTCAGGGAAGATCTGTTCTATCGCCTCAACGTGGTCAATCTGACACTCCCTGCACTGCATGAACGGCCCGAAGATATTCCACTACTGGCCCGGCACTTTCTGGCACAGGCAGCTCATCGCCATAATCACCGCGTACGCAATATTGCTCCGACTGCTTTGCAACAACTTGCCTGCGCGCACTGGCCAGGTAATATTCGTCAGCTGGAAAACACCATAGAACAGTTAACAGCATTAAATAACGGACCTGTCATCAGTGAAGGCAGCGTACGGGAAGCGCTGGCCAGCCAGCCCAACCTGTTGCCGGGCTTTAATGAAGCGCGCGCTGATTTTGAAAAACGATACCTGAGCAAAGTGTTGCGTATTACCGAAGGCAATGTAACGCAGGCGGCCAGAATTGCCGGACGCAACAGGACCGATTTCTATAAACTGCTCAACAAACACCAGCTTGAAGCTGTGCAGTTTAAACACCCATAACCATAAAATCCGATGAACAACATTGACAACGCGGCCACTTATAGCTTTGGTCTTTTATAACCCTGGCTTGTGCAACCTGATATTTTGCAACTTGATATTTTGCAACCTTAGTATAATGTTACCTGGCTGATTATATGCCAAGCTTGGCAAAGCCTGCATATATTTGTGCTGTTGTGATATGTGACGAAGCCTTCCCGGTACAGATATGTATCCAGCATCACTATATTCAGGCGCCCCGTACCAGGCAATAACAGGGACTGTCTATATGGTCAGCAAGCTGCGTTCTCTTCACTTCCCGCTTCATATTCATATAACCACTCTGTTTATCACACTGACGGTTATTCTCAGTCTGGTACTGAATTTTTACAGCTACCGTCAATCCAGCGAAATCTTGCTGGAAGCATCAGATTTACTTTCAGACCAGCTCGGCCATCAGATTGAACTGGAGTTCCAGCGCAGTTACGAACCCATCAGCCAGGCGGCTAATCTGATCGCCCATGCCAGCATCACACAGGCCACCAATCTGGACCAGCGACTGGAACAACTCCCCATGCTGGTCACAGCATTGCAAGACCGGCCAGAAATGGCAGCACTGGGAGTCAGCTACGACAGTGGCGACTTCTTCATTGTGCGGGTCATCAACGACACTCATATGCGCCTGACATTTAACGCACCCGATAATGCCTGGTATCAGATCGACAATATCACCACAGCAGCAGATGGCTCACGCCGCATTGAGCGCGTCTATTATGACCGCCAACTGCATCAACTACGGCGTTTCGATGCTGGCCCAACACAATATGACCCCCGTGTACGCCCTTGGTACCAGGCAGCGCTACAGGCACCGACCGCAGCAGTCACAGACCCTTACCTCTACTTTTTTATCCGCAAGGTTGGTATCACATTCTCACGCCGTAGTGCCAATAACAACGCCGTTATTGCTGCTGATATTGCTCTGGACATGCTGGCAGACTCCGTCCGCTCACTACCTCTGGTCAGCGGCGCACAACTGGTATTACTGGACAGCAAAAATCAGGTACTGGCATATAACCGTAATGCAGCGCTGATTCAGGAGGCCTCTGACAGTCAGGTACGTATGGTTCAACTCAATGAACTTCCTTCTCCAGCCCTGCAACAACTGGGCGATATAAGCCAGCTACCTGCCGGGCGTCTGGAGCTGGAGCTGGCCGGTGAAGACTGGCATGGCAGCCTGCGCACACTGAGCCCTGCCCCCGGTATACAGTTTCAGATGCTGATACTGATGCCCCGTCCTCAGCTGCTCAGCAGTGCCCGTGATGCCCGTAACCAGGGCGTCCTGATCACACTACTGATTTCGCTGCTGGCTCTGCCTGTAATCTGGTTTATGGCCCATCGTATAGCAATGCCACTGCGCAGGCTGGCGAGTCAGGCTGCACAAATTCAGCAGTTCAAACTTGATTCTCCAATTCAGAGTCGCAGCATTGTCAGAGAAGTTGATGAACTGGCACTGACTATGTCGCTTATGCAGCGCACTCTGGCACAGTTTATTCGTCTTATTCGTCAGATCTCTGCTGAAGAGGATTTTTCGCGCCTACTCCCACTCATTACCAACGAGACGATGCACAGCACGACCTCTAAAGGCGTCATTCTCTATCTGGTTGATGACTCTGAAACATGGTTGCAGCCGGAGCAATACAGTTTCCCTGCCGGTACTGTCACCCAACTTGATCGCCTACCTATCGTACCAGGCTGTCAGCTTAGCCACAGCCTGCAAACGGGCGAACTGGATCGCCGCTCGCTCAAGAACTGCGGCACCCCGGCACTGACCACATTGAGTGAGCATTTTGACGAACCTCTACTCTGTATCACCATCCCGTTACGCACCCGGCGTAACGCCCCGCTGGGTATTCTCTGCCTGCTCAGCCCCCATGACGAACGCACCGATGATCATCTGGCGATGATCCGTACTATGGCTGATTTCAGCTCCATGACACTGGAAAGCCGTCAGCATGAGACACATCAGAAAGCGCTGATGAAGGCATTCATTGAGTTAATCGCCAACGCAATCGACGCCAAGTCACCTTACACTGCTGGCCACTGCCAGCGAGTCCCGGAGTTGACTCGCTTACTGGTGCAGGCAGCCTGTGACAGCCAGCACCCGCCATTCAAAAATTACCAACTCAATGCCCAGCAGTGGGAAGCGCTGCATATCGCCTCCTGGTTACACGACTGCGGCAAGGTTGTTACACCGGAATATGTAGTCGATAAGGCAACCAAGCTCGAAACACTCTATGACCGTATTCACGAGGTACGGATGCGCTTTGAAGTGCTGAAACGGGAGGTTGATATTCGTTACTGGCAGGGGATTGCACAAGGCCAGGACAGTACACAACTGGCAGCTGAGCGAGATCAACAGAAAGCCGAACTGGACAACGACTTTGCGTTTGTTGCCAGCTGTAATATCGGTGGTGAATTCATGGCACCGGATAAACAGCAGCGGTTACAGAAAATTGCTGAGCGCCAGTGGCAGCGCACACTGGATGACCGCCTGGGCGTTGGCATAGAAGAACAACAGCGAAAAGCACTGCAACCGTCACCCACACTACCAGTTATGGAGCCCTTGCTGGCAGATAAACAGGACCACCTGATTCCATTCAGTGGCAACCAGCAACAACATGGACGCTTTAACCTCACCCCCGGCCAGCACCAGTTTAACCGGGGCGAACTCTACAATCTGGGCGTACAGCGCGGCACGCTGACAGCAGAAGAACGCCACATCATTAATGACCATATCGTACAAACCATACTGATGCTGGAACAGCTACCCTACCCTAAACACCTTCGTGATATTCCACAGCTTGCAGGCCAGCATCACGAAAAGATGGATGGCACCGGTTATCCATGCGGCCTGAAAGGCCACGAGATGCCATTAAGTAGTCGCGCCATGGCCATTGCCGATATTTTTGAAGCCCTCACCGCTGCCGACCGCCCTTATAAAGCACCTAAATCGGTCAGCGAAGCGCTGAGAATCATGTCATTCATGCGCAACGACAAGCACATTGATGGCGAGCTGTTTGATCTGTTCCTGACCAGCGGTATCTGGCGTAATTACGGTGAACGATTCCTGTTGCCAGAGCAACTGGACGATGTGGACATCAGCCCTTATTTACAGCATGCAGCGCCTGAAAAAAATGCTAGTGGAAAAGCAGTCTGTAAAAAAACAGGCTTGGAGAAAACAGCCCACGAGAAAACGACTTTTGACAAAACCGCTACGGAAAAAGAGCGATAATGTCCTTTTTTACCAAGCCGTCACCACTACATAATTGCTTCATATTGTATCGGTAGGGTACAACCCGAACACGGAGTGTCTACCCTCTCGGCCAAGGCCAGGTTTTATCTGTTGATCTGTACCTATTGACATATTGTCTACAAGCAGAATCATTTTTTGTGCAGCGCACAAAAAACAGTTGACCTGATCAAAAAACGAGCTAGAATAGACCCCATATTGTGCAGCGCAACAAATTTTACGAGGACATAAACATGAGCACTAACGTAGATCTCCAGAAGCCTTTCGAAGCCGTACAGAAACTGATGAACCTGCAGGCAGAAGCTGTAAGCAAAACGTTTGAACAGCAGCAGAAGTCTGGTCAGCAGCTGACTGAGTTCTTTAAAGGTGAAGCTGAAAAAGCACGTACTCTGAAAACACCGGAAGACGTTGTCAAATTCAACATCGCATCTAACACTGCTCTGTTTGAACTGCTGAAATCTCAGGGCGAAGCTTTCACCAGCATCGCAACAGAAACTCGCGAAGCTGCTATGAGCGAACTGCAGTCCATGACTGCAAAGTAAGCTTACAGCCCTATAAAAACGCCGACGGCATCAATGCTTTCGGCGTTTTTTATATCCGCTCGACCCTGCGCCTGTTCTGCATCTGTAATATCATTGCAGACGATTCATTCTGACCTGACGACCCACTTTCCCCTGTCCTGCCCCCATTCTGATAGATCCTCTTTTCCTGCTACGACTTTTTTGCAACTGCACTACACTGCTTACAGGCACGCTTATTGCGTCTTTTTCACAAGATCAGAAACAGAAAACTGGAACAGCGCACCAGAGCCTCGACAGACAGGTAGCCTGGCTGCGCTAAAGCATGTATGGGTACATGCCCTGGCGGCAAAGTCAGGCCGACGGACCGGCAACTATTCACAGGCAAAGGAGGGTAATACACATGCTGCTAAGCACTGTCGATGGTATAGAGCTCACTCATGACATCCCACTGGAAGGGTGTCAGCAACAACTCAGCCGTTCACACCAGCCCATAGAAAACCCATCTCTGACAACAGCAAATTTACCCACCACAGTGTCAGATCTCGACACAAGTTTTACCGATTCGCCCCCACTCCATGACTACCCTGAGGCCAGAGCACGAAACCAGAGCCGCCAGCTGCTGGGGTTATCCCCAGACCCAGAATCATTATTTATTCAGTACCTGGAAGAAACGCTACAACATTTACAGAGATACGACATCAATTTCACACATAAGGTGATGGATATGATCGCAGATCAGATAATAGAGCAGGTCGAAACAGACGTTATACAATGGATGGAATGTAGCCATGCTAACGAAGATCTTAGTGAACAGATCTACCGTCAGGTCGTGACACAGTTGCAGGACGCTGACACCCTGGTTGCATTAGAACATGTACAACAGGCACTGAAACAGCGAGACGAGCAGACATTACAACAGTTACTTGAACAAGCAGGCATACCACTAACACATGCCCCAATGGCACTCTGAACAAAAGCAGACCGTACAATAGTCAGAACCGTACAATAGTCAGAACCGCACGGTAACCAGAACAAACCCCGTTATATAAACGGGGTCTGTTATCTACTTTTTCATCTGCCATGTTTTTTCATCCGCTGTTTCTTCAGCAACCATGGCTTTTGAACACAGACCAGTATCGCAGCAGGTCAATAACGTGGGGGGTCAGCTGGCTGACCGGGGGACAGTAACGGCGCTGCATCAATCTCTTCTGCGTCCATCATGGTGGCAACACGCTGCAACGATGACAGCAACATCATCTGTTCCCAGTCTTCCAGACGGCTGAAGCGTTCAACAAATTTATCCTGCAACAGTGGCGGCGCTGCATCAATAATAGTGTGAGCATTATCAGTGGCATAAACAAATACCTTGCGGCGATCACTGTCAGCACGTTCACGACGTACCAATTCACGCTGCTCAAGGCGTTTGAGTATATCTGTAATCGTTGCCTGACTGAGGCTGAGCTGACGCGCAAGCTCACCGGCAGACAACCCCGGTTTTGTGATAATCGCCTTCAGTAATAACGCCTGAGGCCCCGTCAGACCATATTCACTGGCCAGACGGCGTGAGTGCAGATCAACAGCACGAATCAGTCGCCGCAGCGACACCAGTACTTCATCGCAGAGTTCGGCAGAAGATATTTCCATAGCCGGGCAGTCTCTCACAGAAAATAAAAAACGGGTGACAGAATATTTCTGCCACCCGCTGACTTTAAACAGTCCGGCCCGTTATGCAAGCCTCTGGTGTTCTCAACAGAACCAGATTGGAAACATTATCAGGCCGTAAGGCTCAGACAATAAAAACGCCGTTGCCGTTATTCTGTTCAATTAACGCATGATGCAGCGCAATAATTGACTGCTCATAATCTTCTTCACTGACAACACACTGCATTTCAACCTGACGGATAGACTGGTGCAACGCCTGTACATTGATACCTGCTTCAGCCAGCGCAACCGCCGTACGTGCCAGAATCCCCTGAACTTTCATGTGCGAGCCAATAGCAGACACAATCGCCAGATTATGCAGCTGTACCGCACATTCCGGGTAGAGGTCCTCAATCAGACGTGTCGCACGATTCACCATTTTGCGGGAACCCGATACATAATAAGTAATGGAGTTAGCATCAGCATCCTTGTTCACTACGTAGAGCTTCAGATCACGCAGCAGACGAGAAATTTCGATATCATAACCGGCATCACCCAGCATCTCCTGGTCAAAGATTTCGATACCAAAGACATCTTTACGACCTGCGATAATCTCTACGCGTGGCTGTTCACTGTGGTATTCCTGGCTGATCAGCGTACCTTCGTGTTCCGGCTCAAACGCATTCTTGATACGCAGCTTTACACCGTTACGACGCAGGCCTTTAGCCGCTTTCGGATGGATCGCTTCCATCCCCAGGTTAGACAGCTGGTCAGCAACATCGTAGTTAGTACGGCCAATAGTCACTACGTTTTCCTGGCCTACCAGCATCGGGTCAGCGGAACTGAGGTGAAATTCTTTGTGGATGATCGCTTCCTGAGCACCGGTCACTGTCGCAATCATGGAGAACGTCATCTCGGAATAGCCGCGATCAAACGTTTTCATCAAGCCTTCTTCACAGTGAGCATAGCCTGTCACAATCGCCATTTCGCTGGCAATATCGACATCCTCAAACGCCTGGGCAACCACCTCTTCAAATGGCAATGACTGGGCACTGTCCCAACCGGTCAGGTCAACAAAACGCGCATTAACACCGGACTTACGCAGTGCCAGCACAGAGTTATAGGCACTGTGCGCTTCACCGATAGATGCCAGCATCTCACGCACCTTCAGCAGATGCTCGTCCAGCTGGAAATGGCCGTATGAGCAGAGATTCTGCAAACTTTTCATACATTCACGGACATCATTCAGACGCTCGATGACAAAACTGTCAGCTGCATTAAGTTCATATTCACTGTCGAACAGCTCAGCATTGATCTCCTGCATTCGTACCTGCACCTGGTTCAGTGCATCCACCCAGGCTTCTTCACTTTCTGCATTAGCAAAACGTGCATAGACACCAGATTCGCCGGTCTTTTTATGCTCCAGCAGCATGTTGGTAATACCGCCATAGGCAGATACCACGAAGACGCGGTTGTATAGCTGATCTGGCGTACGCTTGCCGATCAGAATATTGTCCATCAACTCGGTAAAGCGGCTCATGGAAGTGCCGCCGATCTTCTCTACTGTGTGCATAATAATCCTGGCGTTAACTTTTATTACTTGCCGTTACAGCTACTGGCCGTTGCAAAGGCCCTGATGCCACTGCGCTACCAACAAACACGGAGCACGCTATTGTGGCGAATGTCATACCGTGCGAACGATCAAAACTGAAGCAGACGGGCCAAATATGCGGTTTCAGAGGCTACAGCTTCAGAAAACTGGGCTTCAGAAAACCTGGCTTCAGAAATACGCTGGAAACAGCGCTATGAAAGACACAGAACCTCAGGTGCAGTGGCTGTTTCTCTTGACTGAAGAGCGACCATGCACCGAATAATATATGCCCATCAACGCAGAAACTTCTGATACAGAAAGCTACTGCGCGATATCGTTCTGAATGAGGCGCAAAATACTACACTATTCGCTGGAAAAAGGCGTGTCTCCACGCACATATTTCAGCAGTTTTACGAATAACGTTGGTATTTAAACAGCATTGCATCTTGCGCTCATAACTATTCCATTCCAGTAGCGACTATTCTATTCCAGCAGCAACCATCCCATTCCAGCAGCAACCATCCCATTCCGGCGGCAACCATTTCAGACATGACACTCTGTATCCCGTTGGAATCTGCAAAAAAGTCTATACCTGTAAGGAGCCATCAATAACCAGTCCCGGAGATAACCATGAGTATTTCAATCACTCTCAACGACTATCTGATGCGTAAAGCGGGTAACTATGAACTGATTCATCACAGCTTCAGTGAACATATGGTGGAAGCTGCCTGGTCCAGCAATTTGCCTGTGCGGGAAGTCGCCAAAGCGGTGGTATTGAAAAGCCCGCAAGGCTACATGCTGGCCGCCATCCCTTCCTGCAACAAGATTATTTTGCAACGGGTACAGCTGATGCTGGGCCAGAAGATACGACTGGCAAAGGAGGAAGAGACGTTCAACCTGTTTGGTGATTGCGCAGAAGGCGCCATCCCACCAGTTGGGGATGCCTTTGGCATGGGTATGATCTGGGACGATAGCCTGGCAGATGACGAAGAGATCTACTTTGAAGCAGGCGACCATCGCCACCTGGTGCATCTCAGTGGTGGTCAGTATATGCAGTTACTGCGCAACCACCCCCATGGCCGGATAAGCTGTGCCGCTGATGACCTGGCTGATCTGGTTCTACACTGATAAAGCCTCACATTCACCAGGCGCAGCCCTGGCCAACAGGGATACAGGACTGACCTGGGTCATAACAGGTATATTTTTTACATTTTAAAGATTCGCATACCACGCTCAGGCAGTTAAAGTCCTCATACTTCTCTGACAAACAACGAGCCAGCAGAGCCCGGCAACCCGTGAGGAAAAAGCATGACAGAGCAGGCGACGAAAACAGTAGCCACTGCAACAGACGCACAACAGAACACAGCGACACCGCTGATTGATGCCGCCCAGATTCCAGCTGTCGCACTGGACTTTATGAACCACGACCACAGCGAAGCCGTCGCACTGAGCAACGCACTTTATGCACGACTGGAACACAGCACACCAGACAGCAACGAAATTGCTACGATAGATCATCAACTGGAGCTGCTCTATCAGCACAACGAGGAGCACTTTGCCCGCGAAGAGCAGCATATGCAGGAATATGGCTTTCCACCCTACCCCATACATAAAGGCGAGCATGACCGGGTACTGGCAGAGCTACGGGAGATCATCCATTACTGGAAAAACAGCCACGATACTCAGGCGCTGCGCCACTACCTGAAACACACTTTTGTCAGCTGGTTCCAGAACCATCTGATGTCAATGGACAGAGTAACCGCCATGTTTGTTGCAGGCCAGATGACAGCCAGACAACCGCAGAACTGACCCGAACCACTTGATATAGCAGCAGAAACGGTATCGGCTATTCAATTACATAGTCAACCAGCTCATCATCGGTAATCTCATTGTCTTTTACTTCATAGACATTAAGCACCGATGCGCCGTCGCGCACCGCTGATTCCGGGTCACCGCTGACCAGAGGATGCCATTCAGGCAGGTCCTCGCCTTCATGCACCAGCTTGTAGGCACAAGTCGGCGGTAGCCAGTGGAATTCACTGACATCCTGCGGGCGTAGTTTCACGCAACTGGGCACCAGTGTGGTACGGTCTTCATAGCGGGTACAACGACAGTTATCGAAGTCCAGCAGATGACAAACCACCGTGGTGTAAAACACCTCTTCAGTGTCTTCGTCTTCCACTTTGTGCAGGCAACATAATGCACAACCGTCACAGAGAGATTCCCACTGTGGCGGCGTCATCTGCTCCAGTGGCGTACTGCGCCAGAAAACTTCCTGTGCCACTTAACGCACCCCGGTTTCTGGTCGGTCGCGATACAGGTCCAGCAGGTAGTCATCTTTTGGTGGTGGCATCTGCAAGTAATAGCCTTTCTCATCCAGCCCTTCCAGCACCTTTTCCGTCTCAACACGGGCCAGTTTGCGGTCTGCTTTGAGCGGCATATCCATCACATGCTTCGGGCTACCAAACATTTGCAGCAGCGCTTCAGGGACTTTCTCCAGCCCTTCACGCTTATCGGTGTAGATATACATCTCGTCCTTACGCGGGCTCTTATAAATACTTACGATCTTCATCAGTTCTCCAGCGCTGCCAGCGCATCCAGTAGCAGCGGCCCGACCTCATCGCGCCGCCAGTGTGTCATCTCATCTGGCAACTGGTAGTTGCCAGCACCGTCCGCAGAGCGAATCAGTGCTTCCAGCTCTTTTTTGCGTAACAGTACTTCCGGTGGCACTCCCCACTGTTCAGCCAGTTTACGCACAGCGGCTTTAACCGCTTTCATATGCGGCGCCCAGTGTACATGCAGTGGTTTGGGGATAGGCTCTGGCGGATGGTCTTTCGCGCTTTGCTCAGCCTGTTCCAGAATTGCCATAATCTGATCGCCATAGCTGCGCAGTGTACGTCCACGCATCTCAGACAAACGACTTAACTGGCCACGATTACGCGGCCACTTATCAACCAGCTCCAGCAACGCCTGATTACGCAGCACACGGCTACGGGGAATATTATCACGACGGGAAATCTGCTCGCGCCAGGCACTCAGATCACGCAATGCAGCAATCTGCTTCGGACGACGGCGGTACATCTGTGAGAAGCGTTTGTAGTAATCGTGGCCGTCCGGGTCAATGTCAATGACGGTATCAAGCAGCGCTGCACACTCCTGATGTACCCAGCCACTGCGGCCCAGCTCGGCCAGCATTTTGCGCTGACGGGCGGCAATTTCCGGCAAATAGGCCACATCCAGCGCGGCATAATGCTCCTGTGCTTCAGTCAGCGGGCGTTGCAGCCAGTTAGAGGTGGTTTCCTCTTTGGCCAGTTCAACCTCCAACTCCTGTTCCAGCATACGTCGCAACCCCATAGAGCTGCCCCAGCCAACAAATGCAGCTGCCACCTGGGTATCAAATAACGGCTCTGGACGCGCTCCGTAGCTGTTGAAGAACAACTCCAGGTCTTCGGTAGACGCATGCAGCACTTTCAATACCTTGCAGTCTTCCAGCAGCATGGCAAAGGGGCTGAAATCCTGAATGGTCAGCGGGTCAATCAGGTAGCAATGGCGGTCATCCGCCAACTGGATCAAGCCAGGAATCGGATAAAAAGTATCAACACGCTGGAACTCGGTATCCAGCGCCACCAGCGGCAGGCTGCGCCAGTAGCTGGCATGTTCAGCCAGCTCAGCGTCAGTACGGATCCATTGTGGCTGACGGGCGGAGCGCTCCAGAGCGCGCCAGTCATACTGTGACATAGTCGGGAATTCTCTTTGCCAGGCCAGGTCAATTCAGGGTACGACGACCCGCCAGCGCATGGGCCAGGGTACCGCCGTCAACATATTCAAGTTCACCACCCACCGGCACACCGTGGGCGATGCGGGTCACCTTCACGTTGTCATCTTCAATCTGGGCAGCAATAAAGTGTGCGGTGGCTTCACCTTCTACAGTCGGGTTGGTAGCCAGAATCAGCTCGCGCACCTCACCGCTTTCAATACGGGTCAGCAGCCGGTCAATGGCCAGATCAGCAGGGCCAATACCGTCGATGGGTGACAGATGGCCGCCCAGCACAAAATAGTGACCGTTAAAGCCGCCCGTCTGCTCGACCGCCAGTACATCCATGGGTGTTTCCAGTACACACAACAGGCTACGGTCACGACTGGCATCACTGCATAATTCACACAGTTCTGACTCAGACAGGGTACGGCAGCTGCTGCAACGACCGATATTTTCAATCGCTGCACTCAGCGCATCCGCCAGCTGAGCGCCACCGGTACGGTCACGCTCAAGCAGGTGAAACGCCATCCGCTGGGCTGACTTGGGGCCAACACCCGGCAGACAACGCAATGCGCTGATCAGCTGTTCAATCAGGGGACTGAATGCCATAAATCAGACGGCACTCAGAATGGCATGTTGAAACCAGGAGGCATCTGCATACCACCGGTTACTTTGGCCATTTTTTCCTGAGTTGTAGATTCAACTTTGCGTACAGCGTCGTTTACCGCAGCGGCAATCAAATCTTCGAGGATCTCTTTATCCTCTTCCATCAGGCTTTCATCCAGGTTGATGCGTTTCACATCGTGACGGCCATTCATATCAACCTTGACCAGACCCGCACCAGATTCACCCGTAACCACCATATTGGCGATCTCTTCCTGTGCTTTTTGCAGGTTTTCCTGCATTTTCTGGGCCTGCTTCATCAGGTTGCCCATACCACCTTTCATCATGGTGAATTACCTCATATTCAGTATTTGCACCAAGCCCCCGAGGGTGCTCAGTGTGTCGGGTCGAGCGGAACAATAGTGTCCAGCTCCAGACGGCCATCAAACTGGCGCATCAGATGCTGAACAACCGGGTCACTACGCATATCAGCCACTGCCTGTACCAGTCGCTGCGCCTTTTTACGCTGCTGATACTCATACGGCGTTTCCTGGCTCTGCGGTTTTTCGGCGAATTCTACCTCAAGCGAAGCATTAAAATAATGCTCTAGTGCACCTGCAATACGTTCACGGTGTACCTCAGTCAGCACTGTGCGCTGCGCCTGGGTGTAATGAAAACAGAGTTTACCGTCACCGATCAGCTCCAGCGACAGACTGCCAGCCAGACTTTCTGTCATACCGGTCAGCCCCAGCTGACGGCGCACAGACAACCAGTGCCCTGGCTGCAACCCTGCCAGTGGTAACCGGTCATCGACAGGTTCCAGCGCATGGGTCTTACCTGGGTCATGATAGATTGCCGCTTGCGGTAACGCATTTTCACCTTGCATTGCAGCAGCGGCAGCGGCCTCTGTCCCAGAGGTATGCTGAGCCACCACTGCGCGCCGACCATGACGGGATGCCTCCAGCCCGGCCAGAATATCGTCACTACCCGTCGGTTCAGGCTGCGTGCTGGATGGGAAGTCCGCCGCCATCGGAATCGGAGGTTCCATCATCGGTGGCGGTTCCATCATGGGTGGCGGGGCCATCTCGGTCATCGGCGGAGCCTCCATAACCGGCGGCGCGTCCATTACGGGCGGCGCACTCCTCATGGCAGACGGCGCTGCCATTGGCCGCGCAGCTGACGCCGGTTCAGGCTTTTTTACCGAAGGCCCTCCAGCCCCGGTGCTAACCGGCTGCTGGCTTGCCGTTACGGGTTCAGGCTCATCGGGCCCCACGGCTACGTCGTCATCATCCCAGGGCGGGGTATCTTCAACGGTAGCGGCCTGCTGCGCAAGACGCGCGGGCCGGTCCAGTACGGTGGGTGGTGGCGTTGGTTTCTCGGCTCGCGGTGCGGGTGCCGCTTCAGCAACGGGCGGCGCGGTGGGCGAGGCAGCAACAGGCGGCGCGGCCGTCGCTGTCTGCGCCATCTCCAGCGCACTGGCAGGCGGGGCAGCACTAGCAGGACGAAACGCTGCCATACGTAACAGCACCATTTCCAGGCCTTCACGGGCATCAGGCACCCAGGGCAAGTCTTTGCGCCCCATCAGGGCAACCTGGTAGTACAGCTGCACATCTTCAGCACTCAGCTGAGCCGCCAGCTGTTCTACCTGCGTTTTATCGCCCAGACTGTTATCTACCGCCTCCGGGATCGCCTGCGCCACGGCAATACGGTGTAACAGGCTGATCAGGTCACCCAGTACGATGTCATAGTCTGGCGAAAACTGCGCCAGCTCTTCCACCGTTTGCAGTAAAGTGCCAATCTCCTGCGCGGCCAGCAGTTCCAGCATCCGGTACACCAGCCGCTGGTCAATGGTGCCCAGCATTGCCCGTACATCGGCTTCATTCACCTCACCGGCACCAAAAGAAATCGCCTGGTCGGTCAGACTCATTGCATCACGCATGGAGCCATCAGCCGAGCGCGCCAGCAACCACAGCGCCGGTTCCTGGTAACGGATGCCCTCTTCACCCAGCACATGTTGCAGGTGTTCGACAATCCGCTGCGGAATCATATTCTTCAGGTTGAATTGCAGACAACGGGACAGAATGGTCACCGGCAGTTTCTGCGGGTCTGTGGTGGCTAGCAGGAATTTAACGTGCGGCGGCGGCTCCTCCAGCGTTTTCAGCAACGCATTAAAGGAGTGGGTCGACAACATATGTACCTCATCTATGAGGTACACCTTGTAACGGCCGTGGGTTGGCGCGTACTGCACATTTTCCAGCAGCTCGCGGGTATCCTCCACTTTGGTACGAGAGGCCGCGTCCACTTCAATCAGATCAACAAAGCGTCCTTCGGCAATTTCAACACAGGCACCACACTGGCCACAGGGCTGCGAAGAGACCCCCTCCAGACAGTTCAGTGACTTGGCGAATAACCGGGCGATGGAGGTTTTACCCACCCCACGGGTGCCAGTAAACAGATAGGCATGGTGCAGACGGTCATCATCCAGCGCATTAACCAGTGCTTTGAGCACATGTTCCTGGCCGACCATTTCGGTAAAAGTTCTGGGACGCCACTTGCGGGCGAGCACCTGGTAGCTCATGTAAGACGGTTCCACCGCGAGGTTAGAAAGAACAGCGCACAATGCTACCGATAAGGGGCCTGTAGCGCCAGCCACAGCCACAGATTCCGCAGCCATCAACGCACTGTTTTGCCCAGAATGGGCCCGGCGGGGGGTAATCGCGTACTCAATCCTCTGTTTAGTCGAGGGGTCTGCGCAGGTTAGTGCCCAGATGGGCCTGACGGACAACAGCCGGTCTCAATCCTCTGGTTAGTCGAGGGGTCTGCGCAGGGGCACCGTTTTCAGGCCGCGTGGTTACTGGGCTACAGAGCGATTATCGGCGGACGATTTTTCGCACGGTAAATTTGCCCGAAAACAGCTTAAAACTACCCTGTTATGCCGAAAAAAGCTATATAAATCAGTTAGCGGCGGGGCTTTTTTCAACGAATAGATGAAGTTATTGCGTTAACAATCTGTTTTTACAGATGTTTTAGCGGCTTTAACGGGCCATATAACCGGAATAGTTTGTTATATGCCAACCCCCGCCGCATTCATATAGATTCCGTAATCTGTGAATAGAATTCATATTCAGGCGGGTATTAACACAAAACCCTGGCCTGCTAGCGCCAGGGTTGTGTTATATGCGCAGGCCTGTAATCAGGCTTCTGCGGCTGGGCGGGCATCAACCATAAAGGTGGCTTCACCGGTAGCAACGACTTTATCGCCCACGGTGACATCTGTCTGGCAGATCACGCGGCGGCGGCGTTCGTTAATCTCTTTTACGGTAACGGTGGCCTGGGCGGTATCACCGATGTAAACCGGCGCTTTGAATTTGATCTGCTGATCAACGTAGATTGCACCAGGGCCTGGCAGGCGGGTGCCGGCTACGGTGGAGATCAGCGCGGCGCTGAACATGCCGTGTACAATGCGCTTTTCAAAGACGGTGGTTTTGGCATATTCCTCGTTTACATGCACCGGGTTGTTGTCGCCAGAGATGCCTGCAAACATGTAAACATCTGCTTCAGAGATGGTTTTGGCGTAGCTGGCGCTCATACCAACTTCGAGGTCTTCAAGGTAGTAGCCGTGCAGGTCCTGCATCTGTTTCTTCCTGTATCTATGGCTGCAAAGTCGCAGTATTTTGTTTTATTGGCTGGCAGGCTCACGATGCCCGCCGAAGCCGTCTGTATCCGTTATAGCGCCGGAACATGACAGAATAGTACGGCCATTTGTTGCAATGCACAAATCAGCACCAAAGTTGTAATTCAGGGCGTAGCCCCTGGGCAAAAAGGCGTATTGATGAAAACGATCTATCTGTTTGACTCGGGCAGTGAAAACGACTGGGGCAGTGAAAACGACTGGGGCGGTGCGGCTGATAGCTGACACTTGTTTAGCTGCTGACTGGCTGTTGTAATAGGGCCCGTGCAGGCAGCCCTGCACATTTAGGAGCCCGGTGGCCGTTGTCTGTTGCGGTCTGTTGACTTAACAGGACGCTAGCCGGGAAGATGCGTCTACGCAGGGCGCTCTGCCCTGACAGGAATGGATGTCTGATGAATACCACACTACCCACCTCGGCTGCGCTGGCCGGTCTGCTGGCCTTTGCCCCCGCTGTTTATGCCGACAACTGCGATACCCCCAATACCTACGATTCCCATGTGCTGGCGATCAGCTGGCAACCTGCTTTCTGTGAAGGAAAGCCCACTAAACCGGAATGTAAAACGCTGGATACCGGCCGTTACGATGCCGACCACTTTACCCTGCATGGCCTCTGGCCGAACAAGAACAGCTGTGGTATCAACTACAGCGCTTGCGGTGCAGTGAAGCAGTCATTTCAGTCGTTCTGCGATTATCCGGCGATGAATCTGGACGATATTGTGCGTGAAAACCTCAGTGTGGCGATGCCAGGCGCCCGTTATGGTTCCTGCTTGCAACGCCATGAGTGGTGGAAACACGGCGTCTGCCGTGATGCAGACCCGAACGCTTACTTTAACCTGTCAATGGCGCTGCTGCGTCAGATTAACCTGTCGGATTTCCGGCTGAATTTTATCAAGCCCAACATCGGTAAAACGGTTCAGCGCAGTGATTTTGAAACCGAGTTTGATAACAGCTTTGGTGACGGGGCCAGTGAACGCCTGAAACTGTCCTGTAACAGGGCTAACAAGCTGACAGAGATACAGATGGCACTGCCAAAAGTGCTGTACAAAGACGGCCAGCCACAGCCGCTGTCTGATCTATTTGCGCAAACACCGGCAAATGCCCCCGGTAACCGGGGTTCCTGTGGTAGCAGTTTCGAGCTGGACCTGGCAGGCGAGTAATACCAGCAGGCACTGCTGATTTCCACGTTTTCAAGGCTGTGAAACAGGCCTTTTCACAGCCTGTTTCCTGGCCTGTTAAGGAGCCCGCTGTGCAAAAAGTTTCTATTGTTGTTGATGTGCAGAATATCTATTACACCACCCGCCAGACTTATCACCGTAATTTTGATTACAACCGGTTCTGGGCGCAGGCCACGGCAAACCGTCAGGTGGTTCATGCCGCTGCCTATGCCATCAGTCGGGGTGACGAGAAGCAGCAGCAGTTTCAGAATATACTGCGGGCAATTGGTTTTGAGGTAAAACTCAAGCCGTTTATACAGCGCGCCGATGGTTCGGCCAAGGGTGACTGGGATGTCGGTATTACGCTGGATGCGATGGAGTACGCCGACGTCAGCGACACCCTGATTCTGGTGACCGGCGATGGTGATTTTGCCATGCTGGTTGATCGTATCCGGTCGAAATATAAGATTCCGGTTGAAGTGTACGGAGTAGAAAAATTGACCGCCGCCGCGCTGATCCGAGCCGCTGATCGCTTTGTACCGATTGATTCAACGTTGCTACTAGGCTGAAAGTGCTGCACCCGTGCTGACGACGTAATATTGATCACTCAGCTGCCCGGTTTATAACTCAGCTGTCAGGGCCATAACAATGAACAGAGATACCTCAGCCACCCTATCAGCCAAGCCGGTATCAGCCACACCGGTGCAACTGGCAACCTATGTGACCGCGATTCAACAGGGCGTTGCCGGGAATATCAGGCTTTGCGATAGTCAATCTGAAATCTGGCAGCAGGACGGTACAGAAGAAGAGGAAACCTTGTACCGTTTTAACAACGGTGTGGTGATTCGCTTTCAGCGTGATCAGGACTTGCCCGACGTAGCTGCTGTTTATTCCGGGAAAGCGGCTTATTCCGGGAAAGCCGTCTATTCAGAAAAAGCCGTCTATTCAGAAAAAGCCGTCTATTCAGAAAAAGCCGCCAGTTCAGAAAAAGCTGCCGGTTCAGATCGAACGGCCTGTGCAGATAAAGCGGCTGATAATCAGCAATGTGCTCAATGCTGGCTCAGTTACGAAGTGCTGGAGGCCGCCGGACAGGTGATTCGCCCGGCGCGCAAGGTGTTCTATAACCGTTGCCAGCTGGCATTCTGGTTACGTATACAGCAGCCAGACTGACCGGCTACGGTGTTGACGTGCAATAACGTTGACATGCAATAACGCTGAGCGCAGTCTCGGCCCACCCGGTTTTATCGCTCGGCAGGTTTTTCCATTGCGACATAACTGCCGTTAAGGCGCATGGCGACTTTATCCCCCTGACGTACTTCAATCACCAGTTCCAGCCGGGCCTTGCCCCGTTCTGCCATTCTGGCGTCAAAGGCAGTCAGGGTTTCAGCATCGGGCAGGCTGACATGGGCGGCGAAGTCGCCGGTAACCGGGCGCAGGTATTCCAGTTCGCTGGTGTGGATCACCACATCGTTGTCGAAGCCCTGTTCACGGCGGTAGAGGGTGACCATACTCCAGCCACATAGTGTAGCAACCGTCGCCAGTGAGCCACCAAAGCCGGTACCTTTATCGTTGATATTAGGTTGCAGTGCTGCTGACATCACCAGTGAATGGCCATCATACTGCAACGGTTTAAACCCCATATGGTTGATCAGTGGAATCTGCGTGCGCAGCCAGCTGAGAAACACATCGGCGGTATGCTGATAGTCCATATCCATTATCCCTCTGCTACTTACTGGCCAGTCCACTGGCTGACAAAGCGTTCCACCGGCAGCGGGGCGACTTTGCGTTCTTTGCAAGGCGTACCCAGGTAGAGGTAACCGATTACCTCTTCGTTATCGGCCAGCCCCAGCCCTTTCAATACATGGGGGTGGTAAGCCATGGCACCAGTACGCCACATGGCACCAACACCCTGGGCATAGGCAGCATGCAGCATATTTTGTGCAGCACAACCGGCGGTGATCTGTTGTTCCAGTACTGGTACTTTGTGGCCCGCTTTAGTGACAGCGATAACCACTACCATGGTTGGCGCACGCAGCGGCATTTTCAGGGTTTTCTGGCGTTTCTCTTCTGGTAGCTCCGGGTCATCCTGCAGGGCCGCTTCCAGGTAGAGCTGGCCCAGCTGCTCGCGGGCTTCGCCTTCAATCACCAGAAAACGGAATGGACGCAATGCGCCATGGTCCGGTGCGCGCAGGGCGGCGCTGAACATAAGGTCGAGTTGTGGCTGGCCTGGGCCCGGAGCTTCCAGCAGTGGCATGGAGGCGCGACTGAGCAGCGCTTCAATTGCATCCATTATCGGTGTCCTCAGAGATTGTATCGGAAAGGGGGATTCTAGCCTGGTGGGCGAGGAATATCCCACCTGTGATCGCTGAAATCACAGGTGGGAGCTGGGCGGGATTACTGACGGCTCAGACGCAGATTAGGCAGGGTGTTATCTTCACTGCTGCGGTACGGGTTAATATCCAGACCACCACGGCGCACATAGCGGGCGTACACGGTCAGTTGTGCGGGCTGACACTGTTGCCAGATGTCCATAAAGATATTTTCCACACACTGCTCATGGAAATCGCCATGCTCACGGTAAGAGATCAGGTATTTCAGCAGCCCTTCGCGGTTCAGCTGTTTACCGCGATAGCGAATCTGAATACTGGCCCAGTCTGGCTGGCCAGTAACCGGACAGTTGGATTTCAGCAGATGACTGTACAGCGCTTCCTCTACCACTTCATTCGCGGTGGTCAGCAGGTCAGGCTGTGGCTGGTAGTGGTCAACGTCAATATCCAGTTCGTCGATACACTCACCCTGGAGGGTTGCCAGTGCCGGGGCATCGTCCGGGTGACGCAGTACAACTTTTACCACACCGCCAGCGGCCTGGCTGAGATCCTGTTCCATCCGGGCCTGAACCTCTGCTTCAGACTCGAAGCGGCTCAGGTTGAAAGAGTTCAGGTACAGCTTGAACGACTTGGACTCGATAATATTGTCGCTACGGGCGGGCAGGTAGAACTCTGCCAACCGTGCCACCGGTTTACCTTTGCTGTTCAGCCAGGAAATTTCGAACGCATTCCAGATGTCCATACCGAAAAAGGGCAGGCTGTCACGGTCAATACCGCGCTCGGCCCAGTTCAGCCGTCGGCTGATCGGGTACAACTGGGATGGGTCATACTGGTTTACGTACTGAGTATCAGAACCCAGCGGTGATCTTTCTTTAACGTCCTGTTCTTTAACATCCTGTTCTTTAACGTCCTGTGCTTTTACGTCTTGCTCTTGCATGGGTTCTAATCCTGATCTTGAATCAACTACGCAGGCCTTTGCCTGTCTTCAGCAGGTGCAGCGCCCATGCCGACAGCAAGCCGATAAATACCACAATCGCAGTCAGGGCAAAGCCAATACTGATGTCGCTGACGCCAAGAATGCCGTAACGGAAGGTGTTCACCATGTACAGAATCGGGTTCAACAGCGACACATTCTGCCAGAACTCTGGTAGCAGATTAATGGAGTAAAACACCCCGCCCAGGTAGGTCAGCGGTGTCAATACGAAAGTTGGCACGATGGACACATCATCAAACGACTGGGCGAAAATCGCGTTGATAAAGCCACCCAGCGAGAACAGAATTGCGGTCAGCAGTACCACCAGCACCGTTACGCCCAGATGGTGTACCTGCAAATCTGTAAAGAACAGCGACAGCAAGGTAACGATCACGCCAATCATCAGACCACGGGCGACACCACCAAACACATAACCGGCCAGAATTACCCAGTTGGGTACTGGTGATACCAGCAGTTCTTCAATGTTGTGCTGAAATTTGCTGGAGTAGAACGATGACACCACATTGGAGTAGCTGTTGGTGATCACCGACATCATAATCAACCCCGGTACAATGTACTCCATGTAGTTGAAGCCGCCCATCTCACCGATACGGCTGCCAATCAGGTTGCCGAAAATAATGTAGTACAGGGTAATGGTGATCGCAGGTGGCAGCAGTGTCTGCGCCCAGATACGGGTAAAACGGCGGATTTCCCGTACCAGAATGGTCCAGAAAGCGACAAACAGTTGTTGTGAATTCATGCCGGTTCCTTCTCTGACAGATTCTTCTCGACCAGTGACACAAACAGTTCTTCCAGTCGGTTGGCTTTGTTACGCATGCTGGTGACGTTGACCTGCTGAGCCTGCAACTGCTGGAACAGATCATTCAGCCCCTGGCCTTTCTCAACGTCCACTTCCAGCAGTTGTGCGCTATCCAGCCTGGCGTTGTAGCCATCCAGTTCAGGGGTTGCAGTCTGTGGCGGCTGAATATCCAGCAGGAAGGTTTCAGTGTTCAGCTGCGCCAGCAGGTCACGCATACTGGTGTTCTGCACAATCTGGCCATGGTCGATAATGGCGATATTGCGGCACAGGCTTTCAGCCTCTTCCAGATAATGGGTGGTCAGAATAATGGTGGTGCCTTTGGCGTTCAGGTCTTGCAGAAAGGCCCACATGGAGCGGCGCAGTTCAATGTCTACCCCGGCGGTTGGCTCATCCAGAATCAACAGTCTGGGCTCGTGCATCAAAGCACGGGCGATCATCAGACGGCGTTTCATACCGCCTGACAACATCCGCGATGGTGTATCACGCTTCTCCCATAGCCCCAGTTGGCGCAGGTAGTGCTCGGCACGCTCTTTCGCCTGAGCAGCGGGAATACCGTAGTAACCGGCCTGGGTGATCAGAATATGCTCAACCTTTTCAAACTGGTTAAAGTTGAACTCCTGCGGCACCACGCCCAGATGACGTTTGACGCCAACCGGGTCGCTATCCAGATCATGGCCGAACACGCTGACGGTGCCGCTGCTCTTGTTAACCAGTGAGGAAACCACCCCCAGGGTGGTAGATTTACCGGCCCCGTTCGGGCCAAGCAGGGCCATAAAATCGCCCGGTTCTACATCAAAACTGACCCCTTTCAGGGCCTCAAAGCCATTACCGTAGACTTTGCGCAGGTCACGAATGGAAAGCGCTGTGGTCATTAAAACGTCCCGTATATATGTCTGTGTCTGGTTATATCTGTTTTTACTGCCCGTCTGAATGCGGACTTGTGAGGTAAACTTCAGAGTGAAATTTGCGGTAGACTTGCCGCCGCACCTGTTCTGTTTGAACAGCGGTAGCAGCCCGGGTTGACAATCTGTCATTACCTGTTGCGGCGGCTACTGGTCTGTTATCTGATATGAGAAACATCATGAGCCTGGATTATCGCAGTTTTCACCTCAATCTGTTATCCCACACCTACAACAATCTGTTGCGCAATGCGCCATTCAATCTGGCGGATATGTCCACACAGGACGAAGAATTTCTACAGGGGATGAATACCTTGATCGACCTGGGCCACACCGGTGACCCACAATTCTTCGATCAGGGCCAGATATTGCTGTGTACGCTGGTACGTAACTACCCTGAACTGGTACCACTGGTGGCGCGGGATCTGTTCTGGTATCTGGGCGGTGAGTGTCTGCACCATATGCCAGACGAAGAGATCGACAAGTTCCAGCGGCTGGAAGAGATGCGCTACGAAGCGGAAAGCGAAGGGCATGAGTTCAACTACGAGAAAGAGCGGGCTTTGGTGCTGGGGTATCATTAAGCCAAGCCAGCCAGAACGCTAACGCCAGATAGAACGTTAACGCCGGGCAGATGCCCGGCGTTGTTTATACAGGGTGTTTTGCGTCTGTCTTACAACCGGAACCTCCCCACCAGTCCACCCAGCTCTGTGGACAGCTGTTTCAGCTGTTCTGCGGCACGTGCATTTTCTTCGGCCTGCCCTGCTACCTGCTGGGCAGCTTCGTCCATGGCAACCACGTTGCGGTTAATATCCTCAGAGACTGAACTCTGTTCTTCCGCAGAGGCAGCAATCTGAGTGTTCATATCGCTGATAAGAATCACCTGCTCGCCGATCTCTCCCAGAGAGCTGCTGGACTGGTTCACCTGGTCAACGGTCTGCTCGGCCTGCTCGCGGCTGGTGTTCATAACTGACACGGCGGTGCTGGTGCCTTTTTGCAGGTTTTCGATCATGGATTGAATTTCAGCGGTGGCTTCCTGAGTGCTCTGGGCCAGCCCGCGTACCTCATCAGCCACAACCGCAAAGCCCCGACCGTGGTCACCAGCACGGGCGGCTTCAATGGCAGCGTTCAATGCCAGCAGGTTAGTCTGGTCGGCGACACCGCCGATGGTTACCAGAATATCGCTGATCTTGTTGCTATGGCCTTCCAGTTCCTGAATAACCTCAGTACCCCGCGCCACTTCAGCAGAAAGAGCAGCGATGCTGTTGACGGTGCTGGCAACAATGCGCTGGCTTTCGTCAGCCACTTCACGGGTACGGCTAGTGGCATCGGCGGCATTACCGGCACTGTTAGCAACCTCACCGGAGCTGGTGCTCATTTCATGGACAGCGGCGGCTGCCATGGAAATCTGTTCACGCTGGCGTTCCAGCTGGTGCATGCTTTCGCTGGCGATGCGGGCGGAGTTATCTGCTGCGCTGTTGATATGCTGAGTGGTCTGGGCTACCTGACCAATCATGCGATGCAGATTATCGAGGAACTGGTTAAACCAGTGTGCCAGCTCGCCCAGTTCATCCTGACTGCTGGTTTGCAGACGACGGGTCAGATCGCCTTCGCCCTGGGCAATATCTTTCAGCATCTCGACGGTGCGGCGCACCGGTTGCAGCAGCGCGGCGATCATCCAGAACATCAGTACAATTGCCAGTACACCGATAACAAAGCTGATTGCGACAGAAATCAGGGTAGTTTCCTGCTGCACTTCATCAAAAATTGCTGCCAGCGTATCCAGCTGGCTGCTGACAGCACTCTGTGGCAGCTGAATCAGAATACGCCAGCCCGTATCCCGGCCACGTAACTCCAGTGGTGCGACAGCGGATAACAGGCCGTTCTCTTCACTGACAGTCAGCTGGTTTCCTGCTGCCTGTACACGGCTCTGCCAGCTGGACAGTTCAGTCTGCTGGTAATTTTTACCCAGCAGACTGCTGTTCTGGCTGGAAGCCGCAATGATACCGCGGGGGCTGATAACCGCCATACTGCCACTGCCGTTGTAGAGGTGGCTGTTGGCCTGAACAATGCCGTGCTGAACGAAGTCCAGCGCGACATCAACACCTGCTATACCCGCAAACTTGCCATACTGCATGATTGGGCTGGTAACGCTGACCAGCAGGGTGTTTTTACCATTAACCGGGTAGATATAAGGGTCGGTCAGACAGCTTTTGCCGGTATCTTTCGGGCATAAATAATATTCACCGGCCCGAATACCATTACTGTCACGGGTCTGATCATCCATGCCCACCAGTACATCCAGTGCGCCGTTACCATTCTGGTCACGATAAATGTAAGGGATAAAGCGACCATTGGCATCGCTGCCGGTGGCGCTATCGCCTTTGAACTGGTTATCACTCTGATCAAAGACATCAGGCTCGAACGCCACATAGACGCCCAGTAGATCACGATTTTTAGCCAATGTATTACCCAGAATGGCAAGTGATGCTTCGCGCTCCTGCCCACTGAGCATCATACCGCTACGGGAGCTGATCTCTGACTCCTGAGCATTGGCCAGTGTGGTAGCAGTGGCCTGGGAAAACTCCAGGAATGCGTTGATAGACAGCGCCTCGGCGCGTGCAATATTGCGCAGTTGCTGCGTCACAGCATCTGTCAGTAGTGTGCTAGTGCGTTGCTGAACCTGTTCAGCACTGCGTTGTGCCTCAATGATATTAAGAATGATCAGTGCAGTACTGACCAGGAAGATGCAGAAGGCGGATAACAGACCGATCTTACTGCGCAGACTGAGCCCCTTATGGGACTGATTGACACTATCCATTGCCAGACTCCGGGTAATAACCCTGTAAACAGATATGGCTGGTAAGGCTTGCAGTATTCACTTTGGGAACGACAGGCTTTACCAATTGTTTTTTTTTTGATCGTCTGAAAACAGTAATCAGTCATTGCCGCAATTGCAAAACAAGGGGTTTGCGACTTTGGTAGGGATACCCCTGGTGTTTACAAGGTGAATAAGCGTTTGTATGGGGCGAAATATTATTCGGCCATGGGTGGTATCAGATGTGCAGGGGGAGCGAAGATAACGCTGAAAGAGAAGATAATTGCGTCAGGAAAAACGGGGCGCAAGGGAGCGCCCCTGGCAGGTCAGCCCAGTTCAGGCTCAAACCAGCGGGTGTTTTTAAGGAACTTGTGTGCCGGGTAAAATTTACCATCACTGCCGGTCTGATCGCAGCTGGATTTCACCCAGGCCCGTGGCAGTTCACCACCGCTGTAAACGTCCAGGCCTTTCTCCTCACGGTAGAAAGTCAGAGTGTCCTGAATTTCGGTTTCACTCTGACACAGTTTGGACATATTGCTGGCCTGGACGGCAGCCATATCAGCATCGGCATCAATACCCAGGATATGAGCCATACCGTAGGTTGTTACCAGTACGTCGGCGATTGCATCACGTACTTCGGCGATATTACTGGTTTCGATGCCCTCTACCAGCTCTGCCATCTCTTCCTGGATCAGCTGTAACTGACGACGCGCGCGCTGCCATTCGGGGTTGGTGATGTCGCCTTTCTGGTTACCGAACGCAGTGTTCAGCAGTGATACATCGGAAAAATTACTCATGGGTCTGTCGTGTTTCCATTAGTGGAATAAACGGAGTGGTGTTCGTCGGCCAGCGCCACAATACGCTCGACAATAGCGCGCAGACCGTTGCCCCGCGATGGGCTCAGGTGGCGCGCCAGTCCCAGCGCTGTAAAGTAACTGTCCATATCGAACGCCATAATATCGCTGGCACTGCGATTGTTCAGCGCTGCCAGCACCAGCGCAATCAGGCCGCGAATAATACGGGCGTTTGCGTCGGCAATAAATTCAAGGTTGCCTTTCTCATTGATGCGATGTAGCAACCAGGCTTCACTTTCGCAGCCGTGCAGCCGGTGTTGTTCTGTGCGCAGGTGGGCGGGTAGCTCAGGCAAATCACGACCGAGCAACATGATCTGACGGTAGCGGCTATTCCAGTCTTTCAACCCCAATAATTGCTGGCTGACCTGTTCATGGCTCAGGGTATGGCCATGGGGCAGGCTACTGAACAGGGTTTCATCTGCAACAGGCGTCGCCTGGGCACGGGTGTCGGCCACTGGATACAGGGTGTTGTCGCTGATCTGCGCCAGTGCCTGAGCAAAAGTTTCTACCTCTTGCAGGCTGTTATAGAAAGCGAATGAGGCGCGCAGGGTGCCGTTCAGCCCCAGGCTTTGCATCAGTGGCATAGCACAATGGTGGCCCGTGCGGATAGCGATGCCCTGCTGGTCCAGCAGTAGCCCTACATCCTGGTTAGCCTGGCCTTCCAGCAGGAAAGAGATCAGGCTGACTTTATCCGCAGCCGTGCCAATCGGGCGGAAACCTCTGATGTTTTCACAGCATTGAATGGCATGGTTCAGCAGCGCCTGTTCATGCTGTTCCAGTAACGTTCTGTTTTGCGCCATCAGCCATTCCAGCGCCGCCGCCAGGCCTATGGCCCCGGCAATGTTGGGTGTACCCGCTTCAAACTTGAAGGGCAGCTGATTAAAGGTGGTGCCGCTGAAACTGACCTGCTCTATCATCTCGCCGCCTGCTTGCCAGGGGGGCATTGCTTGCAGAATGTCGTGCCGCCCCCAGAGTGCGCCGATACCGGTGGGGCCAAATACCTTATGACCCGAAAACGCATAAAAATCACAACCGATTGCCTGTACATCTACGACGAGATGGGGAGCGCTCTGGGCACCATCAACCAGCACCAGCGCATCAACGGCTTTAGCGGCCCGGGTCATCGCCTGCACCGGGTTAATGGTTCCCAGCGCATTGGAAGCATGGCTAATGCTAACCAGCGCTGTGTTTTCGTTCAGTAGCTGATGGTAATAGTTAATATCCAGGCTGCCATCATCCAGCAATGGTATCACCCGCAGTACTGCGCCGGTCTGCTGGGCCAGTAGCTGCCAGGGCACAATATTGGCGTGGTGTTCAAGGGTGCTGAGAATAATCTCATTACCTGGTTGCAGGTTGTTACGCCCCCAGCTCTGCGCTACCAGATTAATTGCTTCAGTGGTGCCCCGTGTCCAGATAATTTCGTGGCTGTGCGCTGCATTGAGAAAACGGGCGACGCTGTGGCGTGCCTGCTCAAACTGACCGGTGGCGTCGTTGCTTAACCGGTGTGAACCCCGGTGAACATTCGCATTGTGCTGGCGGTAGTAACGGCTGATCGTTTCGATCACCACAGCAGGTTTCTGGCTGGTAGCGGCATTATCGAAGTAGATCAGCGGTAACTCGGCATGGTTAAGCAGCGGAAACTGGTTGCGCAGCAGGCCTAATACCTCAGGAGAGATGGCGTTATACATTACTGGCCTGCCAGCGCCTTGTTAAGCCGTGCTTTCCAGCGGGTGTAATACATGGCCGCGGTAAACAGAATGCCGGTCAGGCCGCTGTATATCAGGCCGATCAGCTGCGAGTTAGGGTTAGTGGCAACCAGCACCGCGTGGGTAAAGTACACCAGTACGATAAAACACAGCCAGGCGTGGCCACGGGGACGGCCTGAGATAATAGTCGGCAGGAAAGCCAGTAGCAGCGCACTCTGTACACCAATAATCACCCATGGATTCGCATCGGGCACCGGGGCCAGTACGGTATACCAGGCGACAAACAGCGCCAGCAAACCTGTATAGCTGGCAATGGTGAGTATGCGGCTCAGGCGTACTTTAGGGGTCAGTGTTTTGATCAGTGTGGCATGATCAGGGATATCTTTAGCAGCTTGTTGATCTGCTGTCGCGTCGGCTGTATCAGCGGTCACGTCAGTTTGATCTGTAGCGGTCGAGTTTTCCTGTGTCACGGTTGGGACTCCAGCAGTTGAGTTAAGAAAGGCTGAGCTATCACTCAAGTACGGCTATCACTCAAGTACAGCTACGGGTGGGTGGTTGCCTTGCACAACCAATGGCCATCAACAGGCGGCCATCAGTTGGCGGGCCAGTTGCCCCAGCCGTTTACCCTGTGCCTGACAAAGCCGGGTTTCGTCACTGTCCAGTGCCCGGTCGCTATCGCGCCCCGCCAGATGAGTTGCTCCGTATGGGGTGCCACCGGTCTGCGTGTTCAGCAGCTCGGTTTCCGAATAAGGCAGCCCAGCCAGTACCATGCCATGGTGCAGTAGCGGCAGCATCATACTTAGCAAAGTGGTTTCCTGGCCACCATGCAGGCTGGAGCTGGAACTGAACACGCAGGCAGGTTTGCTGATCAGCGCACCGGAGAGCCAGAGTGCGCTGGTGCTGTCGATAAAATATTTCATCGGTGCTGCCATATTGCCAAACCGGGTCGGGCTACCCAGAGCCAGCCCGGCGCAGTTGGCCAGGTCCGCCTCGGTACAATACAGCGCGCCGCTGTCCGGGATGGTACTGCTGGTAGCTTCACAGGTGGTGGAAACCGGTGGCACCGTGCGCACGCGGGCTTCCATACCTGATTGTTCAATACCACGGGCGATCTGCTTTGCCATCGCTTGAGTGGCACCGTGGCGGCTGTAATACAGCACCAGAACATAAGGCTGACTCATTGGGCTCTCCTGCCATGTGCGGGGCTTTTGCTCCACGCGGGCTTTTGCTCCACGCGGGCTTAGTTCAGCGACTGGAACGGGTTACAGGATTTCCAGTACGGATTCCGGTGGGCGACCGATGCGGGCAGCATCACCTTTAATAACAATTGGGCGTTCGATCAGTTTCGGGAATGCAGCCATTTTTGCGATTACATCGCCTTCGCTCAGCGCCTGGTCATCCAGCCCGGCTTCTTTGTACTCTGCTTCTTTGGTGCGCAGCAGATCACGAGCGCTGATACCCAGCTTACTCAGAATCGCTGCCAGCTCGTCGGCGGATGGCGGCGTTTCCAGGTATTTGACGATGGTTGGTTCAATGCCATTTTCTTCCAGCAGTGCCAGTGTCTGGCGCGATTTGGAGCAGCGAGGGTTATGTAAAATCGTTACATTGCTCATATCAGTATCCGTTGGGTTATCGGTGTTTCACCTGTCCAGTGGCCTGTAGCTATGACACCAGCATGGCACCGGGTTATGGAACACCGTTATCATTATCTGTTTTCAGGGCGCGCTATTGTATACCTCGCTGCGGCCGCATCAAAGCGACCCCCGTTCGCTGTTGAAGGAGTTATCATGCCGTTTTTTCGCACCGGTTCTCTATGGAAAGGTTTGTCGGGTACCGCTTCAGGTTTTTTAAATACTGCTATTGAGGTTTTACGTATAAAGGCCCCGTTACAGTTCATGGCCTATCTGTGGCAGCAGTTTTTTGCGAATCAGGGCATTCTTAATGCCGCTGCACTGACTTACACCACGCTGTTTGCAGTGGTGCCATTGATGACTGTGAGCTACGCCATGCTGGCGGCTATTCCCAGTTTTTCCGGGGTGGGTGAACAGTTGCAGCACTGGGTATTTGCTAACTTTGTCCCCGCCACCGGGGAGGTGGTGCAGAATTATCTGGCAGATTTTGCCAGCCAGGCGCGCAGCCTGACGGTGGTCGGGGTGGTGTTTCTGGTCGTAACCTCGGTAATGATGATGCGCAATATCGAGTCGGCATTTAACCGCATCTGGCGCGTCACTGAAACCCGCAAAGGGCTGTCCAGTTTCCTGATCTACTGGGCGATTCTCAGCCTGGGGCCGATTCTGATCGGTGTAGGGTTGGGCCTGACTTCGTATCTGGCGTCACTGTCGCTGGTCAGTACCGCAACCGAGCTGGTAGGCAAGGCACGTCTGCTGGCATTGCTGCCAACGGTACTGTCTGCAATTGCTTTCAGTCTGCTGTATATGGCAGTACCTAACTGTCGAGTGCCGTTTCGTAATGCGGTGATTGGCGGTGTCGTGGTGGCACTGATGTTTGAGACGGCCAAACGTAGCTTCGCCCTGTTTGTGACTCAGTTTCCTTCGTATGAATTGATCTACGGCGCTTTCGCTGCCGTCCCCCTGTTTCTGTTGTGGTTGTTTATCAGCTGGGTGATTATTCTGCTGGGAGCAGAGCTGACCCGCGCCCTGACGGTGTATCAGCATAATGGCCTGGATGGCCGTGAAAATGATGATCTGCATATTATTCTGGGCGTACTATACCGACTCTGGCGGGCACAACAGCAGGGCCAGACAGTGGCAGACCGCACGCTGTTACAGGAGGTTGACGGGCTGGACCAGAGCCGCTGGGATAATTATGTACAGCTGTTGATGAAAGCACAGCTTATCCGACGTAGCGACCAGGGGGAGTATCTGCTTTGCTGTGATACCGGGATGATCTCTCTGGCTCAGTTCTGCCGTCTGTTACCTTGGCCGTTACCAGAGGGGCAAGACAGTAGTGCTGCAACCGGCTGGCAGCAACAGCTGGATGGCCTGCTGACTGAAGTGGAAGGTTGCCGTAATCAGCAACTGCAATTGAGTTTGCGAACGCTGTTTGAAAGTGAAATACCGCCAGCGTAGTACACGCTGGCGGTTGATGATCAGGCGTCAGTGGTTTCTGCTTCAGCCGCAATACGGCGGAATTCAACCGCAGTTTCTTCAATGGAAGAAACCAGCAGATCATATTTTGCGCGAATGGCGTCCACGGTTTCTGCTGGCAACATTGGCTCACGTTTTACCAGCTCATCCATACCACCCTGCCAGAACCGGGTAACTTCCGCTGGGTCATTGGTACGCGCCGTCATCAGCGTACCCATCTGCATAACCAGTACTTCCAGTGCGAAGAGACGGTCCTGAATGTCGGTGGCCTGTTCTGCTGTCATATCAAATCCTTAGCTAGCAGTGGCGGTGTGTGTGTCACACCGCATTGGTTATCAGGCTAGCGCTTTTGTATGACATAACGAATTGACCTATGACATAAAAGACCGTATCAAACGGCTGTTAAGTTAACCGCGTTGACAACCTTGCCCGGTGTAAAACACCTTGTGCCCGCTTTAAAGCCGGATAAGCGGTTGTACCACAGCACAGTTACAGCTGTTTCAGCAGTGGGGAGATCGGGTCCAGATTATGGCGGCCCAGCTGGTTTACATCGCGCTCGCCACACAGTGCCATGGTGATGTCCAGTTCGTTACGGATGATATTCAGCACCTCGGTCACGCCTGCTTTACCGCGCGCGCCCAGCCCGTACAGATAAGGGCGGCCAATATAGACGCCTTTCGCCCCCAGACAGAGTGCTTTGAGTACATCCTGGCCTGAACGGATACCACCATCCATATGGATTTCGATCTGATCGCCCACCGCGTCAACAATGCCCGGCAGCGCTGCAATTGAAGAACGGGCACCATCCAGCTGACGACCACCATGGTTAGAGACGATCAGCGCATCCGCACCACTTTGCGCAGCAATGCGGGCGTCTTCCGGGTCAAGAATGCCTTTCAGAATCAACGGGCCACCCCATTGTTCTTTAATCCACTCGATGTCGTCCCAGCTCAGTTGCGGGTCAAACTGCTTGGCGGTCCATTCGCCCAGCGACGACATATCATCAACGCCTTTAACATGGCCGACAATATTACGGAAATCCCGCCGTGGTGTGCCCGCCATACCCAGACACCAACCAGGGCGCGTAGCCATCTGCCACAGGTGTTTGGGGGTCAGTTTAGGCGGGGCCGACAGGCCATTACGAATATCTTTATGGCGCTGGCCGAGAATTTGCAAATCGAAAGTCAGCACCAGTGCAGAACAGCCCGCTGCTTTGGCGCGCTGAATCAGGCTGTTGATAAAGCCGCGATCTTTCATGACGTACAGCTGGAACCAGAATGGCTGGCGGGTAACGGCGGCAACATCTTCAATGGAACAGATGCTCATGGTGGACAGGGTGTAAGGAATACCGGCCTCTTCACAGGCCTGGGCGGCCAGAATTTCACCGTCGGCGCGCTGCATACCGGTTAGCCCGGTCGGGGCGATGGCCACCGGCATACTCACCTGCTGGCCAATCATCTCACCGGCCAGGTTACGGTTTGTCATATCAACGGCGACCCGCTGGCGTAGCAGTAACTGTTGAAAATCGCTTTCGTTGGCGCGGTAGGTGCTTTCAGTCCAGGAGCCGGAATCGGCATAATCGAAAAACAGCTTGGGTACCCGGCGTTTTGCCAGACGCTTGTAATCAGCAATTTCTACCTGTGTGGTCATAAAGCACTCCCTTGTGTTGATGGCGTTTTCATCAGTTTTTTGTGGGTAACATTTCAATCGGTTACGTTGGCCATCACTTTGACCTGGTTATTGCTGAAAGTCATTCATTTGATAATCATTATTAATAACTGGTCTGACCTTTGTAACGGCGTTTTCTGCCAGACTGTACCCCTGTCGATAAAAATGGCGGTAGACTTGGCCTCCCTTTCTGTTCAGCCCGGTACTGTTTATGAAGATTTCAGCCTTGCAGGCTTTTGTCATCGCTGCCCGAGAAGGTTCTTTTTCAGGAGCAGCTGAGCTGCTGCACCTGACACAACCGGGGCTGAGCAAGCGTATTGTGACACTGGAAAATGAGCTGAAATACCCGCTGTTTGATCGCCTCAGTAATGGCGTCTTGCTGACGGAAGCCGGGCGGTTATTATTGCCCCATGCCGAAGCGATTGTTGACCGTGCCGGAGCGATGAAAGCGGCGCTGATCAATCTGGATAATGAGCTGTCCGGGCTGGTGCGGGTGGGCACTACGCAGCATATCGCGCTGTACCACCTGCAAGAGGCGTTGCAGCGTTTCAGCCAGCACTATAGCCATGTGGAACTGAACATTGATTTTCTAAGCTCCGCTGAGGCAGAACGCAAATTGCTGGCCGGTCAGCTTGACCTCGCCTGCATTACTGAACCGCTGGCCCCACAGCCACAGCTTGATTACCAGCGTATCGGTGACGAAAAACTGGTGTTTGTGGTTGCAAAGGGCCATGCCCTCAGTGGCATTGAGCGTCTGACGCTGAAAGATCTGGCCCAGTTTCGGGCGATTCTGCCCAGCCCCCAGGCATTTACCCGCCAGTATGTTGACCAAGTATTCCGTGAACGCGAAATCGCCCTGGAAGTGATGGAACCCTCAGATTATTTCGAGGTACTGCGTATTATGACGGCTACCGGTATGGGCTGGAGCCTGCTGGCCGAGGGCATGGTGGACGAGCGCTTTTACCGTTTGCCGCTGGCAGAGTTTGAAATTCGCCGTGGTCTGGTAGTGGCACACCACCGCGAACGCACCCTGAGCCCGGCCTGCCTGCAATTTATGCAGCATTGCAGCCAGTTATAAATTTCCACCCGTTATCTATCTCTGGTGACTGCTCCCCGCCCTGACGGGCGAGGCTTCCAACTTCTCAGGCTGCTGCCGGTTCGTGACCGGACTTACGCAAG
>JAOXSF010000078.1 GCA_025800125.1 Marinobacterium sp.
GTACACAGCGCCTGACGAAGGCGGTTGGTAAAGCCAAGGCGATGGAGATGTGCCTGACTGGCCGTATGATGGATGCTGAAGAAGCAGAGCGTTCCGGCCTTGTGTCCCGCATTGTGCCAGTCGATGAATTGGCGGAACAGGCGTTCAAAACGGCGCGTAAGATTGCCTCAAACTCTGCACCTGCTGTGATGATGATTAAAGAAGCGGTAAATATGGCTGTAGACACCGAACTGGATGCTGGCCTCAGGTTTGAGCGTCGTCTGTTCAACTCCACTTTTGCTTTTGAAGATTGCAAAGAAGGCATGAATGCTTTTGCTGAGAAACGTAAGCCTGCGTTTAGTCATAAGTAACCAGCTCTTACCTGCACAGTAACCACTGTGCCCAGACATAGTTGTAATGATTAGCTGTTTTAAACCGCCTCTGCTTGCAGAGTGCGGTTTTTCCATATCTGGATACCGGAGAAAAACGATGAGTATTACCACGACTGAGATGAAATACGAAGATTGGGCGAAGCAGTTTCAGCCAAAAGAGATCAATAGCGGCGGTGATAACCCGTTGATGGTTGAGGATGAGTTTCAGGCTGAAGCGTTAATGATGGATGTCGGTGAACAGTACATCTGGACATTAAAATATGCTGATGAGGGTGACGGCGAAGTTCTGGTGAACGGTTTCTGGTCTGTTGGTTGTATTGGTTTCTTTATTACCGAGCAGTCTTTTGGGCTGGACGATGATTTCGTGGTGACGAAGTAATCCGGGGCTTCATAAAACCTCTTTGGTTAAGTGTGTCATCAGCCTTTACAGTTGGAGATATAGAATGAGCAATGACAAAAAACTGAGCGGTAAGTGCGTCTGGATTACCGGTGCCAGCTCTGGCATTGGTGAAGCCACAGCGCATGTGTTGGCAGCCGAAGGGGCTGAGTTGGTAATATCTGCGCGTCGAACTGAAAAATTGACTGTGCTGGCCAAAGCACTACAAAAACAGGGAGGGACGGTCACCGTCGCACCTGTGGATGTTTCTGACCGTACTGCGATGGAAGCTCTGGGGATGCAGCTGGCAGAGATGGGGGGGGTTGATATTCTGATTAATAATGCTGGCACTATGCCTATCAGCCCGATTATTAACGGTCGTGTAGATGAGTGGGACCGGATGATTGATGTGAACATCAAAGGTGTGCTCTATGCCATCAACGCGGTTTACTCAGGTATGGCAGAACGCAAGGATGGTCATATCGTCAATATCAGCTCAATTGCGGCCCGTCAAACTTACCAGAGTGCTGGTGTCTATGGCGGTACTAAACATGCTGTACGGGCGATTTCTGATACGTTGCGCAAGGAGGCGATCCGTTTCAATGTGCGGGTGACTGATATACAGCCAGGTTCTGTGGCGACTGAACTGCCAGACAGTATTGGCCATGAAAAAATTCGTAGTGCGGTAAAAGAGAATATGTATGCAGATGACTCGCCTATTCTCCAGCCACAAGATATTGCAAACGGTATCCTTTATGCGATAACCCAGCCGCCTTATGTAGACGTCAGTGAATTATTGATTCGCCCTGTGATTCAAGAAAATTGATATAGATCAATAGATGGCTGTGGTCATGGCGATAAACAGGGCCTGTCTGTCGAAATCCAGGAATTGCTCTTATAGATCTGAAAAATGATCTGGCTAAAATACACACCAGTCAGCAGCGCAGTGGATGCGCAATATTCGGTCAAGGAACACTATTTCGAGTGTTCTGCCTGGGAGGCAGATGGCAGGGTCTACGACAGGATGCAAGGGATGTACAGGACGCAACCCTGCACGATGGATTGTGAATGTGTTAACTGGCAGGGAGTCGGTGATACGAGAACTGGTAGCAGGATGCTCCAGAGCTTTTAAGGAAGGCATCTAATACAGATGTTTTCAGGGATGACTTATAAGGACGTTTTTTGATAAGGATGTTGTCTCGACGGATTTGAGAAGCCGTTATGGACGACGGTGTCAACACGGATTGTTCAGGAAGGGCCAGTTGCAGGATTGCACTGGCCCTTTTTATGTATACTGGTACGCCCTGATGTTGGTGTGTAACTGAAGCTGGATTATGAAGGGTGTATAGTCAGCGTTATGCTCAGACAGGCTGTCAGAGTAGAGTCCTGCCAGCCTGAAGCCTTGATAAAACAAGTGGTTCACTCTGTCATGACAATGTCGGCTACTGGGGGTTGCTCTATATTGCAGACAATCTGGCGTGTTTTGCCATTTTTTGTCTTCGGCAAACTGTCAACAGGAGTGATTGTTACCTCCATGCTTTGTCCGAGGTGCAATCTGATATTCTCTGTCAGCTTTTGTGCCTGGACATCATTAAACAACACCGTGTCGATTATAACCAATGCTTCAATGTGTTTTGGCTGATTCTGAATAAGTTGTGATGCAAGCAGGCCGATAACGCCTTTGGGAACAGTGTTGAGTACAAACACTTTTTGCCCGTTCTCGCCATACAGGTGATCGCCTGTGCGACCTTCAATATTACTGGCCAAAGGGAAGGCGCGGCCACATGGGCAGCTTTGACTCTCTTTCAGCCTTACATAATCGCCGGTTCTATAGCGTACGACAGGGAAGAGTGCATTGTTGAAACTGGTTCCTACGATTTCATGGCGGCCATCCCCCATATCCAGGAATTCGGTATGCGCATAATCAGTGATTACGTGGAAATTGCCATGTTCGCAGTTAGAAATAGCAGATGCTCGTTCTGTCATGCCGTACCATTCGACCACCTTACAATTAAAGTATTTTTCCACCACGTCTCTATCATCAGGGTTAAATGACTCAGATGATGTAATAACAGCCTTCAGGCTACCTTTATAATAGATGCCTTTTGACTGAAGGTATTTAGCGAACATGATAATAACAGATGGGTATGTATGTATTATTATGGGGTCATAATCCATCAGTTTTTCAAGGTATATCGGCATAGATTTCGGTGTAATATGGTATGAGGACATAATCAGCTGGTTTTCAAACCATGAATAACGCCAATATGGAGGCTTGGTCTGGCTTGAGGGTACTACATGGTCAGCTCTTATCCAGGCGCGTTTTTCTCCTCTCTTATAGCCTGCCCATTCTCGAACACGAGCAATAAATGCCTCCTCTATAACTAAAGCATTTAGTGTTGTAGGTACAACCAGTGCAGCACCAGTTGTGCCGCTGGTTGGCATATTAAATCTTGTGAAGCCTTTATTCTTGGCAGTAAAAGCATCTGGGTTTCCGCGTAAATCATCTTTGGTTATATATGGAAATGTTTCAATATTATTTGGGTCTAGTCCCTCCATGCTCTTGTAAAAATCAAGGTTTTCAATAGCGTTTTTTAGAGTTTTTTGCAGTTGTTTTTTTGAATATTCTTCAGACTTATCTTTTGAATAATCATGGGTATATAGTTCCTTTTTATAATGTTCGCTAATAATATTATCTCGTAAGGATCTCCGGATCATATAGATCAGGGTTACGATGATGTTTTGTAAGGCTATAGGCGATTTTTTATAAAATTTATTTGTAAACACATTTTATCCCTTATTTTAAATATGCTTGATAATTTTAAAATTATATCACAATGTCAATAATATTTGAATTTCTATTGAGCTGCATATAAATCAGGGGGCTAGAATCAGGGGGGGTATCATGAACTTGTGTGAGTTTCATTGTCGAGCTGTTATGAGCGAATGTCCGCTGATGGATTTCTGCCAGACTTTTATAAGTTTCATATTGGGCACAGAAATGGCTATGGGAAGAAAACAGGATGATAAGTTTTGCATGAATTTGTCATTTTTAGGTAATATTTGAAAATAAAATTTCTATATATGGCGTATTATGTCAATTACATTTCTAGTTAGACTTTGGTATGATCCTCCACTGCTGGTATTGGTGGATGTTAAAGAGATGTTAAAGTTTTTACTCTTGCATGCTGTTTGCCGTTTCTCCACTGGTACCCGTATAAAAACGAATTACGTGTTTACACGGGGCATACATTGACTACACGATTGAGCATGGCCGATACATTGGGCCTGGGTTTTATGACGTTTGCGTTCTTCCTGGGCGCGGGTAATATCATTTTTCCACCATTGGCAGGGATGTTGGCAGGAGAGGCCGTAACACCTGCCATGTTGGGGTTTTTGACAACAGCGGTAGGCTTACCACTACTGGGATTATTTGCTGTTGCTAAGGCTGGTGGTGGTATCCCAACTATGACCCGTACACTGCCGGTCTGGATTGGTACGCTGCTTGCTGTTGCAATTTTTATTATTATTGGTCCATTGATTGCCGCGCCACGTACGGCTCTGGTTGCATATGAGCTGGGTGTTCAGCCATTCCTGGTCGGCGGTAGTGAGAAGGGTCAGCTGATCTATTCGCTGGGATTCTTTACGGTTGCAATGTTGCTAGCCCTGTTTCCAGGAAAAATGATGGACTCTATAGGTAAAGTGCTAACACCATTGCTGGTGGTGCTGTTGCTGGTACTTGCTGTGTCTGTAGTACTGGGCGAGGCTGGTGTCGTGGCTGAAACCAGCGTTGCTTATGCCAGTACACCTTATGTCAAAGGCTTTCTGGAAGGCTACAACACGATGGATGCGTTAGCGTCTATCATGTTTGGTATGCTGATCATTGATCTGCTGAAGAAGAAAGGCGTCACTGAAGCAAAAGATCAATATCGTTATCTGGTCGTTGCGGCAATTATTGCTGCTATGGGGCTGGCAATAGTCTATGTTTCACTGTTTATTCTGGGTTCTGAGAACGCTCAGTTGGTGCCAGATGCCAGTAATGGTGGCCAGATTCTCAGTGCTTATGTTGAGCTGCGCTTTGGTAATGCAGGCCTGTTAATTCTGGCAGCTGTTATTACCCTGGCATGTCTGACTACAGCTGTTGGTTTACTCAGTGCCTGCTCTGACTATTTTGCGACTCTGACAAACAGAGTCAGTTATGGGCAGTTTGTTATTATTAATACACTGGCGTGTGTGGCAGTTGCTAACCTGGACCTGAGTCAGCTTATCAGCATGAGTATCCCGGTGCTGGTAGCCGTTTACCCGATTGCTATTGCACTGATTCTTTTCAGCCTGTTTGCTAACCAGATGGCGATGCCGCGTATTGCATTGAGTTCAGTGCTGGCCGTTTCAACTGTATTCGGTCTGCTGGAAGGGTTGAAGGTTGTTGGCGTTTCACTGGGGGCGTTAACCCTTTTGCCACTATTTGAGACGGGTATGGCCTGGGCTTTGCCTGTGTTGTTAGTTTTGCTGGTCTTTATGCTGGTGAAAAAAGTACGTCCGCAGCTTGCAGCTGCTTGATCAGCAATCTGAAAAATAAGTAAAAAGCCGGTGTGGATGCACCGGCTTTTTGCATTCAAAATTGTTGCTGTCGCCAGCTGATCTGTAAGCCAATGCCTCTATCTATGCTGCTGTCACTGAAGCCATTCAGAAGGTAGCCCGTCAGTGACCACTGTTTATCCATCCTGTAACTTACATAGCTCATTAACTCTTGCAGCGGCTCACTTTGATGGGTCAGGCGCTGACGATAGTCAAAAATGGCGCCAATACTACTTTTTTCGTTAAGTTGATACTGAGTTCCGGCTGATACCAGCCAGACATTGTCCGGGGTGAAGTTATCGCCTGAGCCCATCCATTTATGTCCAACTGTCAGCATTGGCATCCATTTACCAACGGGCACAAAGCTGTCCAGTTGCAGTGTATAGTCCGGGCTGCGATGAAGAATCCCTGCATCACTGCTGGCTGTTGCCAACCGTACTGCGGTGCTGAGATCAAAGTAGACACCTTTCTCTGCTCCCCACTCAAGTTCTTTTTTTATTCGCAGCGTTGTGTCACCAAAGCCACGATGCTTGCTACGTTTCAGGTTGTCTGAGCCACTATTGGTTGGGCTGCCATCAACATTGATTACACCTGCAGGGCCTTCAGTATGTAGCCAGTAGCTACTTACTGTCAGACTCCAGCTGTTTTGTTGCCAGTTGATACTTAACGGCAGGCTATGTTGATGCGTTTCTACATCAGCACTTTCTGTTGCCGTGCTATATCCATAATCACCTTCAGTATACTCGTAGCCACTACTGATACGCAGTGTAGCGGGTGCTGCGTTCGCTATGTTGACGATCATGCTGCCTGCACCCAATAGTAGTAAGGCAGTGGTTGGTGTAGCGGAAAGATGCATACAGATACTTCCATTTCCTGTTCTGTTTATTCCCGTCCTGCCGGTCGAGAAGGGCGTTGAGGTCCAGAGGGGCGCTGGGGACGCTCGGGCGTTATTGGGCGTTCCGGTGTTTCAGGTCGTTCAGGACGTTCGATGGTCACCGGACGTTCTGGTGCCGCTGGGCGTTCAGGGCGCATGACCTGCTCTGGCCTGGATATCGTATCGAGGCGTTGTAACGGTGCTGGCCTGATTGCAGGTGCCGGTCGTGCAGCTGGATGTGGCACACTAGCCGATAATGGTGCGCTATCAGGTTGAGGTCGCACTGAAGGCTGTAATGGTGCTACTGATGTTGATGTTGATGTCGTAGTACCTGTTTCTGAGCCTGTAGCCGTTTTTGCAGCCGAACGTGGAGCGGGTGGCTGTTTTGTCTGGCGCTCAGAAGAGTGCCAGTGTTGAATGACCGCCGGCAGCGCAGCGCCGTTTTGTGTAGGTGTATAAGGCCCCGGTTGGTTTTGTAATGACGCCGGACGCTCGATTGACAAAACGTTAACCCCGACACTTTTATCCAGCTTCTGTGGGCGTACCAGTTCGGTTCCCTGGATTTTATCGCCATGCAGTTGGCCTCGCAGCATAATAAAACTGTTATCCACTGGGTGGCCAAGTGAGTCAGGCAGATCAACCAGCTGGCCACTGATCTGGGGTTGGCCATATTGATAACTCAGCTGTCCACGTAACAGAACGTCTGAATGTTTTTCTATAGCATCAAGGCGTGTGGCCTGAATAGTATCAGTACCTGTTCGTATGCCTGATACGGCTACCCAGTTTCCAGCCGCTGGTAACGGTATGTCTGTGGTAACAGTAATTGTTTGGCCCAGTACAGAGAAATTGCGACCGATAGCATCAATGCTACTGACGGGGCCTGACACTTCATGGATGACATCAAGGCTGTTTGCGTAGAGTTGCCCTTGTTGCAGGTTGGCGCTAATCACAGCGCGTTGCCCCAGTTTTAACTGGTCTGCATAGGTTGGCTGCCCATCTGTACTCAATAAGGTGCGCTCATCGTAATGAATATGCAGATCGTTAACCCACACGCTACCAAAGGCCGTAATTGTACCAACGATACCAATACGTTCTCCTGGTTGCAGCGTTTGTACCAGTTGTCGTTCGCTACCGCCAATTCCGCGTTCATTATCAAGTTGTCGCCCACTGCCACCGATCCCGCGATCCTGTCCGGCAACCATACCGCTACCGTCGATCCCGCGTTCACTATCAGGTTGTCGCCCACTACCGCCGATGCCTCTGTCTTGCGCTGCATAGTCCGGGGTTGTCTGACAACTGACCAGCAACAGGCTGCAAAGCAGGGTGAGCAGTATGTTCTGACAGTGATATACAAAGGGGCGGGCAGGCAACATCCTGGTCACATCTCCAGTTTAATCTTTTGAGCGTTCTGGGGGTTGTGCCCCTGTAGGTGAGGACTCTTCTTGCTGGAAATAGAATGTACCAAATGTCATGCGGGTCTTGGCACTGCTTTTTCCTTCATCCTGGCTGGCCAGACGTAGCGCTTCTTCATTTAGTTGATGCAGAGTATCCATCGCTAACTTGTGAGCAAGTGTTTGTAGTTGTGCTGCGGACTCGGGTGTCAGTTCGTCATAAAACACTGCGCGTTCCAGCATACGCTTATCGTTACCGGGCATCAGATTATATGCGCCTGCTGCCATATGATCTCGCATATTGCGCCCGAAAAAATGAGCTCTTTCATCAAAGTTTTTTTCTGTGACAAAAGCGTCTGGATCCAGGTGGATGTTACCGTTGATATCTTGTTGTACCAGGCCGGTGCGTAGCCACTCATCAAGTATTGCGCGCGGCCGGACATCCCGATTCACTGACACTACCAGTTGCTCAAAGCTTATTTCACCTTCTGGTGCTGTACGTGGTAGGGCACAAGGTTTGCCATTTTTATCCTGATAGCGGGGGTCACCCAGCCAGAGACCAAACAGCCGTGAGCCGAGAGACGCTTTGCGTTCAGGCGCAGCGCTGTCGGTTTTCTCCTCCAGAATCCGTTTGACATCTTTTCGATGAACGCCACTCACCACACTGATTCGGCTCAGAGTCTGGCGTTTACCATCTACCTGCATCTCTTCATTGACGACCTCTACAAAGAGATTTTTCAGCAGATTGCTAAGAAACGGAAAGGTAACACCGTATTCCAGTAACAGCCGGATTAAAGGCCTGAGCAGTCGTCGGATCGCTCTGATCAAAGCTGGAGGTGGTGTAGGCGCAGTCATGACTCTGTTATCACCATTCTGGTTAGCTACGGAGGTGTTCATGGGTCGCAGCATTACGTTCTGATCAATACGTTCTGATCAATGTAGGCGGGATTTTATCCCACAAATTGCATTCAAGCAGTAAAAAAAGCTTTACGTGTGAAAAAATCACACTTATAGTGCTTATCAAGAAGTGGGAAATAATCCCACTCATAGAAAAGCAGGTTAGATAACTAAGAACTCTTACCTGCGATGACACGGAATAAAGAGGGATAAAGTCATGAGAGCATTTAGTGGTCAGTTCCAGCAGGGCGGTATGCAGCAGGGCGGTATGCAGCAGGGCGGTATGCAGCAGGGCGGTATGCAGCAGGGCGGTATGCAGCAGGGCGGTAT
>JAOXSF010000040.1 GCA_025800125.1 Marinobacterium sp.
TGTGGTGTCACTCACGACCGCGATGTAAACGCGGCCATGAATATACTTGCGGTCGGGCTGGGCCGTCCTGTCGAGGGAAAGGTAGCGGCATAAGTCGCCCTGGTCTTTGAGCTGTAATGGCTCCTGGAATCCCCTTCGTTCATGGAGGGGAGAAGTCAATGCCTGTCAGCATCGGGCAATTATCTGAATAGTGTCTCTTTTCTATACTTTTTCTTTCCAGTGTATATCTCCGAGTTGTACGTTGACCCAGTCGAAGCCGATACGTCGTGCAACGGCTGCTGCACCATCCAGACTTTTGAACTCTCGTTCACCCTTGGAGCGCTGGAGGTTCAATGTCATGACTTCGCCTTTATGTGCCAGAAACTTCAATGTCCAGCCTCGGGCCATTGAAACTGGGACCACCAGACAGGATTCAAAAACTCCTGCATTGAACAGCAGCTTTATCTCCCTTTCCTGCATTGTTATCCCCTTCAGAAGCAGTAATTCACAGTTGTGAGCACTTTACATGATGTTCTGACTGTTATCTATCCACTGGTAATTATCTACGGTTGTGTACTTTACTGTCTTCAAAATATCAGTGGTGATTAAGTGTCGCTAAATTTTCTTTTGTATGAATTTAACTTGCTGATATTAAAAAGCTTTTTGTTGTTATCACAGGCGGCAAATATTTTTGCTGGGTGTTGATAACTATTTATCTGGCTTGCTGGCAAGTTGCCAATAGGTGTTGATAACTCTGTGCTGTTAATAAAAACGACGCCTGTAAACGTGTGCGTCGTGGATGAAACTTATGCTCTGTGTGCAAATATTCATCATCTGTTTTTAGAAGTTTTTGGCGCAACCCGAAATTGGCTGCTAATACTTACCTAGTGTCCTGGCATGCTTCAGTGCCTGGAATTGAAAAGCTGCAACGAAACCGGTTGGGTGAAGGATCTTGAATATGTCAGGGAATGAGCAGTCAGGGAGTGAGGTACTGGTGTTGCCAGTTGAACTTTCTATTCAGGAAGTCGATGACTGGCAGAGCCGCTTGCAGTCCATTCTTGAAAATATTGAGACGCCTGTACTCAGCGCTGCTGAGGTGGAGCGTGTTGATACCGCTTTTCTGCAATTACTGACTTCATTCTGTGAAACCTGTCGCCAACAACATCGCGCTGTTGTCTGGAAAGGCTGCTCCAGCAATTTCCGGATTTCTGCTGCCCTGTTGGGGCTTGAGCAGGCGCTGGGCATTCATGATCAGCCAGCTGGCATTGATTGAGGCTTCAGGGAATTTCTTCCTGCATGGATGGTAGATACAGATAAACAGGTCTGACAGAGGTATAGATTATGGCGAGCATACTGGTAGTTGATGATTCTTCGTCTCTGCGCAATATGGTGACTTTTACATTGAAGCAGGAAGGCTTTGAGGTTGTTGAGGCTGCGGATGGAAAGGAAGCGCTGAGTAAAGCCCGTGGGGGGCGCTTTGATCTGGTGTTATCAGACGTCAATATGCCCGTGATGGATGGCATCAGCTTTTGTACGGAGCTGCGAAAATTACCTGCATTCAGGTTTACACCGGTATTAATGCTGACAACAGAAAGTTCACCAGACATGAAACAGCGCGGAAAATCAGCCGGTGCAACCGGTTGGCTGGTCAAGCCTTTTAATCCGGCCAAACTGTTGTCCACAATCCGTCGAGTTATCCGGTAACCGGTTATGAGTATCGACCTGTCTCAGTTTATTCCAACTTTCCTTGAAGAAAGCTTTGAAGGATTGGCAGTGATGGAATCGGGCCTGTTGTCACTGAGTTGTGCGAATGACACTGATTGTGATGCAGAAACCATCAACGCTATCTTCAGGGCTGCCCACTCTATCAAGGGTGGGGCAGGAACCTTCGGTTTTCATGCGGTTTCTGAGTTTACTCATATTGCTGAAACCCTGCTGGATCAGCTGCGCGGCGGGCAACGCCTGGTCAGTCATCAGCTGGTTAATCTGTTGCTTGAGTCGGTTGACTGCATTCGAAGCTTGCTGGAGTCAGCCCGTGATGGTGTTGAATGTAGTGAACCGCAGGTTGATAGCATTGCCCGGCAACTACAAGCGCTACTGGATGCCACAGAGGGTCAATCTGCTGACGCTGGTGTGGTGTTGAAACATGAGCTTTCTGCGAACGAAAAGCCGGCTGGCTGGCGCATTAATTTTATACCTGAACCACAACTGTTACAGACCGGCAATGAACCCCTTCTGATGTTTCAGGCACTGGAGGATTTGGGTGAACTGACTGTTGAGGTGAATACAAAGCAGTTACCGATACTGGTTGAGCTTGTACCTCAGACGTTATGTCTGCAATGGACATTAACTGTGAGAGGTGACTGTGAACGCGATCAGATTCTGGAAATTTTTGAATGGGTTGAAGATGAATGTGAGCTGACCATAGAACCGCTGGCTGACCCGATGCTGCCTCCTGGCCCGGCTGTGACCCCTGCCGTCAGTCATCAGACTGTCACGGCCGTACCGTCCGATGTTGAAACAGGTACTACTGGCCAGTCTGAGAACGGTGTGCGTAATAGTGTAAAAAACAGCAGTGTAAAAAGCAGCAGTGTAAAAAACAGCAATGTCAGCATGCGCAATACGCAGCCTCGTAAGGCAGGTCAGGAAGCCAGCTCTATCCGTGTTGATATAGATAAGGTTGATGCGTTGATAAACCGGGTGGGGGAACTGGTGATTACCCAGTCAATGTTGTGTCAGGCTGGTGAATGCCTGATGCAGGATGAAACTCTGGTGAAAGATAATGCTGCAACCTGCAACCTTGCAGAGGGGTTAAGCCTGCTTGCGCGTAATACCCGTGACCTCCAGGAGGAGGTGATGCGTATTCGTATGTTGCCGATCAGCTTTGTATTCAACCGCTTTCCCCGCATGGTGCATGATCTCAGCGGCCAGCTGGGTAAGCAGGTTAGCCTGACCATGGCAGGGGAGCAGACCGAGCTTGATAAGACTGTGATGGAAAAGCTCGGTGACCCGATGGTTCATCTGGTGCGTAACTCGCTGGATCATGGGCTGGAGTTACCCGAAGAACGGATTGCCGCAGGTAAGGACGCCGGTGGCACTGTTCATCTCAGCGCCTGCCACCAGGGCGGCTACATCCTGATTGAAATCCGTGATGATGGCAGAGGGTTGAATACGCAAAAGATTTTTGCCAAGGCAGTCAGTAATGGCCTGATATCCCATGATGCCAGCCTGGGCGAAAGTGACATACATGAGCTGATCTTTATGCCGGGGTTTTCCACGGCTGAAGAAGTCAGCGATCTGTCCGGGCGTGGTGTAGGTATGGATGTGGTGCGCCGTAATATCGAGTCGCTTGGGGGCCATGTCAGTGTGCAATCACAGGCAGGTTCAGGCTCCACATTCAGTATTCGTTTACCCCTGACACTGGCCATTCTTGACGGTCAGCTGATCCGTACCGGCCCTTGTGAAATTGGTGTTCTGCCACTGGTGTCCATCGTGGAGTCACAGCAACTGGACGCTGCTGCTATTCGTGTTATTGCAGGACAGCCACGCCTCTATTGTTTTCGGGATGAATATATACCGCTAATTCATCTTCAGCAGTTGTTTGACCTGCCGGGTACCTGCTCGCCGCTGGAGCATTGTCTGCTGGTGATTGTTGAAGGAAATGGCCAGCGTGCAGGCTTGCTGGTTGATGAATTGCAGGGACAGCAGCAGGTGGTGATAAAAAGTCTGGAGCGCAATTATCGGCGTGTTCCCGGTTTAGCCGGGGCCACCATTCTCGGGAATGGCAGTGTTGCCTTGATTCTTGATGTGCCTGGGGTCATTCGGATGGCGCAACAGCAGGCTCCACAACCACTGCCCGGAGCTGTTGCAATGGTTGAACCCGTTATCACAAGGCCCGCTACAGGAGGTGTGCCTTCTATGGAAGCCGTTGAAGATCTACCTGACAGGGAGGTGGGTATCTATGGCTGAACAGGCAAAGGGAACTGTGGTAACGGAAGTAGCTGAGCCTTGTCAGCAATATCTGAGTTTTATGTTGAATGGTGAGGAGTATGCGCTGGATATTCTGTGCGTACAGGAACTGCGGGGCTGGTGTCGTGCTACCGCTGTACCAGGGAGTCCGGCGTTTATGTGCGGTGTTATCAATCTCAGGGGTGAAATTATACCGGTTATTGATCTGCGCTGCCGCTTTGGCCTGCCTGTGGTTGAGCCTTCTCATGAAACTGTGGTGATTGTGCTCAGAGTGGCACCTGCGGGAAGGATATTGGGGGTCGTCGTTGATGCGATGGCGGAAACCTGTGAGCTGGTCAGTAATGAAATTGTGACTCCGCCTGCTCAGATAGAGGGGATACCCGCTGAGTATGTTCAGGGGCTGGCAACACTGGATGAGCGAATGCTGGTGGTGCTGGACGCACCAGCATTATTGGCAATGGCCGAACTGACAGGTCAGGGCGGTATAGAAGATGAATGTTGATATACAGCCCGGGACTGATTGCGCTATGGCGCAACTGTCATGGAAGGAAGGAACGGAATAATGAAAGTAAATATGCCGGTCACAGATATAGAAGTGAAGCTGAAGGATGGTGACGAGCTGGTTACCCGAACAGACCTCAAAGGCGTCATCACCTACGTGAACCCCGCATTTGTTGAGATCAGTGGTTTCAGCAGTGAAGAACTGCTGGGAGCAAGCCACAATATTGTTCGTCACCCGGATATGCCTGCTGCGGCATTCAAAGACTTGTGGGATACGCTTCAACTGGGGCGTCCATGGACAAAGATGGTAAAGAATCGCTGTAAAAACGGTGGTTACTACTGGGTTAAAGCTAATGTGACGCCCATCATGAAAGGTGGCCGAATCACTGGTTATATGTCTGTGCGTACCCGTCCCTCTGAAACAGAAATCAGCGCAGCCCGGACGCTTTATCAGCAGTTGAACGAGGGAGCTGAAACCTTACCTTCGCCACAGGCATTACAGGCCCAGACATTGCAGCAAAGTGTTATCAGGTTAGCGGTGCTGGCTTCGCTGCTGATGGCTTTTTGTGCGGGTGCAGGATGGGCGGCAGGGCAGCCTGTTACAGGTGCTCTGGCCGCTGCATTAGTAGGGTTCGGGGTAATGCTGGTGGGCAGTCTGAGATTGGTGCGTTATCAGGTACAGCGACCTCTGCAACAGACTGTCAGCATGTTACGCAGGCTCTCTGAAGGGGACTACTACCTGCCAGTACCGGTTGATGAGCCAGGAGAAACCGGTGAATTGAACCGGGCCGTCAAGTCACTGGCGATCAAGCTTGGGTTTGAGGTGAATGATGCCCGGGAGCAGGCATATCGTGCCCAGAGAGTTAAGCAAGCGCTGGATAACGTCGCCTCCTGCGTCATGATGGCAGACCCGGAAGGCCGGATTATCTACATGAATGAAGCGGTGACGCAGATGATGCTGGGGGCAGAGGATGATTTGCGCACAGTATTACCTGATTTTGATGCCCGCCAGCTTGTCGGGCGGAGTATGGATGATTTTCACCGCCAGCCGGAGCATCAGCGCAATATGTTGAGTTCATTGACGGGCCGCTTTCAGGGGCGTATTCAGGCTGGCCGACGTAGCTTTGATCTGATTGCCAACCCTGTGCTGGCTGATGACGGCAGTCGCCTGGGAACGGTAGTGGAGTGGGCTGATGTGACGGATCAGCTACTGGCTGAACAGCAGATTGAACAGCTGATTGAACAGGCAGCACAGGGACAGCTGGATGGACGGCTGGAAATTGATATGTACCAGGGGTTTATGCGCAACGTGGCATTGGGCGTTAACCAGATGCTGGATGCAATGGTTGAGCCTGTTAAAGAGTTGCGACTGGTGCTGACTGGATTAGCTGAGGGAGATCTGACCCGTCAGATGAACGGTGATTTTCACGGTGAATTTGCCCACCTTGATGAAGCTATTAATACCTCTATGCACAAGTTGCAGCAGATGGTTGGTGAGATCCGCCAGGCAGGGGCGTCTATTACCACAGGGGCTTCAGAGATTGCGCATGGCAACAGCACACTAAGTCAGCGTACTGAAGCACAGGCGGCTAGCCTGGAAGAGACAGCAGCCAGCATGGAAGAGATGACCAGTACGGTGAAAAAAAATGCGGAGAATGCGCAGGAAGCAGATCGGCTAGCGTCAGATGCCCGGTTGCTGGCTGAGCGAGGAGGCGATATTTCCGCGCGGGTCGTGAACTCCATGGATGAGATCAGTCAGTCGTCGGGTCGTATTGCAGAGATTATCGGTGTGATTGATGAAATTGCATTCCAGACTAACCTGCTGGCGCTAAATGCAGCTGTAGAAGCTGCCCGTGCCGGTGAACAGGGCCGGGGGTTTGCTGTGGTTGCATCTGAGGTACGTAACCTGGCACAACGTAGTGCCAGTGCTGCCCGTGAGATAAAAGCACTGATCAGCGACAGTGTCGATAAGGTTGAAGAAGGTGCGCGTTATGTGGATGAGTCCGGAAAAGCGTTACAGGAGATCATGACCGCTGTTGAAGCTGTATCTGCCATTATCGGTGAGATTGCCAACGCCAGCCAGGAGCAGGCAACGGGGATTGATCAGGTTAATACGGCGGTAAATCAGATGGACGAGGGCACGCAGCAGAATGCCGCGCTGGTAGAAGAGGTTGCTGCTGCCTCCGAGTCGATGGAGTCACAGGCTCGACAGCTTCAATCGCTGGTTAACTTCTTCCAGGTAGGGAGTACACAGAACGCAACGCAGCCAGCAGGGCCGGTAAATACCGTGCTACCTGCCATATCCAGGACTGCGTCTGCGCCTGTAATTGTGTCGGCTACTTCCAGAACCCGGCAGCCAGTAGTGGCAGAGGAGGAGTGGGAAGAGTTCTGAGCAGTCCAGGAGGGCTGCTCTGTTTTCGCTGGATTTGCTAGCGCAGGGATTAACCGGTTCTGCTGTACGGAAGCGCTACGGATACCCTGGTGACAGAGAGGCGTCAGTGTGGCAGAACAACTGACATCATTTGAGCGGGAAGTGCCTTATACACAGGCAGATTTTAACCGTACACGCAGCATTCTGTACGATTGTGCAGGTATTACGTTAGCTGACCACAAACAGGACATGGCCTATAACCGGCTGGTGCGTCGGCTGCGAGCGCTGAAGCTGCCAACGTTTCACGCATACTTTTCATACCTTGAACGACATGAAGGTGAGTTTTCCCACTTTATTAATGCGATGACGACCAATCTGACCGCATTCTTTCGGGAAAAGCACCATTTCGATTTTCTTGCCGGGCAGCTGATTCCATCTCTGGCTGCTCAGGGTCGACGTTCCATACGGGGCTGGTCTGCGGGCTGTTCTGTAGGCGAGGAAACTTACAGTATTGCCATTGCCATGAAAGGAATGACACCCGTCAGCATGGATGACTGGTCGATTGAGCTGCATGCAACAGACATTGATTCCAGTGTACTGGATACGGCTCGGCAGGGGGTGTACAGCCTGGAGCGTGTGCGGGCATTACCGGCAGAGGTGAAGCGGCAGTGGTTTCTGAGAGGCATCGGGGCGCAGACGGGTAAAGCGATGGTACGGCCAGAGTTGCGTCAGTTGGTCAGGTTTCATCAACTGAATCTGATGGAACGATGGGATGTGCCATCGGCACTGGATTTTGTCTTCTGTCGCAACGTGATGATCTATTTTGATAACGAAACGCAGTCCCGCTTACTTGATCGGATGGCTCAGGTGATCAGACCGGGAGGTTATCTGTTTGTGGGGCATTCAGAATCGCCGTATCGGCTGACGGATCGCTTTGAACTGATTGGTAAAACGATCTATCAGCGTGTGAAGTAACACCATTGCACGAGATGGTGTGGGCTTATGTAACAGGGAGGTAATCGCGAGTGATTGATCACAGGGCATACAAAACGTTGCCGGGTAACGGAACAGAAAATCAGGTGACCCAAGGTGATGCACGACCTCAATGCCCGCCAGTGCTCCCTGGCTTTGAACATATGAAGCGTTTCTGGTTGCCCCGTTATCAGCGTTATGCGGTGAAGGTTCGGCCCGGGGAGCATTACGTCACATCGCATGATGAATTGCTGATGACTACTTTGGGCTCCTGTATCACGGTCTGTTTACGGGATCCTCAGACAGGGCTGGCGGGCATGAATCACTTTATTTTGCCTGAAAGCTCTTTTCACACGGAAGGCTCTTTTCCCACTGAAAGTTCTTTTCCCACTAAAAGTTCTTTGCTGGTTGGGCATTCATCCTGTGTTCAAAGCATGAATGCCGGGATTCTATCAATGAGTATGCGCTATGGGACGTTTGCCATGGAGACTCTCATTAATGATCTGTTGCGGGCCGGTGCCAGCAAACAGAGGCTGGAAGCAAAGGTGACCGGCGGTGGGCAGGTGCTGGGGCGACATTCGATGGTGGGTAAAAACAATATCCGCTTTATTCGGGCATTTCTACAGACAGAGGAGGTGCCTGTGCTGAGTGAAGATACTGGCGGTGGCCAGCCACGGCGTGTGATCTATATTGCCCGGGAAGGGCGATTACTGGTACGTAAACTGCCCGTCGCTTCCATGAACCGCCTGATGAGAATGGAAGAGGGATATCAGGAAAGTCTGAATAATTCTATGGATGCAGCAGACGCTGAGCTGTTCTGACAGATCAGATATGAGGAAGGGAAGATGAAGCCTGTTCGAGTATTGGTAGTAGATGACTCCGCATTGATTCGTAAAGTCGTATCACAACTGCTCTCTGATGACCCTCAGCTTGAGGTTGTGGGCACTGCAGTTGACCCATTTGATGCCCGTGAAAAAATCAAGCAGTTGAACCCTGATGTGCTGACGCTGGATGTGGAAATGCCTCGCATGGACGGTATCACTTTTCTTCGTAATCTGATGCGTCTGCGACCGATGCCTGTAGTTATGTTGTCAACGCTGACAACACAGGGCGCTGATATAACGCTGGAAGCACTGGAGATAGGCGCCGTTGATTTTATTGCTAAACCGCGCACAGATCAGAGCACCAGTCTGGCTCGCTTCCAGTCTCTGATCATTGAGAAAGTACATATGGCTGCGGGATCAGGGGCGCAGTTGCAGCGTGTGCGTGCCCGTCGCAGTAACCGAATCACCCGTGAGCGTCTTATACAGCCTTCAGGTGTCCTGAATAGCCGCATTATTGCTATGGGTGCCTCAACCGGGGGGACCGAAGCATTAAAAGAGGTGTTATCTGTACTTCCTGCCCAGATGCCTCCGATTGTTATAACTCAGCATATCCCAGCGTCCTTCAGTCAGCGTTTTGCTCGACGGCTTGATCGAGCCTGTGCGCTTAATGTCTGTGAAGCTGAAGACAGACAGAGGATTGAAACAGGCCATGTCTACATTGCTCCCGGAGATAAGCATCTGACCATTAATGTTGATGCTGGAGGCTACTACTGCTGTTTGCAGGATAGTGAAGAAGTGAGTGGCCATAAGCCTTCAGTCGATGTGCTGTATCACTCGCTGCTTAATTGCAGACCCGAACGTGTGCTGGCGGTATTAATGACCGGAATGGGGAGTGACGGTGCCCATGGCATGAAGCAGCTGCATGAAGCCGGTGCTACGACCCTGGCTCAGGATGAGCGCAGTAGCCTGGTGTGGGGGATGCCTGGAAGTGCGGTGCGCCTGGGGGCTGCAATGCTGACTGTACCGTTGGAACACATGGCGGAAAAACTGGTGCGCTACAGTCAGGGCTGAGGCGCTACAGCCAGGGCCAGGTTGTGACGAGACCGTGAGACATGAAATCTGAGAGAGGGATGGCTGATGAGAGCTGTGCAGATTAATGTGGTGATGTTGACAGTGGCAGGGGTACTGGCGGTTCTCAATATGCCGGGTGTAACAGGGGGCGCTGCGTTATGGGAGCTGGTGCTGGTTTTCCTGTTACTTGCTCTTGGGGGATGGCAGTTGGTTCTGTTGCGAGCCGAAACGTTCCGAGGCGGCTCAGGTGAGGAGATAACACGTAGCGAGGAGGTCAACCTGCAACAGCTGCAGCCTGCATTACAAGCGCTTGAGCAGAGTCTGCTACATGAACGCACAGTGATGGAGCAGGAAATAACCCGTGTTGATACATTGCTTAAAGACGCTGTGGCCACCATGGGAGAAAGCTTCGCTGAGATGCAGCAACTGTCACAGCAGCAGCATCTGGTGATCAATGATGTTATTGCCCGTACGCTGGAAAGCCATAATAAGAGTGAAGAAGGGCCGGGTATCAAGGCGTTTATTGAAGAGACAGGGGCTGTACTGGAGCAGTTTGTTGACATCATGGTAGCGGTGTCCCGTCAGAGTCTGACCACGGTTCATAACATTGACGACATGATTGAAGAGCTGGATGGTATTTTCAGCCTGATTGAAAATGTTGAAGGGTTAGCGGGACAGACTAACCTGCTGGCCCTTAATGCCAGTATTGAAGCCGCGCGGGCAGGGGACGCAGGGCGTGGTTTTGCGGTTGTCGCTGATGAAGTAAGGGCCCTGTCTATAAATTCAGCGGAGCTGAATAACCGGATCAGGGAAAAGATTGATAGTACCCGCGAAACGATTCATCAGTTACGTGACAATGTCAGTGAGAGCGCGTCAGCAGATATGAACGAGACCATAGAAACCAAAGATCGTGTTAATCAGATGTTGGGGGATATTGGTTCCATAAACAGTTACCTGGGGGAACATATTCAACAGGCGGCAGTGATTGGTCAGCAGATAGATGGCGCTGTTGCCAATGCTGTACGTTCATTACAGTTTGAAGATATTGCCTCCCAGGCGCTATTTTCCATGAAATCTAATCTTAAAACGCTAAATAGTATTGCAACTTTGCTCAATGTGCAGGTGTGCAGTGGAGATGAATTGGCTGAGCAGCTTGAACAGTTGACCGAGCGCTGTAATCAGCTGCGAACCGAGGCGATGCAGGGCAACCAGTATCGCACGGTGTCACAGCAATCTATGGATGAAGGAGACGTTGAGTTGTTCTGATTTGCAGTTTTCTGACCTGTTGGAGGGATGTCATGTCTGTTACCTGTACCTGCACTTCTGATAATCGCCACGTAACAATGACGGTTGTTGATCGCTTTGATTTTGCATTGCATCAGATTTTTCGCGAGTGCTATCGCGATATCACTGTACCCGGAACTGTTTTTACGCTGGATCTGCAACGTGCCAGCTATATGGACAGTTCGGCCCTGGGCATGATTCTGTTATTGAAAGATCATGCAGAGGCGCTGGGTGGACGGCTGGTGGTGCGCAAGCCGAATGATGTTGTACGTAAAATTCTGGAAATAGCCCGTTTCGAGCGTTTTATCACCATCGAGGAATGATGTCATGGGGATTGTCAACATACCCGCAGACAGTGAACAGCATGTGATACTGGTAGTTGATTATCATGAGCAGGATCGTGCCCGTCTGGTGAATATGCTTATAAGGTTGGGCTTCAGAGTAGTCGAAGCAGCTGATGGGCATGAGGCGATAAAACAATGTGGTAATCATGCGCCATGGTTGGTGATCACGGAGGTGTTTCTGCCTGGTCTGGACGGTTTTGAAGTATCCCGTCATATCAAGCAACATGCTGGAGAGCGCTTTATTCCGGTGCTGTTTGTTACCCGGGCACGGGATGAAGGCGTGTATGAACGCTGTATTGATGCCGGTGGTGATGATTTCCTGCAAGGGCCTATTGCCAGTCTTTCTGTCTTAAAAGTTAAACTGTTTGCGATGCAGCGGATTACCCGCTTGTATCATGAGGTAAAAGAACTGCATGGTTTCCTGCAACGGGAGGAAGAAGTTGCAGAAGAGCTGTTCAGTCGTGCGATTGAAGGGATGAATGTCGCAACAGATCAGGTGCGCTTTTACAAAAAACCCGCTTCCACATTCAGTGGTGATGTCTTGCTGACAGCCTGGCGCCCTGATGGTGATCTGAATGTTCTGCTGGGGGATTTCACGGGCCATGGCCTTACTTCTGTGATTGGGGCGCTGCCACTGGCGGAAACATTTCGAGCTATGACGCGCAAGGGTTACCAGGGGCATGAGGTACTGCAGCATATCAACACCAAACTGAAGTCGCTGTTACCACCTGGAATGTTCCTGGCAACGATTATGGTGCAGCTGTCTGTCGATGCCAGTCAGGCCTTTATCTGGAATTGCGGAATGCCTGCGGTGATTATCCTGTCGCCAGGCTGTAACCAGCCGGTGTCTATGGTGGAATCAGCAGATCCACCGCTGGGTATTATTGCTGAATTTGTACCGGCTCCAGCTCGTTGTGTCGTACTTGCCCCTGATGATCGCATTCTACTGGTTAGCGATGGTGTGCTGGAAGCGCGCAATTTTAAGGGAGAAATGTTTTCTGAACAGCGCTTGATAGGAGCTGCATGTGAGGGCATGCGAAAGGGAAATGTAGCCGCAGAGGTCATTCTGGCTGCAGAACAGTTTATGGCGGGTCGAGAACAGGATGATGATGTCTCGCTGATTGAAATACCTGCTCAGTTATATGGTCTTGAGAAGAATGCAGCAGCCAGGCGAGTAACAGATGAAGAAGTGCTCACCAGTGAGGGGGGAGGGAACTGGGTTCTCACCCTCAAAGGTACAATGTTGCGTCAGAATCCCGTACCTGTATTGATGAGCCAGTTGCAGGAGATGCTGGGTGGAGGTAAACACTGGCAAGTTGTCTTTACTATTTTGACAGAGCTTTATGTGAATGCACTTGATCATGGTGTGTTGCAGCTTGATTCACGACTAAAGTCGTCAGTTGATGGGTTCGCCCGGTACTTTGCATTGCGGGAGCAGAGGCTGGCGCAGTTGCAGGATGGCGAAGTACAGATCAGCCTCGCTTACCATTCTGGGCCTTGCTCGGGGGGGCAACTGGAAATCATGATACGTGATAGCGGAAACGGGTTTGATATAGCTTCTTCCAGCCCCGGCGAATGCTGTCAGTCTGAGCAGCATGATGCCCTTGCGTTGTGCGGTAGAGGTATATGCCTGGTGCAGGAGCTGGCAGATTCACTGACCTACCACGAAGGTGGTTGTTGTGCCCATGCCGTTGTGAGCTGGTAGTCAGTGAGTGCTATTGCATTGCCCTGTTACTATCGGGCCATGAGAGCAGAGTAGCTGGCTTGCTGGATAGTCAGACAGGGCTTACTTCCCTTTATCAGCCGGGAGGGGCAGAGTTACTTGTGTGTTTCTGTTGTGTCAGCCAGTGCTGCTTCAACTGCTGCCAGTCGTACCTGCATTGCTTCGACAATGGCATCATCTACGCTGATTTCAGGTGATATACGGATCATATCCAGCATTTCTACCAGAAAACTCTCCTCATTCATCTTGGCTAGCTGCTCCGGGCTCCAGCGGTTCATTATCTGCTCGTGCATAAAATACTCCTGCCGGTTGGTATCACATGGTAACGGGCATATCACAGGCTGTATGCCTGATGCCCTACTTACGTATGGATCAACCTTTGAGTTTTTTCAACTGTACTAGCTGCTTCTTGTAGGCTGTCGCTTTTTGCAAGAAGTATTTAATAAACCTTAATTCAGATCACAGGTGTCCGGTTGGGGTTTCGTTTTATTGAGCTGTATCAATTTTTGCTAATGTATTGCTTGAGCCACATCAATATAGTCCGGGCCATTCAGGGTTAACCTTGCTCGCAGGTACAAGATTACGTGTATGAGGTGGGGTATGTTTGGTATTGATCTGTACAGCTTTGAAACTCTGTGGCCTAGCTTGCTGGGTGTTGTTGGCATGAGTGCGGCAATGGTCTGGGGTTTTATCAAGATCCGTAAGCTGATGGAAGAAGAGCCTAAGAAGTAAAGGCTTTCTGCGCTTGTTTGTTGCTGTATTCCGTGCTGTTGAAAAAAGGCTGCCTTGTGTAGCCTTTTTTCATGCCTGTGTCCCGTCCTGAAGCCGGTTATCCTCGGTTCTGATCTCCTTTCTGAATAAACATTATATATCTGGCTCTTTTCGTACCTGGTCAGCCTGTAGCTATAAGCCCATAGCCATAAGCCTGTAGCATCTATTTTTCTTTGTACCGATGAAGAGCCTGTTCTGGCTGGATACTGTCAAATCTTGTCTACACTGTTAAAAAGCCGTTCAACAATGATGGTGTAGCAGCCGTCAGCAGGTGGTTGGTTCCTTTCCCTGTATAGCATGAGTGGCTTCCCTGAAAACCGTCAGACTATGAGCAAAAAGACGTATGGGACGGATGATTACAGTGCCGACAGGCTATGTCCGGTATTTGCTGGATCAGGTAGAGCGACAGGGCTTCAGTGTTGACCTGTTGCTGCAGCAGGTGGGGATTGATGCTGCCGACATTGAACAGGGAACCGAGTTTTCGGCGGTAAAGTTTGGTCAACTCTATCAGAGGGTGATGTATATCTCGCAGGATGAGTATTTCGGCATGCTCAGTGGCGGCCGGGTACCTTTGGGCACATTCAGAATGATGTGTCACTGCCTGCTGCATTGTGGGTCGTTGGCACGGGCGATTCAGCGTGCAGCAGATTTTCACGAAATCTGCCGTGGTACACGCTATAAACCCGTACTACTGCGTACCGGGCGTTATGCCCGCTTATCCTTTGCGCTACTGGACCGCCTTGTTGATGAGCAGACAGGAAGTGCAACATTGCGTGAGCCACCTGAATATGTTCGAACCTCTCTGTCCATGTGGCACCATTTCATCTGCTGGTTGCTGGGTACACGGCTGGAGCTGAAAACTGTGACCTTTACAGCGCCGGTACCGGAAGATGCTGAACTGTATAAAACACTGTTTCAGGCTGATGTACGTTTCAATCAGTCAGAAAATGCGCTGGTATTTCCTGCCCGTTTTCTGGAATATCCGCTGGTTCAGAATGAGACCTCACTGAGGGATTTTCTGCATACGGCACCTTACCAGTTACTGGTTAATATAGAGAATGATCGCAGCCTTAAGACGCAGGTGATCGCTCTGTTTGGCAGGGATTTCAGCCGGGAATTACCCAGTGCAGAGGAGGTTTCGGCAGTGCTGAATATGTCCGTATCGACGTTACGCAGACGGCTGCAGGATGAAGCGACTTCATTCCAGCGTATCAAGGATGAATGTCGTAAAGATGCTGCTGTGACTTATATGAATTCGCCACAGCTGACGATTAACGAAGTTGCACGACTGATGGGGTTCGATGAGCCTTCAGCGTTCTTCCGTTCATTTAAGAAATGGACAGGGATGACTCCGGGTGACTATCGGCGCAGTGCTTTATACCGCGAACAGTTGACGGGGACTATCGTTGATAAAGGTTAAGAAGCGATAAGAGGGTTGAGAGGCGATTAAAGCCCCTGTAGATACCTTATGAGCACGGCCTGAGCAAGTGAACAGGCCGTATCTACATTATGTGCACCGTTACGTGCTTCACTGCACTTATGTATATCTTTCAGTTGTGGCGGGCTGTAATCTGGCATCAGTGGCGGGGGCGCATATCTGTCATATTGATATGGTACCCAGCTTCTTTATATTGCCGAAAGTGTTGTCGGGTTGCTGATAAAATAGAGTCTGTTTGCACAACAATTTCGACCACTCGTGCTATGCCAGGGACCGATTCAGGGAGTGTTTCTGTCAAATTGACAAAAACTCTCTGCTTATCAATCTGCGTGGCAGACCAGCCAATTTGTACTGGTGCAGGCAGGCCACTTCCTGCTAGAGCGTGTGGAATAAAGCTGTCATCGCGGAAACTCCACAACAGGCTGTCAAGTTCTCTGGCGCAGGCTTCGTCATTACAATGAATATGCAGCCGGTGCCCCTGAGGTACAATTTTTTCAGCCAGCCGACAGACAAAGCGCTGCCGCGCCGCCAGGTCGGCGACGGGCAGTACATAGAAATCGGCCTGCAGCTGTTTTGTACTGGCCATTATTCCTCTTCAGCAGCCTGATTCATCAGGTACTGACACAATAAAGGAACACAGCGGCCAGATGCGCCTTTTGCTTTACCGCCGCTAGCCCAGGCTACACCTGCAATATCCAGATGAGCCCAGCGGTATTCTTCGGTAAAACGTGACAGGAAACAGGCCGCTGTAATGGTGCCTGCTGGGCGGCCACCAATGTTGGCGATATCTGCGAAGTTACTATCCAGTTGCTCCTGATATTCATCCCAGAGCGGCAACTGCCAGGCACGGTCGGCTGCCTGTTCGCCTGCTTCGAGGATTTCACGGGCCAGAGCATCATCATTGGCCAGTACTGCTGTTGCCTGATGGCCCAGTGCGATAATGCAGGCACCGGTCAGTGTTGCGATGTCAAGTACGGTGGCAGGATTGAAACGTTCAATGTAAGTCAGTGCATCGCAGAGCACCAGACGACCTTCTGCGTCAGTATTCAGAATTTCTACCGTTTTACCAGATAGTGTAGTGACAATGTCTCCAGGCTTGGTGGCATTACCAGCAGGCATATTTTCTGCGGCGGCGACCACTGCAACGACATTGATTGGCAGGCCCATTTCAGCAACTGCATTCATGGTACCGATCACACTGGCGGCACCGCACATATCAAACTTCATTTCGTCCATGGCTGCGCCTGGCTTCAGGCTGATACCGCCGGTGTCGAAGGTGATGCCTTTGCCTACCAGAACATGTGGCTGCTCATTGGCCTCGCCGCCGCGATAGTGCATAACGATCAGTTTTGATGGCTGTTCAGAGCCGTTACCAACAGAAAGCAGACAGTGCATGCCCAGTTCTGCCATCTCGGCTTCGTCCAGAATGCTGGTTTCAACGCTATCATACTCACGGCCTAGCTCCAGTGCCTGATCGGCCAGATAAGCTGGTGTGCATATATTACCTGGCAGGTTACCCAGTTCACGGGCTGTGCTGACTCCATTGCTGATGGCAACGCCATCCTGCATGGCGAATTCTGCAACCTCGGACTGATCAGCTGTGACAGCGATGCTGAGATTAGTCAGTGCAAGTGGCTCGGCTTTTTGGCTTTTAGTTTCGTCATAACGGTACAGTTCAGCGCCAGCCCATTCGGTGAGATGGCGAACCTGACGGTAGAGGTCCGGGTCATGACTGGCCACGTCATCCAGTGCAAACATGGCACTGTTGAAACGACCAGCTTTGACTTTGTCCATGGCTGCTTTAATAACTTTACGATGGTTGCGGTCATGACGTTCTTTTTCAGCACCCAGTCCAAGTAGCAGTACTCGTTTGGCTGTTACACCTGGCACCCGGTGTAGCAGTAGAGTTTCCCCCGGTTTTCCCTGAATATCTCCTTCGTTCAGAATATCGCTGATATAGCCTTTTGATGCTTTATTCAGTACTTCCGCAGAAGGGGTAAGCTGATTATCAGCAGCAATGCCTGCAATAATGCAGTCGGTGGTAGCGGTAGCGATTGAACCGGTGAAAATTTCAAAATCCATACTGACTCCATAGGAAGACTTTGGACGCACTTTTCAGCATAATGCCGCGTCAGGTGTTATCGGACAGGCCGCCCTGTACCTCATGGTTTATCCAATCTACGGGGGGCAGGGGTGGCGCCGTTACAGTGATCTGAACTATAAACCATTTGTCCGGCTTTGGGTTGGCATGGGGTAGATTTACTGGCTTACAGGTCAGTTAACTTTCTGATACAGGCTGCTTCGCTTGATTATTTTCCGCTATATCTCCCGCGAAATACTCTTCAATATGCTGGCCGTCAGCTCGGTGTTGCTGGTGATTATCATGAGTGGCCGGTTTGTAAAATATCTGGCCAAAGCTGCTGCCGGTGAGCTGTCTCCTGAACTGGTCTTGCAGATTATGATGTTGCGCCTGCCGGGTTTTCTGGAGTTGATTCTGCCGTTAGGTCTGTTTCTTGGTATTTTGCTGGGTTATGGCAGGCTTTATCTGGAGAGTGAAATGGCGGTGCTCTATGCCAGCGGGATGAGCCAGCGACGCCTGATTGTGTATGCCATGGGGCCGGCATTGCTGGTGGCTGCGATGGTTGCTTCGTTCAGCCTTTATCTGACCCCGATGGGCACTCTGAAAATGTCACAATTGCTTGAACAGGCGGCGGCCCGTTCTCAGATTGAGACGATTACGCCAGGCCGCTTCCAGCGTTTTGATAATGGTGCTGTCAGCTATGTCGAAGGTGTCAATGATGGGCTGCTGGAGAGGGTGTTTTTTGCTCAGCCTGTTGACCATGATGGGCGTGTGGCGGTTGTACTGGCAGATGGTGGTCAGCGGCTGGTGCAGGCGGATGGTGGGCGTTTCCTTGTGCTGGACGATGGTGTTCGTTACGAAGGGGCTCCTGGCTGGGCAGACTATACCCGTACACGTTACGACCAGTACGGCGTACGTTTGAAAGATAGTGATGCCAGTCTGCAAACGACAGAAACCGAAACCCGTTCAACCACAGAGCTCTGGCTGCTGGAGGATGCTGCCAGTGTTGCTCAGTTACAGTGGCGTTTTACTATTCCTGTACTGGCGTTGGTGGTAACGCTGATTGCGGTGCCGCTTGCCCGGGTGAATCCACGTCAGGGCCGTTATGCCCGGCTGGTACCCTCAATTCTTATCTACCTGCTTTATATTACTCTGCTTAGTGCTGCACGTAGCAATATTGAAGAAGGCAAAGCTGGTGCTGAGCTGATCTGGCTGGTGCATCTGATGTTTCTGATGCTGGCGGTCAATTTTATTATGCTGGGTAATTTCTGGGCCCGTCAGTTTAACCGTTTACCTGCTGTTAGCCTGAACAGTTTGCGTTTCTGGAGATCGACCAGATGAGAAAACTGGACCTCTATCTTGCCCGACATGTACTGGGTGCCACGCTGGCGGTGTTACTTATTATTGGTGGCCTGGATGGGCTGTTTGCCCTGGTTGATCAGCTGGAAGACCTGACCGCGCAGTATCGTCTGTTTGATGCGATGCAGTATATCGCGCTGACCTTACCCGGCCGATTATATGAATTTATTCCCATGAGTGCGTTGATTGGTTGTCTGCTGGGGCTGGGGGCACTGGCTACCCATGCTGAGTTGACGGTTATGCGTGCTGCTGGTATTTCGGTAGGACGGATTATCTGGGGTGTGATGAAGCCAGTGCTGATGCTGGTACTGTTTGCTGTTGCACTGGGTGAGTTTGTGGTACCAACAGCAGAGCAGTCGGCAGAGAGTTTTCGTTCCTATCGCTTATCTGGTGATCGGGCGCTGGCTGTACGCGGTGTCTGGCATCGTGATGGTGAAACCTATATTCATATCAACTCAGTTGCTCGAGATGGGCAGCTGCATGGTGTTACCCGTTATGAGTTTGGGGATGATAACCGCTTACTTCGAGCATCGTTTGCAACCTACGGCCATTATGTGGAAGGGGGATGGCAACTGGAAGCGATCAGAGAAACCCGTTTTGCTGAACAGCGTACGCAGGTTGCAGTGATGGATCAGGAGCATTGGGAAGTAGAGCTGACCCCTGAGCTGCTCAGTGCTGTGACCATTGACCCACTTGATCTGTCAATCAGTGGGCTGTGGCGTTATACCGATTACCTGAACCGACAGGGGCTCAGTGCCAGCAATTATGAATTGGCGTTCTGGAATAAAAGCCTGTTGCCCTTGAGCATTCTGGCACTGGTGCTGGTTGCGGTGTCCTTTATTTTTGGTCCGCTGCGTAGTGTAACTGTAGGCCAGCGACTGGTCGCAGGCATTATTGTGGGGATGGTATTCAAGCTGGCGCAGGATATTCTCGGGCCGGCCAGTACTGTATTTGGTTTTCCGCCCGTGCTTTCAGTGTTGCTACCGATTGTAATCTGCCTGCTGGCAGGAAGCTGGCTATTGAAAAGGGCGGGGTAGACCGCCCGTTATCTGGTTCTGTCAGGCTCAGTCTTTTTTCTTGCGATCCTTTTTGGGGAGTTCAACGACACAGGTGCCCGACAGGCGATCGTGCAGGCTCAGGCCGTCACGGTCGATAAACATCCACAGGTAGCCCAGCCCCAACGTGCCCCATGAGAGCATAGCTGAAATGTAGCGTAACAGTGCCTGCCACCAGGACAGCGCTGCACCTTCTGGTGTCTGTACACGTAGCCGCCATGCCTGTAATCCCAGGGTTTGACCGTTGCGAGTCCAGAAAAAGGCAAAGAACAGATAGGTGAGAATCAGCAAAACCGATTGTAACAGTGCGGGTTTCTCTACATCGGTTGATTCACCCTGATTGAATGCCACGGCAATAGCGCCAATCAGCATCCACAGAGCAACAGTGATCATGAAGTCATATAGCAGAGCGCCCAGCCGTCGAACAGGTGTAGCGGGACGGGTCTGGTCGAAACTTTCCGGAAACTGGCGCACAGGAACCCTCGGATTGAACAGAATAATGTGGGAGTGTCTGAATCTGACAGGTCAGGAATGGTAACCTGTTGGAAACGAATCACAAAGATGTAAAAAAGGGTGCAATTGCACCCTTTTCTGAATTAGCCACATTCGGTTGTAGCCTGAAATAGCGTGATGCTTACTGGTAAGGCGTCACATACCGTGCTTTCAGTTCATCAGCCAGAGCGTCTGCACTGCGCTGTTCGCTCGCGTTCAGTTTCATTCTCAAGCGACGTTCAATGGCACTGGCGGTATCATTACCCAGCAGGGCTGCATTGTGCATCCATGCGTAAGCAGTAATGTTATGGTCGCGGCTCTGGTCAGCCCCAAGGTTATTGGAATACATGGTGCCAAGGAAAAACATGGATTGGGTGTAGCCCTGGTCGGCCGCTTTGAGGTACCACTGTTCTGCAGTGCCGAAATCCTGTGCAACACCGGTACCAAAGTTATAGCTACGGGCCAGGTTATGCTGTGCAGAGACTAGCCCCTGGCGTGCAGCAGTCTGATACCAGCGGAAGGCTTCCTGTGGATTACGCTTGACGCCCTGGCCAAATTCGTACATTTCACCCAAACGATTCTGGTCAGTTGCAGAGCCATTCTGTGCACCAGGCTCGACCGTTTTCAGTTCCACAAGGTATTCGCGGTTTTTCAGCCGTCTGAGGCTGTTAACGGAACCCAGATGGCCCTGCGCTGCACCCTGGTCGTACAGTTTGCGAGCGCGACCTTCATCTGCTTTGACACCCCAGCCATTTTCATACATTTGGCCAACCATGTTCAGTGCATCAGGGTTGCCTTCTGCAGCTAGTGGAGCCAGTTCGGTCATTGCCGTGTTGTAGTCTTTGCTGTCGAAAGCGCGGGAGCCTTTACCCAGCTCGGCAGCTAGAACAGAACCTGCCTGCAGGCTCAGCAGCAAACTTGCTGCGAAAACGATCTTCTTACTCATGGTACTCAGTTACCCGTTATCAGTGCGAGTAGAACAGACGCTGCATTATACCGATGCCAGACTGGGGGGAAAAACGTACAGTCGTAAAAAAGCAGTCCGGTACAGGGAAAGATGCTTCTGTATTGATAACCGTCAGGTTGAAAAGTGGTCTGATAATACCCTGTATGCAGCATCGACCGGGCGCTGATTGTATGCTTATACATAAGTTATGGCTAATGTTTGTTGCTGTTTGCATAGTGTTTATAAGGCCTTTAGTGTATTCATTCTTATAAAGAACCAGGGGGATAATGATAGTTATGCAGGCGTGCTACTGCGGTAATCTGGCCATTGCTGATGTCCCGTTTTACAGAGTGAGCCGCTGGAGTATCTATCAATAAGGTCCGTTCCTGATGGATTGAACGACTCATTCATATTGATGGATCTGAACCTGTTGAACCGGAGTTCATATGAATAACCTTTCTATTCGTGCCAAATTAATACTGACATCAACGTTACCAATTATCGGTTTGCTGGTGATCGTATCGACAGCACTGTTTCAGTTAAAAGAGATTAATGCCGGCGTTGATCGGATCTATAAAGATCGAGTCGTTCCACTGGAAGATCTGAAAAAAATTGCAGATGACTATGCCGTACTGGTTATTGATGCAGTTAATAAAGCAAATGCAGGACTGATGCCTGCTCAGGAGGCCGCCCAGGCAATAAGACAGGCGCGTTTTGAAATAGATGATGTCTGGCAGCGTTATATGGCAACGGAGTTGACTGTCGAGGAAGCAGGGCTTGCCAGAGATGCGCAAACGCTGTTTGTTGCTGCCAACCGTGATATTGACAGTGCAGCACAGACATTGCAGCGTTTTGCTGCATCAGGCCAGGTTGCCAAGGGCCAGCTGGCAGAGTTTGATGGCCCTCTCTACCGTACCGTTGATCCGATCAGTGAAAAGATTACCGAACTGGTTAATCTGCAATTGCGAGTAGCAGGGGAAGAGCGAGACCGCGTTGAAGCTGCATATGAACATCAGCTGGTGGTATTGATTATTGCCAGCCTGGGCATTGTTGCAACACTGATTGTTCTGTCTGCAGCGGTGTATCGTTCTGTACGTCAGCCGCTGGATCAGATGCGTCAGACAATGGAGCGTATCGCCACGGATTCCGACCTGACAGTCAAAGTAGAGGTGAAAGGTGAGAATGAACTTGCCAGTATTTCCCGCAGCTTTAATGCCATGGTTGAACAGATGCGTCACCTGATCGGTCAGATTTCAGGTGCAACGGGTCAGCTGGCCGATTCTGCTGGACGTATGACGCAAATCAGTATGCAGGCAAACGAAGGCATAAATGCACAACGTGCAGAGATAGAGCAAGTTGCAGCGGCTATGAATGAGATGGTTGCTACAGCACAGGATGTTGCCCGTAATGCTGGTAGTGCTGATAACGAGGCGCGTGATACTCAGACCCAGGCGGATCGTGGACAATCCATTGTTGATGAAGCGGTAACGGCGACCAATGACCTTGTGGTTGATGTAGAGCATGTGTCTGAACGTATCCGTACTCTGGAATCTGATAGTGATAGCATCGGTTCGGTGGTTGATGTGATCAAAGAGATCGCTGAGCAGACGAATCTGCTGGCACTTAACGCAGCCATTGAGGCGGCACGTGCGGGTGAGCAGGGACGAGGGTTTGCGGTCGTTGCGGATGAAGTGCGTACCTTGGCACAGCGTACCCAGACTTCAACCCAGGAAATTCAGGAAGCGATTGAGCGTCTGCAGGAAGGTACACGCAATGCGGTGTCGGCAATGGAAAATGGCCAGAGCCGGGCGCAGAATGCAGGTGCCAGAGCCCAGGAAGCGGGAGAAGCGTTGCAGGTAATTGCAACCGCTGTAGGTAGCATTACAGATATGAATGCGCAGATTGCCAGTGCATCTGAAGAGCAGACCAGTGTCTCGGAAGAGATCAACCGTTCACTTGTGACTATCCACGATGCTTCTAACCATTCAGCTGAGGGGGCTGAGAATATCGCCCAGGCCAGTGAGGAGCTGTCCCGTCTGTCCGGTGATTTACAAGGGTTGGTAGCCCGTTTCCGGGTCTGATTTTACAGGCGGCTGGCTCCACAAAAGCAGCCTGTTAAAAGCTGCCGCAAAAAACGGCCCATCACCCGCTCAGGTGATGGGCCGTTTTTGTGTATAAAGGGCTTCAGTCATTACGATCTGTGCCCAGCAACTCAATCATATAGCCGTCCGGGTCTTTTACGAATGCCAGTACTGTGGTGCTGTGTTGCATTGGCCCGGCTTCGCGCACGACTTCGCCACCGCGCGCTTTTATCGCATCGCAGGCGGCGTAAACATCATCTACTTCGATGGCGATGTGTCCATATGCTGTACCCAGCTCGTAGCTGTCGGTGTCCCAGTTATGAGTAAGTTCCAGTGCTGTATTTTCGCTTTCATCACCATAGCCGAGAAAGGCAAGAGTGAATTTACCTTCCGGGTAATCTTTGCTGCGTAGTAACGTCATGCCAAGCACGTTGGTATAAAAATCAATGGAGCGTTGCAGATCAGTAACACGCAGCATGGTGTGCAGAAGTCGCATGATAGTGTTGTCCTCGTCATTAAAAGCGGGCGTTGCTTTGGTAACTCTAAGCCTTGGTAACTCCAGCTCTTTGCTAGCTGTCAGCCATTATCGTTTTGAGCCTTCATCACAGTAACGTATTGTAACCTGCCCTTTCAGAGAATTATTCAGCCTGAATCTGGCTTTATGTTTCATCGGCGTAATTGCAGAATTGCTGTTACTACACCATTGGCAGTCGCTGCCACAGACGCTAAGGTTAGGGGGCTTGCCAGGTTGTATTCGGCCGGGCTGATTTCCTGCTTCTGCACGGAGGGATACTGATGTTCCAGGATATGACCAGAGCCGTGAACCAGTCAATAGAGCCACTGCGTGACCTGATAATGATTCAGACGCGTATGCTGGAGCAGTTGACCCGTCAGCAGCTTGAATGCAATCGTGCCTGCATTGAATCCACTCTGGCGCAGGGGCGAGAGTTACAGCGCTGTCGCAGCGCGAAAGAATTGCTGGCATTGCAATCAGCGTATGCCAATGAACTCGAAAGCCATTTGCGCGAGACCGGTGAGCGCAACCTGCAAGTACTGGCGCAGGCGCGCGATAATCTTGAACAGCTGACCCAGGACTCCTTTGATGCCTTTGCCAGTCGGGATGAGCAGGGCAATATCTCATAGGCTGTGGTGGTAGATGAGGTCGGCGCAAGCAGAAACCTGTGCCCTTTTCAGGTATGATGGCCCGCCGCGTGCTGGACGCTTCTGTTCGGTCTCTACTTCTCAGATTTATAAGGATTCTATGCCGCTATGAATGCTCCCATCGGTCTTTACTTCGCTTCAACCACTGGTAATACCGCAGATGTTGCACAGCTGCTGGCCGAACGTCTGGGGCACGAACAAGTGGCTTTACATGATCTTGCAGCGGATGGTCTGGCACATATGGAGTCATACTCACAGCTGATTATGGGTATTCCGACCTGGGACTTTGGTGAGTTGCAGGAAGACTGGCTGGAGTTGTGGCCGGAGCTTGAAGAGATGGACTTTTCTGGTAAGCAGGTTGCGTTGTTCGGGCTGGGCGATCAGATAGGATACGGTGAGTGGTTTCTGGATGCGATGGGTTTGCTACATGACCTGTTGCAGGCACGTGGTGCAACGTTGTGTGGTTATACTTCGATTGCAGGGTTTACTTTTGAAGCGTCTAAGGCGCTGAGCAGTGATGGTCAGCAGTTTGTTGGTATGGCGATTGATGAAGATGGCCAGCATGGCGAAACTGAAGAGCGTGTTGATAACTGGGCTACACAGTTACAGGATGAATTCTGTCTGCAAAACTGAACCGATAGCTTGCTTCTGACTACATTTGCTTCTGGCTACATTTGCTTCTGACTACATTCACATCTGATTACACTGCTGACATTTGTCATAGGTATCTGTAGTCGCGGTAAAGCATGGTTTTCCAGTCCGGTGATGATTTAAACAGTCGTCGGATTCCGTTAAACTATGCCCCCTTTCTCCAACCCTTGAGTGTGTGATCGATACGATGGAAGTCAATCCGATTATTAACGGCCTCAACGATATTCGTGAGCGTACCGAAACCCTGCGTGGCTATCTGGATTATGATGGCAAGAAAGAGCGTCTGGAAGAGGTAACCCGTGAGCTGGAAGATCCGGCGGTATGGAATGACCCTGAGTACGCCCAGAAACTGGGTAAAGAACGTTCCACACTGGAAGGCGTTGTATCCACCATTGATAACCTGACCGGCGGTGTTGATGATACCCGCGATCTGCTGGATATGGCGGTTGAAGAGGACGACGAAGATACCGTTGCCGAGGTGGAAGAAGAGCTGAACAGCCTGATGGCACAGCTGGAGCAACTGGAGTTCCGTCGTATGTTTGCCGGTGAAGCCGATGGTAACAATGCCTTCCTGGATATTCAGGCGGGCTCCGGTGGTACCGAAGCTCAGGACTGGGCAGATATGATGTTGCGTATGTACTTGCGCTGGGGTGAAGCCAAAGGCTTCAAGACCGAGCTGCTGGAAGTGTCAGCCGGTGAAGTTGCGGGTATCAAGTCCGCGACTATCCGCTTTGAAGGCGAGTATGCGTTCGGCTGGCTGCGCACTGAAACCGGTGTACACCGTCTGGTGCGTAAGTCGCCATTCGACTCCGGCGGTCGTCGCCACACCTCTTTCTCCTCCGTATTCGTCTCCCCTGAGATCGACGATAACGTAGAGATCGATATCAACCCGGCCGATCTGCGTGTTGACGTATACCGTGCTTCCGGTGCCGGTGGTCAGCACGTAAACCGTACCGAATCTGCGGTACGTATTACCCACGGCCCGTCCGGTATTGTGGTGCAGTCGCAGAGCCAGCGCTCGCAGCACCAGAACAAAGACACCTGTATGAAGCAACTGCGTGCAAAACTGTACGAGATGGAGATGCTCAAGCGCTCCGCTGCTGCGCAGGAGCAGGAAGACAACAAAGCTGATATAGGCTGGGGCAGCCAGATCCGCTCCTACGTACTGGATGACCAGCGCATTAAGGATCTGCGTACCAATGTGCAGTCCAGCAATTGTGACAAGGTACTGGATGGTGATCTGGACCTGTTTATTGAAGCCAGCCTGAAAGCAGGTCTGTAATAGCGCCTGCCATACGGGCTTGCGCTTCGCAGGCCTGTTATTTACCCGATTGATATAAACCGAATTGAACAGAAAGGTAGGCACCACGATGTCTGACAACACTCAGCCACAAGATGAAAACCGTTTGATCGCCGAGCGCCGTGAAAAACTGGCTGCCCTGCGTAAAGCGGGTAACGCTTTCCCGAACAGCTTCCGTCGTGACAGTTATGCACAGGACTTGCAGGACAAATACGGCGAGATGAGCAAAGAGGAGCTGGCTGAAGCAGGTATCAAGGTAAGCATTGCTGGTCGTGTGATGCTGAATCGTGGTGCCTTCGGTGTCATTCAGGATATGACAGGTCGTATTCAGTTCTATGTGAACAAAGATGCCCGTCCATTTGCCAAAGGTCTGGACCTGGGCGACATCATCGGCGTGACCGGTGAGCTGCACAAATCTGGCAAAGGCGACCTGTATGTAGATATGGGTGAGTATCAGCTACTTACCAAAAACCTGCGTCCATTGCCTGACAAGCACAAAGGCCTGCAGGACACCGAGATGCGCTACCGTCAGCGCTACGTTGATCTGATTACCAACGACGAATCTCGTCGTGTGTTCCAGATCCGCTCCCAGATTGTATCCGGTATCCGTAAGTTCCTGGAAGATCGTCGCTTCGTTGAAGCGGAAACACCGATGCTGCAGGTGATTCCGGGCGGTGCATCTGCACGTCCATTTATCACCCACCACAATGCGCTGGATCGCGACATGTACCTGCGTATCGCACCAGAACTGTACCTCAAGCGTCTGGTTGTGGGCGGTGTTGAGCGTGTGTTCGAGATCAACCGTAACTTCCGTAACGAAGGTCTCTCTACTCGCCATAACCCTGAATTCACCATGTTGGAGTTCTACCAGGCGTACGCTGACTTCAATGATCTGATGGATCTGACTGAAGAGATGCTGCGCAAGCTGGCCAACGATGTATTGGGTACTACGACGCTGACTTACCAGGGCGAAGAATACGACCTGGGTGCGCCGTTTACTCGTATCAGCGTATTCGATTCTATCCTGCACTATAACCCTGAGCTGAGTGCATCTGATATCGATAATCCAGAGTCTGCACGTGCTGTGGCTGAGAAGCTGGGTATCCCGCTGAAAGACAGCTACGGTCTGGGTAAAGTGCAGATCGAGATTTTCGAGAAGACTGTAGAAGATCGTCTGTCTCAGCCAACATTCATTACTGAGTACCCGGCTGAGGTGTCTCCGCTGGCGCGTCGTAACGACAATGATCCGTCTATTACTGACCGTTTTGAGTTCTTTATCGGTGGCCGTGAAGTGGCGAATGGCTTCTCGGAGCTTAACGACTCTGAAGACCAGGCCGAGCGTTTCAAGGCTCAGGTCGCTGAGAAAGACGCAGGTGATGATGAAGCGATGCACTACGATGATGACTACATCAATGCACTGGAATACGGCCTGCCACCAACAGCGGGTGAAGGTATCGGTATTGATCGCCTGGTGATGTTCTTTGCCGATTGCGACTCTATTCGTGACGTTATTCTGTTCCCGGCAATGCGCCCTCGAGGCTGATTATTGGTAGGATGCTGGAAAAGCCGCGCTTGTCGCGGTTTTTTTGTGTCTGTAGGTTTTCGGTTGAAGATTGTGGCAGGTACTGATTAGCCTGCTTCAGGTATGCTGTGAGCCTACTGTTGTCCGGGGTATGGAGAACACTATGGGTTGGTTGATCGCTGATCAAAAACGGGACATGCCTGGTCGTCGCTGGATCAGTATTACGTTGCGTAGTCTGCACTTGCTGGGTATTGCTGGTATTGCTGGTGGCTATATCTATCAGTTACCGTTCGCGCTGTGGCACCCATGGTTGATGCTGGCGCTGGGTACGGGGTTGCTGATGGTTATCAAAGAGGTTTATGTCGATGGTATCTGGCTATTGCAACTTCGTGGTCAGTTGATATTGCTTAAACTGGCGTTACTGATATTCAGTCATTTTTTGTGGGAAACGCCGCAAGCCTGGGTATATGGACTGATTATTCTGATTTCAGGTGTAATCGCCCATGCGCCAGGTGATGTCCGGTATTATTCTTTGCATTATCGTTGCCGTCTCAGTCGTGAGCGCTGGATGGTAATACGTTCTGCAAATCAGTTGAGGAGAGAAAAATAGCAATGGCACTGGAGAAAGCACCCAGCTGGCAGTTGTATCTACAGGATGAGTTTCAGCAACCCTATATGCAGGCATTGAAAATATTTCTGCGCGCAGAAAAGGATGCTGGCAAGGTAATCTATCCGCACTCTTCAAACTGGTTTCATGCACTGGAAGCGACGCCGCTAGCCGATGTCAAAGTGGTGATTCTTGGTCAGGACCCCTACCATCAGCCCAACCAGGCTCATGGCCTCTGTTTCTCTGTTTTGCCGGGGGTTAAAACACCGCCCTCACTGGTGAATATCTATAAGGAACTGGAAAGCGATCTGGGTTTTGTTATACCGGGTCATGGCTATCTGGAAAGCTGGGCGCAGCAGGGGGTTCTGTTACTTAATGCGGTACTGACAGTCGAAAATAGCCGGGCGAATGCGCATCAGGGTCAGGGGTGGGAGGGCTTTACCGATAAAGTGATTGCCACGGTAAATGAGCAGTGTGAAAACGTGGTGTTTCTGCTCTGGGGCAGTTATGCCCAGAAGAAAGGGGCCAAAATTGATAAGCAGCGGCATCTGGTGCTGAAGGCACCGCATCCATCGCCGCTGTCCGCTTATCGTGGTTTCTTTGGCTGTGGTCATTTCAGCCAGGCAAATCACTACCTGCAACAGATGGGGCGTGAGCCTGTGCAGTGGCAGTTGCCTGCTGAAGTGCTTGCTTCCAACTAAATCTGTCATTCATTTCTGCTTGCTGTCTGAGCTGACAACTTTGCGGCTGATGTAATCAGCCGCCACAGCATTTTTTGAATTTCTTACCGCTACCGCAAGGACAGGGGTCGTTACGGCCGGTGCTTTTCTGTGGGTTATGTGCCTGTTGGCTATATTTCTGGAAAGCGTCAAACAGTCTATGCCCCAGACGGCCTGTTGCGTGTAGCCGATTGGGCAGCAGCGTACGGGCATCTTCTACCCGGATGCGGGTATCCAGTGGTGTGCTTGTGTCTTCGTCGGCGCATAGGCGCATACATAGCAGTAGCGTACTGCTGAGTACCCGTTCATCATTCTGATTGCCAAAGCGCTGTAGCGCGTCCTGCCAGAGGTTATGCAGCCAGTCCTGGCCTGCCAGATAACCACGGCAGAATGCTGCCATAGACTCAGGGTTCTTCTGCCACTGGGGTAGTGTCAGTGTGTCACGGCGATTTTGCCAGTGCCAGTGATTGTAGAGCCCAGCCAGCGCTTCACGTACCTCAGGGCTGATACCTGCAGTGGGTTGTTCCAGCCAGACGGCAGTCAGCCACTCATCCGGCATTACCAGGCTGGGTGCTCCGCTGACTGCCAGCAAAAAACCATAACTGCGCTCCAGTCCCAGCTGCTGATGAAGTTCCGGGTGCTGCATAAACAGCTGTGCATAATGAGCGTCGTTATGCTGTGGTAGCTGGTTGATCGTTTCCATGGCGGTCATCCTGTGGTTGTCATGCGTTGACTATCGGGTAGTGGATAGCCTCAGGTATCAGGCTACCTGAGGCATCAGACAGCCAGCGCAGAAATGCTGGAATGGCTGTGTATTAAAAGTCAGGCTTTGCGTTCGAACAGCTCAGGATCAAGTACATAGGGGAGTGGCAGTAGCTCGAGTGCCGGACCGTTCTGGCTTTCCAGCATCAGTGTCTGTTCATCGGCCTGTGCTTTGCTGGCAATGACCAGGAGCTCAACAGTCTGTGTATCTACGGGTGCAGCCAGTAGTACCTGGCCGACTTTTTCCCGCTGAGCGGTATGCAGATAATCCCCCGTCGCTGGCAATTGTTCAGTGCTAACCCGTGCTCTGAACATGCACTTATTCAGTTTGCCGCGATGCTGCAAACGCGTCACAATTTCTTGGCCGGTGTAGCAGCCTTTGCTGAATGAAACCCCACCCACAGCCTGAAGGTTGGCCATCTGTGGAATAAATTGTTCGCTACTGATTGCGCGGAGGTCTGGCAGACCTGCCTGAATTTCCTGTAATTCCCAGTCAGCGGTGCTGCCCAGTACTGCCTGGTCCAGCAATGCGGGTAGCAGGCTGATGGCTTCAGTCATCGGCAGCCAGAGTTCGTAGCGATTGCCTGGGACTTTTACTGCAACTCTCTGGCCGCTGCGGAGTACGCCGTTCAGTTCACTCGGAGCGCGATCCATCAGTTGTTCAACCAGCGCAATCGCGCCGGGGCCGCTCAGACCGAGGCCTACAATCTGTTCACTCAGATCGGTTGTTTCAGCTTTTGAGAAGATAATGTAGCGATTCAGAGCGCTCTGCGCCGGTTCGCGGATCTCCTGACTTGTGCGTAACCAGTAGCCTCCTTCGACTGCTATCAGACGGTAAAGAGCGATCATGGCGCCTTTCACGGTGCAATGTGCTCCCAGGCCACTGCCGGTCTGATCAATGGTTGTCATATCACAGCTAAGCTGGCCTTGCAGGAACTTGTGTGCTTCCGGGCCGATTACGCTGATCAGTTGCTGATGCAGCAATGGAGTGACATAGGTGGGTTGTGGGGTATTTTCTGTCGGTTCTGTTGTGCGGGTGCTCAGGCGGTGCGCAGTATCCAGTACAGCGCCAGCCTGTTCCAAAGCATGCTGCCAGGCGGTCATGGTTATTCTCCTCAGGCGTTTTCGCCTGTTACAGTGGCAAGGCGCTGACCCAGCTGGATAGCGCTACCTGCCTGATGTTCCTGTTGCCACTGGATGACGTCTTCGCCAAACAGCAGTACCACGGTAGAGCCCAGTTTGAAACGCCCCATTTCTTCACCCTTTTTCAGGTGAACAGCTGATTGCTGGTTATCAAAGCGCTGGTGTTGTGGTGTACGTGGTGGTGGTGCAATCTGACCACCCCAGACCGTTTCTATACCGGCGACAATCATCGCGCCGACCAGAATCATGGCCATCGGGCCATGCTCGGTGTCAAAAATTGCTACCAGACGCTCATTACGGGCGAACAGTTGGTCGATATTTTCAGCTGTGGTCTGATTCACAGAGTACAGATCACCAGGTACATAGATTGTCTGGCGTAGTGTGCCATCGCAGGGCATATGTACGCGATGATAGTCTCGTGGTGACAGATAGATGGTGGCAAAGCTGCCATCTTTAAAGTGTTTTGCTAGTGCAGTGTCGCCACCGAGCAGTGTTGTCAGGCCGTAGCCGCGCCCTTTTGCCTGAAAAATACGCTCGTGATCAATATTACCCAGCTGACTGAATGCACCATCAGCCGGACTGGCAATAGCCTCTTTTGCTGGGTCGATTGTGCGGACTCCAGGTTTGAGGGCGCGGGTAAAAAAGTGGTTGAAGCTTGGGTACGCGGTAAGGTCCGGTTCCAGAGCTTCCTCCATATTGATGTTGTATTTTTTGGCGAAAACGCGGATGAAGTTATTTTTGATCAGGGGCTTTTGGCAGTCGGCCAGGCGTCCGACGAAGCGGGAAAGAAGGTGCTGAGGAAGCAGCTTTTGCAGCAGAATAAACAGTGTGTCTTTCAAGTTTTCGAGTCCATAGCGGGTCGGTAATGCCGACCGGAAATATAATCGGTTTCAACCTGTCTGCCGTCGAGTAAGGCTGAAAATCAGATTGAGGAGAACTATCTCTGGTTAACGCTCGACAGGTGTATCAGGGTGGTTTCCCCATTCAAACCAGGAACTGTCATAACAGCGCACCCGTTCAAAGCCAAGGTAGCGGGCAACCAGGTAGGTCAGGCCTGAACGGCGGTGTGTCTGACAGTGAGTTATAACCTCTTTGTCACCGGTAATCCCCCGTGCCGCCAATTCCTGGCGTAGTTGTTCACGGGGTTTCAGGCGCAGGTCGCCATTGCCGCGCAGGCTATCTGTCCATTCAAACCAGCAGGCACCAGGAATATGGCCGCCTTTCTGGGCATTGATGACTTTATCGCCATCGTACTCCTGTTTTGAGCGTGCATCCCATATGCAGCAGTCATCGTTATCCAGCTGTGAAAGTAACCATGGGATGTCTGCAAGCAGTTCAGGGTTGAGCTGTACAACAACTTCGGCTGGTTGTGGTGTGTTGATGGTTGTTTCCAGTGGCCAGCCATCTTGTATCCAGGCCAGTAATAGACCATTGAGAAAAGAGCAGCGTTGGTAACCGCAGCAATGTAAGGTCCAGATCATCCGGCCTGCCAGTGCGCCATTCTGGTCATCGTATACTACGACATGACGTGAATCTGTCAGGCCCAGTTCGCTGAACAGTGCGTTGAGCTGTTGAGTGGTAGGCAGACGATTGGCGATTGGTGGCTGACCACATAACAGGCGGGCTGACTCCATATGGATTGCGCCTGGAATATGGCCCGCCAGATAGTTTTCCTGGCTACTCAGATCAAGGATCAGCAAGTCTGAGTTGTTGTGCATCTGTGCCAGCTGAGCAGGTTCGATTACAAGTGGAAGTGTCATACCAGTTCCCGGATAAAACCTGATTTCGGGGTTGGGCGTACAGTTTTCGAGGCTATCTGTTTGGCGGCCAGCTGTTTTCGGGGCCGTTTGCCTGAATGCGGGCCTGGCTACAAAAATACCAGGCGCCCTTGTACGCGGAATATCAGATCATAACCGGGTGAACTGCCTGCGACAAACTCAGGCGAAAATAGTTGAGACTATCTGTAATGCTGTCGTTGGTGGCAGGTCAACTCTTGCCTGTGATTCGTTTCAGTGCCAGTACAGCGGCTGAGCAAAGGTAACGGAAGCGTTCGTGATGGAAGCTGACCATATTGGCCCCGTTGGATGGGCTGTCAATATGTACAATTCCGACTGGCTTGTTATCCAGGAACAGTGACATCAGCATGGCGCCGCCGTCGCCAACCAGTGGTTGATAACTATCTGGCAGCATGCGTATCATTTCAGTGCGATTTGCAGTAGTGACCCAGATACAGCTGCTTTTTTCTGCCAGTCGCTTAAACAGGCTTGGTACATCCAGTGTGTAGTGCAGTTGAGACAGTGGGTAGCCCTCAGGCAGGCCCAGCGACAGGCTGGCCTGCATCTGCATTTTGCCGGGTTGTACGCGGTGGAAGATAACGTGCTGCATACCCAGGCCGTGGTACAGTGCGTTAAGTAGTGCCTGGATTATCTGGCGTGGCTCTGTATAACCATCAAAGCCTTTCAGGAATCGCTGTGCAATCTGTGCATACAATTTCTGATTAGCAAAAGTTGCGGAAGGTGGAGTGCGCCGCAATTCGGGGTTATGAGCTGTTGAGCTGGTTTCGCTGCCTGTGCTTGTAGTACCTGTTGCTGTGGTGCTGGTTGCTGTCTGTGTGCTGTTGTCAGCTATTGATGACGGTTGCAGAGCTGATACGACGGGAGCCTCGAAGGGCTTGATTGGTTCTGCGGATGTCTTCAGGTATTGTCGCTCTTCCCGTGGAGACAGCTTGTAATGCCCTTTGAGGTTAGACGGAAGCAGTAGCATCTCCGCCGCTGGGGTTAACGTGCCGGGCACGTGGTATTGGCGTGAAGAGTTGGCACAGTTTTCATGAAGAATGGCAGAGGTGTTGTCCAGCTCATCGCGCAGGAAATCATTAAAAACTTCGACTATGCGCAGTGTTTTGGGGTGTGTCCAGCCCAGGGGAGTGGTCAGTGCCAGCCAGTTTGCAAGTTTGACCGGGAAAAACTTCTGTTGTGCCAGGTGGTTGGTTGCCCGTGCAATTTCAGGGCTTAACTGTGTGTCATCGACAGCGCGAAGATTAAGGTTGGCCAGTTCTTGTCGGGATGGAGATTTCTCATGATCCAGACTTTCCGCTGCCAGCGGTGACAGGCCCCAGGTTTCTACCAGTGCTTTGGATAGTGCCTGGATGGTGCAGCCCAGTACATCAGTTTCGGCAAGTACGGTATCGACACCTTCCTCGCGAATCTTGATCTGTATCTTGCTCATATGCAAAGGAGCATGCATCCATAATGCCCAGTGCCCAACGCCATAGAACAGTGCCGCCAGGTAGGTTTCTTCAGCAAACATGGCATTACGGCGCTGACAAAGGTAAAAAGCTTGAGTCGCGGCATGGTGACTGTTTGCGATTGCCCGGAAATACATTTTCTGAGCTACGCTAGTCGGATTGAGTTTCATGGCAGGGACGTTGTCCATCGCCAGCTCAATGTTGTCCATTCCCAGGCTATTCACCGCGTGATCAATGCCGGTTACTTCAGAGCCCTTGGCATGATGCATTTCGGCAGCTTTACGAACGATCGCGAGTGCCAGTACTGGGTCAAGCCGAACCAGTTGGCTTAAATCGGCCAGCGTTGTTGTGTCGCTACGCAGCTTCTTGCGCACCTTCATCTGGATGCTGTTACGTACGGATAGGGGCTTGTCCTTCAGGAAAGCAATCCAGCCGTCGACACTCTGTGGTGTTTCTACTGCTGCATTCATTGTTCGCTTTGAGTCTCCGGGCCTATGGTTCCGACTGTTGAGTATACGTCGTCAGGAACGGATTGTGGTGGTCTGTTCTTCCAGTGAGGACAGAATATGCCAGTAACTGGCCCAGCGTGCCTCACTGATGCTGCCTGCTGCAACAGCCTCTTTCAATGCACAGCCTGGTTCCTTCTGGTGCTTGCAGTCTCGAAAGCGACAATGACCCGAGAAGGGACGAAACTCTCTGAAACCGTCTAGCAGAGTATCCGGGTCAATGTGCCAGAGTGCAAATTCACGAATCCCCGGAGAATCAATCAGGTCGCCCCCGCTTGGAAAGTGGAACAGGCGAGCGGTAGTGGTTGTATGGCGACCTTTGCGTGTCTGTTCAGATAATGCACCGGTTTTCAGATCAACACCAGGGAGCAGTGCGTTGATCAGTGATGATTTTCCTACCCCCGACTGGCCAACAAAAACACTGATGCGGTTATTCAGTATTGAGGTCAGCGCTTCCAGTCCTGCGCTATCAGCCGCTGAAGCGTGTAGTACCTGATAACCAATGTCACGGTAGGCTTTTTCAAGTCTGTCGACCCGTTGGCGATTATCGTCTGTCAAAAGGTCTGTTTTATTGATCAGTAGCACAGGTTCAATGCCACTCAGTTCTGCGGCAACCAGGTAGCGATCAATCAGATTGGCGAATGGTTCAGGCTCAACGGCAACCGTGATGACAATAAAATCAATATTTGCGGCGACCGGTTTTAGTTCACCATGGTTGTTAGGTCGCATCAGGGCGCTTTTGCGTGACAATGCAGCAACAACAACGCCATGCTCGGCACCAGCGCGCCAGACGACACGATCACCGGTGACCAGTTGGCCCAGATGAGTGCGCATATGGCAACGGATAATCTTCCCTTTATGTTCGCCTTCAAGTGCTTCTACATCTACCTGACGGCCAAAGTGGGAAATAATCAGCCCTTCCTGTTCGTTGCCCAGCTCCCCCCCTTCCAGGGTTTCATCCATGCGGGTTTCACGCCGGGATGCACGGGCTGCGCGCTCCTGTTGTATCTTTTCTATACGCCAGGCTTGGCGGCGATTGACTTTTCGTTTAGCCATGGATGTTGTACTTCACCATTGTGAACGGAATCATGAGCATTGCTCCGTTGCGTTAACCATCTGTTATCGACACTTATGATCTTAGCTTTAGACTGATGCTGGTTGGCATAGGTGCTGTAATAGGTGCTGTAGTTGCAACACTGAGTGTTAATCCGGGTCAATGGATATGACAGATCAGGGCTATCAAGCCAGGCTATAACATAAATCAGCGCTATAAATAGTGTCGTTCTCTGCTGAGGCCAGGGTATTCTATTATAGATCCGAGTTAATGCGAGGGGCTTCTGCATCAGACATAAGCCTCTGAATAATCAGGGAGTTAATGATGGGGCAGAAACAGAACCTTATCTGGATTGATCTGGAGATGACCGGATTGAATCCGGAGGTAGATCAGATTATCGAAATTGCAACCATTGTGACTGACGCGGACCTTAATGTATTGGCAGAGGGGCCGTCCATGGTGATTTTTGCGCCAGACGAAATACTGGATGGCATGGATGAATGGTGTACAACGCATCATGGGGCATCCGGGCTGACACAGCGGGTGCGGAACAGTCAGATCTCGGCCCATGAAGCGGAGCTTGTGACGCTGGAGTTTCTCAAGCCATGGGTAAAAGAGGGGGCTTCGCCGTTGTGCGGAAACAGTGTGCATCAGGATCGGCGTTTTCTGGTGAAATACATGCCAGCACTGGAAGCATACTGTCATTATCGCAATATTGACGTCAGTACTGTTAAAGAGCTGGCTAAGCGGTGGTCGCCAGATGTTGCTAAAGGCGTAAAAAAAGCTGGAGCACATCTGGCGCTGGATGACATTCGTGAGTCCATTGAAGAGTTGAAGTATTACCGTAAACATCTTTTCAGAATAACCGACTGAAGCCTTAAGAGAAGCGGCTGAGCCGTTTGCGCGCGCCACTGCTGGCCAGTATCGGTAGTGGTTGTGCTGGTGTAGAACGTTCAGCCAGTTGCTGCAAAGCCCAGTTGACGTGTTCCTGTACAATTTTGGATGGATGTTGCAGCTTTGCCCGCAAGGCCTGCTCCACGGCCGCGCCGCCTCGGCTATTACCCAGTGCTACGGCAATATTTCTCAGCCAGCCGATATGACCTGTACGTCGAATGGCTGATCCTTCTGTCTTTTTCAGAAAAGTTGCTTCATCCCAGCTGAATAGCTCCAGCAGGCGGGTCTGATCCAGTTTCTGACGTGGGTGGAAGTCGGTTTCAGCGGTATGCTGGCTGAAGCGGTTCCAGGGACAGATCAACTGACAGTCATCGCAACCGAAAATCCGGTTGCCCATTAATGGGCGCAATTCTTGTGGAATGCTGCCGTTCAGCTCGATGGTCAGATATGAGATGCAGCGTCGACCGTCCAGTACATAGGGAGCGACAAAGGCTTGTGTCGGACAGATGTCGAGGCAGGCCGTACATTTACCGCAATACTCTTCGGTATAGGGTTCATCTATGGGGAGGGGCAGGTCTATAAACAGTTCTCCCAGGAAAAACAGTGAGCCTGCTTCGCGATTCAGTAGCAGGCTGTGTTTGCCAATCCAGCCCAGCCCGGCCTCTCGAGCGAGTGGGCGTTCCAGCACCGGAGCACTGTCGACAAAAGCACGATAGCCTAACTTATCTGTGCGTTGTTCCAGCCATTTGCCCAGCTGTGTCAGGCGTTTACGCATTACCTTGTGGTAATCCCGTCCCAGTGTATAGCGAGCGATGTAAGCCTGCTCGTCATCGCTCAGGCTGGTTGCTGGTGAGCTATTTTCGGGCAGGTAATCCATGCGTACACAGATAATCCGTTCAGTGCCTGGTAGCAGCTGGGTTGGGTCGAGCCGTTTCTCAAAGTGGTTGGCCAGATAGTCCATCTCGCCCTGATAGCCTGCTTTCAGCCAGTCTTGCAGGCGCTCCCGCTCTACCTGCATGTCCGGGACGGTAATGCCACATTGTCTGAAGCCAAGTTCAGCCGCTTGCGTCTTAAGCTCGTCAGCCAGTTGTTGCAGTTCTGTCTTTTGCAGCTCTGTCTTTTGTAACTCTGTCTGTTGTAACTCTGCTTGTGGTAACCCTGCATGTTGCTGCTCTGCAGAACCTTGCTCTGATGACGGTAGTTTCGATGAATGGGGCTCTAATGAACATGGCTGTGGTGAATGCAGCGAGCGGGATAAAGTCATATGAAGCACAGGGTCACTGGACGGGTTTAAGGGATTGTGGATGTTGTGATTGTCAGGCTGTTACCACAGAAGCGACTATGGTGGTAAACATGATCAGGCAGTTTCGCGTTGTTCTACTGATCTCACTATAATGGCGCAAATTCTGGAGTTCACAGAGTATGAGACAGCAGAATACAACACTTCCTGAAGCATTATACACCGCTGGGCAGACCCGTTTACTGGATCAGTTGGCAATTGAGGGTGGTACACCTGGTTTTCTGTTGATGCAGCGTGCTGCCCGGGCAGCATTTGCTGTGTTACAGCGATACTGGCCGCAGGCAAAAGCAGTCACGTTATTGTGTGGGTCTGGCAATAATGGTGGCGATGGGCTGGTGTTGGCTGCATTAGCGCAGCAGCATGGTATGGCTGTTCAGGTTCTGACGTTGGGAGAGCATTATGCTGAACGGTTGCAGGGTGAAGCGCAACAGGCCTGGCAGTTGTTACAGCAACAGATAGCTGATAATTCCGGTCAGGGTGATGCTGATTACCCGCCTTTGCAGATTATGCCCTGGTTTTCACATGTCCGCTTCACGGGTGACATTGTTGTGGATGCTATGCTGGGAACGGGCCTGAATGGGCCTGTACGTGGTGATTATGCTCAGGCAATTGAACAGGTTAACAGTGGCCGTTTACCTGTATTGGCGGTGGACATTCCGTCAGGTCTCTGTGCGGATACCGGGGCGGTGCTGGGTGTTGCTGTGGAGTCGCAGGTGACGGTCAGCTTCATCGGCCTTAAACGTGGGCTATTAACGCATCAGGCTGTTGATTACGTGGGCGAGTTGCAGTTTGACGATCTCAGGATTGATGATGCGGTTTATCAGCAGGTTCCGGTGTCCCTGCTGCGCACGACAGAGGCGGCATTGACGCAGGTACTGGGTCAAAGGCGACGCAGTGCTCACAAAGGCAGCCATGGGCGTGTGCTGGTGGTCGGTGGTGACCATGGCATGGGTGGGGCGGCATTGATTGCTGCACAGGCTGTTGCCCGTTGCGGGGCTGGTCTGATTACGTTAGCGACTCGCGCTGAACATGTGACGGCCTCACTGGTGCGCTGTCCTGAAGTCATGGTTAAAGCGGTGCGCAGTGGTCAGGAGCTGCAACCTTTGCTGGATAAAGCTGATGTTGTGGTTATTGGTCCGGGGCTAGGACAGAGTGCCTGGAGTGATCAGTTATTACAGCAGACATTGAAAACCAGCCTGCCACTGGTGGTTGATGCGGATGCGCTCAATCTGTTGTGTAACAACCCGGTTCTGGCTGGTTGTCGGCGGAATAACTGGATTATAACACCGCATCCGGGGGAGGCCGCCCGCCTGCTTGATGAAACTGTGTCTGGGCTGCTTGCTGATCGCTTTGCTGCCGTTGATCGTTTGCAACAGCGTTTTGGCGGGGTTGCCTTGTTGAAAGGTGCCGGTTCGCTGGTAACTGATGGTGAACTGATGTTCCTCTGTAATGCGGGCAATCCTGGCATGGCCAGCGGTGGTATGGGGGATATGTTGAGCGGTATAACCGGCGCATTGCTGGCTCAGGGGCTGTCTGCCCGAGAGGCTGCCCGATTAGCGGTCTGGCTGCATGCCGCAGCAGCTGATCATTGCGCTGATATTCAGGGGGAGAGAGGCTTGTTGGCGACAGATCTTCTGGTGCAGTTGCCCGCTTTGCTTAATGGCAGAGTCTGTTAGTTTCAGCTCGTAAGAACCAGGCCCGTTAAAAGCATCCGTGGGATTAACAGTTGAGTGGTCAAACAGGCCGATAATGGAACAGATAAATGAAGAGTGTGCAGCCGTTGTATAAATACGAAGTCCATGATGAGCAGACTATGGTTGATACCGGATATGCGCTGGGGAAAAGCTGTGCTGAAGGGGGCGTAGTATTTCTGCTGGGGGGGCTGGGTATGGGGAAAACCACTATGGCCCGTGGGGTACTGGCTGCATTTGGTCACAAGGGGCGAGTCAAAAGCCCGACTTACACGCTGGTAGAACCTTATGAGACCGAGCGAGGGCTGGTGTATCACTTCGATCTTTATCGGCTGTCAGACCCGGAAGAGCTGGAATACCTTGGTATTCGTGATTATTTTGATCCGGCTGCGCTGTGCCTGATTGAGTGGCCTGCGCGTGGCAAAGGTGCTTTACCAAAGCCTGATCTGGAGCTGACTATCAGCCTGGCAGGTGAGGGGCGTTGCTTGCAGTGGCAAGCTTGCAGTCAGCGGGGTATTTCCATAGCGCAGCAGCTGGCGAAGCAGCTGAATGTGAGTGCGATAACAGCATAAAGGCTGGTGAACGGTATATGGCGCTGATAGCGCTAGCAGCAGCCTGCGGGCAGAAAATTAATAGTTCTGTCTGCAAGTGCTGTTTTACATCAGCACTGCTGATACAGATTTTACGAATGCGGATACGGGGTATATTTACGGGAATGACAAGCGCACGGATTGCCAGATACTGGCGTAAAAAACTGACAATCTGCTGGATGATTCTGGTGGTCATGCCATTGATGGCGTTGCCGCAGTTGGCGCAAGCGGCGACTGTAAAGAATGTGCGTATGTGGCTGGCGCCTGATCATGCACGACTGGTGTTTGATCTGAGTGGCCCGGTTACACACAAACTGTTCACACTGAATAACCCGGACCGGCTGGTAATTGATATACCGAAAAGCCGCCTTAAGGCTGACCTGAAACAGGTTGGTCTCAACAAAAGCCCGATTTCTCGTCTGCGTAGTGCCAGTACCAACAAGGCGTTACGCATTGTGCTTGATCTGAAAGAGAAGGTACGTCCGCGCAGTTTTGAACTGAAACCGAATGATCAGTATGGGCATCGTCTGGTCGTTGATCTCTACCGCGATGTCAAAAAGGTGGAACGTGCAGCGGTGAAAACCACCGCAGGAAAGCAGCGGCGAAATATTATCATCAGTATTGATGCTGGCCATGGTGGTGATGACCCAGGGGCGATTGGGCCGGGTCGAGTGCGTGAAAAAGATGTAGTTCTGGGGATCGCCAAGGAGCTTGATCGCCTGCTTGATCGTGAAGCTGGTTTTACTGGCAGTCTGACTCGCAAAGGAGATTACTACATCAGTCTGCGTGGTCGTACCAAACTGGCTCGTAAGAGCAATGCTGATATGTTTGTTTCCATTCATGCGGATGGTTTCAAAAGCCCGCGCGCGCGCGGGGCTTCCGTCTGGGTACTGTCACCCCGTGGGGCATCCAGTGAAATGGGTCGCTGGCTGGCAAAGCGTGAAAACTCGACTGACCTGATTGGTGGTGTTGGTAGTGTCTCACTGGGAGACAAGGACAAGACACTAAAAAGTGTTCTGCTGGATATGTCGATCACGGCCAGCCGCTCTGATAGTCGTGAAATTGCTTCGGCTATCCACAGTAATATTGCCCGTTTTGCCCGGATGCATAAAAAGCATGTTGAGCAGGCAGGTTTTGTTGTACTGAAATCACCGGATATACCTTCGATTCTGGTTGAAACAGGTTTTATCACAAACCCGACCGAAGCGAGCAATCTGAAGAAAAAGTCCTATCAGCGTAAGATGGCAGACGCAATTTACCGTGGCATCAAGGCACATTTCTATAACAAGCCACCGGCTAATAGCTGGGTTGCCTGGAAAAAACGAGGCGAGAAAGATTTGCCTCTGGCGCCGCTTACGGATGAGCCTCCGCGTGTTGCCTCCACTGATACCCTGCGATACAAAGTTGCCAAAGGTGACAGCCTGTCCCGTATTGCCAGCCGTCATGGTGTAAGTGTGTCGCAGATCAAGCGCCTTAATGGATTGAAATCAAATACTGTGCGGCTGGGGCAGTGGTTGACGATCAGTCGTGGTAGTGACGCTGTGCGTACAGCCGCCTCACCGTCCAGTGATGCTGGCGCTGGTATTGTCAGTTATCGGGTCGTGCGTGGTGACAGTTTATCTGCTATTGCCAGTCGGCAGAAAATGACATTGTCACAATTGAAAAAGCTTAACGGTTTACGTGGCAACACCGTCAAAGTAGGACAGGTTCTAAAGGTTTACTCGCGTAAGGGAGCGGTTGCCACCCGTCCGAGCTCTGCTGGAAAACGTACTGCCAGCTACCGGGTATCTCGAGGCGATAGTCTGTCAGTCATTGCCAGCCGTCACGACATGACATTGTCACAGCTGAAACAGCTGAATGGCTTGCGCAGTAATACCGTTCGCATTGGTCAGGTGCTTAAAGTGCATGCCCTGGGTGGTGGCGGTTCCAAAGCGACAGTGAAGTACCGTGTCGTACGCGGTGATAGTTTATCTACGATTGCCAGCCGCTATGGCGTGACCCAGTCGTCACTTAAAACAGCTAACCGTTTACGTGGTAATACCATTCGCATTGGACAGGTTCTATTAATTCCTGCCAGTTGATGGTGATGTACGGAGGCCGTTCAGGTCGGAGCTTCACACTATGAAACGAATCCATCTGTTGTCACCCCGGCTGGCAAACCAGATCGCCGCAGGTGAGGTGGTTGAACGCCCAGCCTCTGTTGTCAAAGAGTTGCTGGAAAACTGTCTGGATGCGGGCTCTGATCGTGTTGAGATTGATGTTGAGCAAGGGGGCGTCAAGCTGATCCGGTTACGTGATAACGGGCAGGGCATTCCGAAGGATGATCTTCCGTTGGCGCTTAGTCGTCATGCCACGTCAAAAATCCGTGAGCTGGAAGACCTTGAAGCCGTTGCCAGTCTGGGATTCCGGGGAGAGGCGTTGGCGTCTATCAGTTCTGTTTCCCGTCTGACGCTGAGTTCTCGTCCGTCGGGTACTGAAGCCGGTTGGCAGGTGCAGACAGAGGGTCGAGATATGTCAGCCTCTGTTTCTCCGGCGGCCCATCCGGGAGGAACGACGGTCGAAGTGCGTGATCTGTTTTTTAATACGCCAGCACGGCGCAAATTCCTGAAAACTGAGAAAACTGAGTTCCGTCATCTGGAGGAGGTGGTCAAGCGGCTGGCATTGAGTCGTTTTGATGTCAGCTTTCAGCTCAGTCATAACGGGCGGGTGATCCATCAACTGCGTAGCGGTGGTAACTCTATGGATCGTGAGCGGCGTATTGCCGCGCTCTGTGGTTCAGCCTTTATTGATCAGTCCCTGAAAGTTGATGTGGCTGCAGAAGCGTCAGGTTTACGGCTAAGTGGCTGGATGGGTATGCCGACTTTCTCCCGCAGTCAGGCGGACCTGCAGTATTTCTTTGTTAATGGTCGCATTATCCGCGACAAGGTGGTTAATCATGCGGTGCGTCAGGCATACCAGGATGTGCTTTACCATGGCCGTCATCCTGCCTACGTGCTTTATCTTGAACTTGATCCGGCGCTGGTGGATGTCAATGTCCATCCGACCAAGCATGAAGTGCGCTTCCGTGAGAGTCGGCTGGTGCATGACTTTATTTTCCGTACGCTGCATCGGGTTATTGCGGATGTGCGCCCGGAAGAGGAAACCGCGCCAGGCTACAGCACTCAGGTGCTGGGCGGACAGGCAGAGGCAGATAAGGCCGAAGATCAGAGCACGCACTTTGAGCAGACCCCAATGGCGCTGAACCTTGCGCCAGCGACGCCGGCGTCAACGGAAGCAATGACAGCGTCATCTGGTGGTGCTGGTTACAGTGGTGCTGAAGCAGCTTCGGGTTATAGCGGGGGCGGCTATAACAGCGCTCGTCCGTCCGGTGCAGCAGCGAGTGCAGTACGTGAGCAGATCAAGGCTTATGGTACGTTGCATCCTCCCGCTGCCAGTGCCTCGCCGGTCACCGCTGCTGTTATGCCAGAAGGTGATGGCCAGGTGCCGCCGCTGGGCTATGCGGTTGGCCAGGTGCATGGCATCTATATTCTGGCGCAGAATGCCACTGGCATGGTGGTGGTGGATATGCATGCAGCCCATGAACGAATTGTTTATGAGCGAATGAAAGCGGCCTATGAGACCGATGTCGTGCGCTCTCAGCCGTTGCTGGTGCCTGCTTCCATGGCTGTCAGTGCCCGCGAAGCGGACTGTGCAGAAGAGCAGGGAGCGGTGTTTGAAAAGCTGGGTTTTGTGCTGCAGCGACTGGGGGAGGAGACTCTGGTGGTGCGTCAGGTACCGGTGGCGCTGGCCAAAGCCAATGTAGAGCAGCTGCTGCGTGATGTACTGGGCGATATGCTCAAATATGGGAGTAGCAGTCGGATTGAGCAGAGTATCAATGAGCTGCTGGCGACCATGGCCTGTCATGGTTCTGTACGGGCTAATCGGCAGCTGACATTGCCGGAGATGAATGCGTTGCTGCGGGATATGGAACAGACAGAACGTAGTGGGCAGTGTAACCATGGCCGCCCCACCTGGACTCAGCTGACTATGGCTGAGCTCGACAAGTTGTTTATGCGAGGACAGTAAGCGGTGACGCTACCGGTAATTTTTCTGATGGGGCCGACCGCCTCGGGTAAAACACAGCTGGCGATGGATCTTCATGACCATCTGGGGGCAGAAATTGTCAGCGTTGATTCGGCGATGATCTACCGGGATATGAATATCGGTACTGCCAAGCCGGATAACCAGCAGCTTGCGCGTTACCCGCATCGACTGATTGATCTGTGTGATCCATCAGAAAGCTATTCTGCAGCAGGGTTTCGTGCCGATGCGCTGGCGCAGATTGTCGAGATTCATGGCGAGGGTAAAATTCCGCTGCTGACGGGCGGCACCATGCTCTATTTTCATGCTCTGCAGAATGGTCTGGCAAGTTTGCCCGAGGCAGATACAACTGTACGGGCAAAGCTTCTGGCTGAGGCTGAGGCCGAAGGCTGGCCTGCATTGCATGCCAGGCTGGCAGAGGTGGACCCGGTGTCAGCACAGCGACTGAATCCTAATGATGCGCAGCGGTTGCAGCGGGCGCTGGAAGTGTATGAGGTCAGTGGTCGCACTCTGACAGAGCACTGGGCGGAGCAGGAAAAACAGAAGCTGCCATTCCCGGTGCTGTCTATGGCGGTGATGCCACAGCAGCGCGCTGAACTGCATAAGCGTATTGAACAGCGCTTTCATATTATGCTGGAGCAGGGTTTTGAGGCTGAAGTTGAGGCGTTGTATGCTCGGGGCGATCTACATGTGCAGATGCCATCGGTGCGTTGCGTTGGCTACCGTCAGATTTGGGAGCACCTGGAAGGGAACTGGGATCGAAACACTATGATCGAAAAGGGCATTATCGCCACCCGTCAGCTGGCCAAGCGTCAGGTGACCTGGCTGCGGAGTTGGCCTGATCTGCACTGGCTGGATACTCATGACCGAAATTTGCGTGACAACGCCTTGAAATTACTGGACTCAGTCATTATATAATGGCGCACTGCCTTGCGGTATAACGACTGTTTCAGTGGCGTTACTCTATTAGTGGTAGTGGTCGAATTGTCTAGTGGCCGAATTGTCCGGCAGATGTACTTTCTGTCTTCTATCAGAGGTGCTCTGATCCGCATTTATTCAGCTTATTCAGGGATGGTGACTGGCTCTGATACTGCAAGGTAAAAATTATAACGAATAATCATTCTTTTCAGGAAGGAGTTTGCAAATGTCAAAAGGGCAGTCTTTACAGGACCCTTACCTCAATGTATTGCGCAAAGAGCGCATTCCGGTTTCTATTTTTCTGGTAAATGGTATCAAGTTGCAGGGGCAGATCGAGTCATTCGATCAGTTTGTTATCCTGCTGAAGAACACTGTTAGCCAGATGGTTTACAAGCATGCAATCTCTACGGTAGTTCCGGCGCGTCCGGTCAAGCTGCCGCAGGGCGACGAAAAACCTGCCAGCTGAGGTTCTAATTGTTCTTTGAGCGTCCGGAGTCTGGCGAATGCGCCATACTCGTCCATGTTGATCTGGCTGATGAAGCAGATCAGGAAAACCCCCGAGAGCTCGAAGAGCTTGCCTTATCTGCGGGTGCAGACCCGGTCGATTTTCTGACCGGGTCTCGTGCTCAACCTAGCCCGAAATTCTTTCTGGGCAGTGGCAAGCTGGATGAGCTGCGTCAGATGGTGCAGTTGCACCAGGCTGAAGTGGTTATCTTCAACCATGCTCTCTCTCCCGGTCAGGAACGTAATATAGAACGCGAAATTCAATGTCGTGTGCTTGATCGTACTGGCCTTATTCTGGATATATTTGCTCAGCGTGCGCGTACCCATGAGGGTAAATTGCAGGTTGAACTGGCTCAGCTGGAGCACATGTCGACCCGCCTGATTCGAGGCTGGACTCACCTTGAACGACAGAAGGGGGGGATCGGTTTACGTGGGCCAGGTGAAACTCAGCTTGAAACTGACCGCCGTCTTTTACGTGCCCGTATCAAGAGTATTCATACCCGTTTAGCCAAGGTTCGCCGTCAGCGTGAGCAGGGGCGTCGTGCGCGACAGCGCGCTGAAATACCGACGCTATCACTGGTCGGGTATACCAACGCGGGTAAATCTACACTGTTTAATCGCATTACTGAGTCAGAGGTTTATGCTGCTGATCAGCTGTTTGCGACTCTGGACCCCACTTTACGGCGCATTGATGTTGCGGATGTGGGCCCTGCTATTCTGGCTGATACCGTTGGCTTCATTCGTCACCTGCCACATAAGCTGGTGGAGTCGTTTCGTGCAACACTGCAGGAAACGATTGACGCAACTTTGTTACTGCATGTAATTGACTGCTTTGATGAGGAGCGCCAGGGGCATATTGAGCAGGTTGAAGAGGTGCTGCATGAAATCGGCGCATCTGAAGTGCCGGTGCTGCAGGTATTCAACAAGCTCGATAGAATGGGTGATCAGCCTCCCCGTATCGACCGTAATGATCAGGGTGAGCCGGTTCGAGTCTGGGTATCTGCTGTAACCGGAGCTGGCCTTGATTTGCTGGCGCAGGCGATCAGTGAGCGGCTGGCTGATGATATTTTTCAGGATACGATTACTATTCACCCCCATGAGGGACAGTTGCGTGCGCAGCTTTATGCACATAATGCGGTAGTAAATGAGCAGTTTGATGAAAACGGCTGCATGCTGCTGGATGTGCGTTTGCAGCGTAAGGATATGCTGCAATTGCTGAGTCGGTTGGGAGTGAATCCGAAACGATTTATGTCAGTTGAGGTCAACTGAAGACAGAGGGTGCGATTGATGCTTGCGCCCGAAACTGGCACTACCTACAATTTTTTGCATTCAATCGAGCTTTTGTACGGAGAATTCTATGGCTTGGAATGAGCCTGGCGGCAATGGCGATAACCATGATCCATGGCGTAATGGCAAGGATCGTGGTGGTAAGCGTGGCGATGATCAGGGACCGCCGGATCTGGATGAGGCGCTGCGTAAGCTACAGGATAAGATGAACGACATTTTCGGAGGCTCTGGTAACAGAAAGCGTAGCGGCGGTTTCGGTGGTGACGGCAGCGGTTCTACCGGTGGTGGGAATGGCTTTGTCTGGCTGGTACTGGTGCTAGGGCTTTTGTTCTGGGCGGGTATGGGTTTCTATACCGTTGATCAGCAGGAGCGTGGTGTTGTACTGCGTCTGGGTAAGTTCCACGAGATCGTAGACCCCGGTCTGCAGTGGAACCCACCGATGATCGACACGGTTACCAAAGAGAACGTCACTCGTCTGCGTACCCATGATCACAGTGCATTGATGCTGACCGAAGATGAAAACATCGTTGATGTGGAAGTCACTGTCCAGTACCGCGTCAGTGACCCTAAAGCTTTCCTGCTGAATGTACGTGACCCGGAAAATAGCCTGTCTCAGGCGTCCGAGTCTGCACTGCGTGCAGTGGTGGGTTCTTCTGAAATGCACTCCATTCTGACTGAGGGCCGTGAAGCGTTGGCGGTGGAAGTGCAGGCTGGCCTGCAGGGCTTCATGAATGACTACTTGACGGGTCTGTCGATTGTGAAGGTGAATATCAAGAATGCTCAGGCACCAAGCCAGGTGCAAGACGCGTTCGATGATGTCATCAAGGCTCGTGAGGATGAGCAACGTGTTAAAAACGAAGCTGAATCCTATGCTAACTCTGTGATTCCTGAGGCGCGTGGTCTGGCACAGCGTATTCTGGAAGAGGCAAATGCCTACCGTGAAGAAGTGGTTGCTCGTGCAGAAGGTGAATCCCAGCGTTTTACCGCGCTGCTGGATGAGTACCAGAAAGCACCCGAAGTTACCCGTGAGCGTCTCTATCTGGATGCCATGGAAACTGTGCTGAAAGACAATCCGAAAGTGCTGGTTGATGTGGCTGGTGGTAATAACATGATGTACCTGCCATTGGACAAACTGGTGCAACAATCCGGTCAGTCCCGTCAGATGGTAGCGCCGCGCAGTAATGCACCGGTACGCCTGGATGATGAGAGTCTGCGTCAGGTAACCAATCAGGTAATTGATCAGATCAGTCGTCAGCGTCAGCTTATTAACCGTCGGGAGGGTCGCTAATGAAACAGGGATCTCTGTATGGCCTGATCGGCGCGCTGTTGCTGGTGCTGATCGGTTCTAAGTCTGTTTACATCGTCAAGGAAACCGAGCGTGCGGTGTTGCTGAAATTCGGTGAGATCGTCAATCCGGATGTTGGGCCGGGTTTGCATTTCAAGTTTCCGCTGATCAATGTGGTGCGTAAGTTTGACGCCCGTGTTATTACTCTGGATGCGCGTCCGCAAGCCTACCTGACACTGGAGAAAAAGCGTCTGATCGTGGACTCTTTCATCAAGTGGCGTGTGGCTGAAGTACAGAAGTTCTACACCGCAACATCCGGTGATGAATTTCGTGCTGCGGAGTTGCTGTCTACCCGTGTGGAAGGTGAGTTGCGTAACCAGTTCGGTGAGCGTACTTTGACGGAAGTTGTGTCTGGTGAGCGTGAAAAAGTGATGGCAGACGTTATCGCTAAACTCAGCGCACTGACTCAGGAAGAGCTGGGTGTTGAAGTTATTGATGTGCGTATCAAACGTATCGACCTGCCAGCCGAAGTATCCAACTCTGTATATGAGCGTATGCGTACTGAGCGTGAGAAGGAAGCCCGTGAGCTGCGTTCCCGTGGTAAGGAGCTGGCTGAGGGTATTCGTGCAGATGCAGATCGTCAGAAAACGGTTATCGAGGCGGAAGCTTATCGCGAATCTGAGCAGGTTCGAGGTGAGGGTGATGCCAGTGCTGCGCGCATTTATGCTGAGGCCTATAATCAGGACCCTGAGTTCTACTCCTTCCACCGTAGTTTGCAGGCTTATAAGAACTCCTTTGGTCAGGGTGGCGACGTAATGTTGCTCAAGCCTGACAGTGAGTTCTTCAAATATCTGGATAAAAACAGCTCCCTTGACGGGGCTAATTCAGGTGGCTGATAGCTGCTTTAGTTAATTTATATCAGCTGTAAACAGGTTGGTGGTTAACTGAACAAAAAGAACGACTGCGGGGGCTGTAATCGCCCGCAGTCGTGTTAGAATATTGCAAACCGGGCCCTGACCCGGTTTTTTTGTGTAGCAATACCCGGAGATGCAGGCCATGAACGAAGTATTCTGGCAGGCACTGGCAGCCGGACTGGCGCTGATGCTGATACTTGAGGGCATACTTCCGTTCCTCTATCCGCAACGCTGGCGACGTTTGGTAGAGCAGCTGTCACAGGTCAGTAATCAGGCGTTACGTCTGATGGGATTGATCTCCATGCTGTTAGGTGTGTTGCTGTTATATCTGATCCGCTGACCGAAAAAGAGGGAACCCATGGCTCTGGCAGACCGCTGGCTATTACCCGATGGTGTAAAAGAAGTGTTGGCACCTGATGCCTATCATATCGAATCACTGCGTCGCCGTGTGCTGGATCTGTACCATCATTGGGGCTACGAGTTGGTAATGCCGCCATTGATGGAGCATCTGGATTCTCTGCTGACAGGTGTAGGGCGAGATCTGGATCTGAATACGTTTAAGTTGACTGATCAGCTGACAGGTCGCACCCTTGGAGTGCGGGCAGACATTACACCTCAGGTGGCGCGTATAGATGCGCATCGCATGAAAAATGCAGGGGTGAATCGCCTGAGTTATTGCGGTTCAGTGCTGCATACGCGTCCTGCTGAGCCACTGGCTTCCCGTAACCCGATGCAGATTGGCGCAGAGCTGTATGGCCATGCTGGTATCGAAAGTGAGGTTGAGGTGATTTCACTGATGCTGGAAACCTTGGCAGAAGTGAAAGCTGACTGTGAGTTGAGTCTGGATCTGGGTCATGTGGATATTTTCCGTGGTCTGATGCAGGTGGCGGGTCTGAGTGATGCTCAGCAGGATGAGTATCGCGATATTCTTGCACGTAAGGCGTTGCCTGAGCTGGATCTGTTTGTGGAGCAGATTGCTGATGCACAGGTTAAGGACTGGCTGGCACAGTTACCACGACTGACCGGTGGTGTCGAAATGCTGGAAGAGGCGCGTCAGGTTTTATCCGGTGCACCTGCTTCAGTCGCGCAAGCGTTAAGTTATCTTCTGCAGCTGGCTCAGCAGTTGATGAATCGTTACCCGCAGCTTGATCTGTACTTTGATCTCAGTGAGTTGCGCGGCTACAACTATCACACCGGTGTGGTATTTGCGGCCTATGTGCCAAGCCACGGCCAGGCGATTGCCAAAGGTGGCCGTTATGATGATATTGGTCGTGATTTCGGGCGTGCCCGTGCGGCGACCGGTTTCAGTTGTGATCTGAAAATTCTGTCTGAGCTGTCACAAGAAGCAGTAAAGTCAGATGCCGTTGTGCTGGCTCCTGCTGGTGATGATGCAGATCTATTACAGGCAATTCGTGACCTGCGCTCGCAGGGTATGCGGGTTGTGCAGGCGTTGCCAGGTGCAGCGCCCGAAGATGGCTGCAGCCAGCAGTTGCTGCAGCGCGATGGGCAATGGGTTATCGCTGAGCGATAAACCCGATCGACTAACTTGATGATTCTCTAGAAGGCAACAATGGGTAGAAACGTCGTCGTTTTGGGCACCCAGTGGGGTGACGAAGGTAAAGGTAAAATCGTCGACCTGCTGACTGATCAGGCTGCAGCTGTGGCACGCTTCCAGGGCGGGCACAATGCTGGTCATACGCTGGTTATCGATGGTGAGAAGACAGTTCTTCACCTGATTCCATCTGGCATCCTGCGTGAGAATGTAATGTGTCTCATCGGTAATGGTGTGGTGCTGTCCCCTGAAGCTCTGCTTAAAGAGATTAAAGGTCTGGAAGATGCGGGCGTACCAGTGCGTGAGCGCCTGCGTCTGAGTCCGGCCTGTCCTCTGATTCTGCCATGCCACGTAGCGCTGGACCAGGCTCGTGAAGTTGCACGTGGCAATGCCAGGATTGGTACAACGGGGCGCGGTATTGGCCCGGCGTATGAAGATAAGGTTGCGCGTCGAGGTTTGCGTCTGGGTGATCTGATGGATGCGGAACTGTTTGCATCCAAGCTGCAAGAAGTTCTGGAATACCATAACTTCATGCTGCAAAACTACTACAATGCTGAGCCAGTTGATTACGATACTGTTCTTGCTGATACGCTGGCAATGGGCGAGCAATTACGCCCGATGGTCGCAGATATTACGGCAATGCTGCATGATCTGCGCAAGTCCGGTGATAACATCATGTTTGAAGGTGCGCAGGGCTCTTTGCTGGATATCGACCACGGTACCTACCCATACGTAACTTCTTCCAACACTACGGCTGGTGGTGTATCTACAGGCAGTGGCGTTGGCCCGTTGTACCTGGACTACGTTCTGGGTATTACCAAAGCTTACACAACACGCGTTGGTGGTGGTCCATTCCCGACTGAACTGGGTTGTGAAATTGGTGATCGACTGGCTGAGCGTGGTCATGAATTTGGTTCGACCACTGGCCGTGCCCGTCGTTGTGGCTGGTTTGATGCGGTAGCGCTCAAGCATGCTATCCAGATCAACTCTATTTCCGGTATTTGTTTGACTAAGCTGGATGTACTGGATGGTCTGGCTACGATCAAGATCTGTATCGGATATCAGGATGCAGAAGGTAATTCTGTAACTTCCTTGAACGGCAGTGAAGACTATGAGGTTGTGACGCCGGTCTACGAAGAAATGCCTGGTTGGACTGAGTCTACCGTGGGTGCTAAATCCATGGATGAGCTACCAGAGGCTGCTTGTGCTTATATCAAGCGTCTGGAAGAGTTGTGCGAAGCGCCGGTTGACATTGTTTCTACTGGCCCTGATCGTGTTGAAACTATTGTGTTGCGTAACCCATACGACGCATAACGACTAGTGGGCCAGCTTAGGCAGATAAAAATCCTGCCAGATAAAAAACCCGGCTGCGTGAGCAGTCGGGTTTTTTATCTGTTGCTTTCTGGCTGTTGAGCAGTCAGAAATCAGGCGCTCAGTTCTGGTGTAACAGCTTGACGCAGATTTTGTAGCATGGATTTCAGCATTTTTGGGTTGGCAGCTATCACGTTGCCGTATTCGCGGTAGCTATTACCGCCATTGAAATCAGCAATCAGACCGCCAGCTTCCTGCACCAGCAGCAAGGAGGCTTCGATTTCCGCCTCACTCAAACCGATCTGGAAGAACGCGTCGGTGCGACCTGCTGCAAGGTAGGCCAGGTTCAGAGCTGCGCTGCCTGCATTGCAGATGCTGCCGCCTGCCATGTTGATGCTGCGAAACATCTCCAGCCAGGTGTTAAGGTGGCCTTTGTCGCTGCCGCGGTTAAAAAAGCCGGAGCCGATATTGCTGCCATCAATCGTACGGTTGTGACCTACGCGCAGACGCTTGCCGTTCAGTTGAGCACCATGGCCGCGGCTGGCGGTGAACTCTTCGGCACTCATCGGGTTGAGAACTACAGAGTGAACAAGTTTGCCGCGCTGGTAGCCAGCAATGCACAAGGCAAATTCAGGTAGCCCGCGGGCAAAGTTGGCAGCGTTATCTATCGGGTTGATGTTCCAGCTGACTTCGTCGCCTTCGCCGGTTCCCGTCGGGGCGTGTTCGCCGGTGTAGACGCCCACAACACGATGGTGGGGGTACGCCTTCTGAATGGTGTGAACAACAGTCAGTTCGGCGCGCTTGGCGGTATCGCGGACGAAGTCGGCGACATCGGACTGTTCAGATTTGATCAGATCCAGGCGCTCAACGGCGCGTGCTACCTGCTCACCTGCAATGCGTGCAGCGCGCAGGGCGATATTCAACATCGGTTGCATGTCGTGTCGATCTCAAAGGAGGTTTAAAGGGCAAGGAGTCTATTATAGCCGAGCAAATAGATACCTGAACAGATGGCAACAGCTTTGCTACAATATGCCCCCCAAAAACATGACCCTCAAAAACACGCTTATCAAAAATATAGCTCCTTTCAGGTGATTGAATGCTGATAAGGTTTTGCTCTTTGGTAATGATAGCTTGTTGGTAATAATAGCCTGATACCGGGATGTTCTGGGTATAGTAGCGCTCCTGGCAGGTGTGTCCGAACCGGGGGCTGGAATGATGTGAACAGAGAAATGTGAACAGAGAGTAGATAGCAGCCCTATGCTGGAAAATATCGCCATTATTCTGGTCAATACGACCCACCCCGGTAATATCGGCGGGGTTGCCCGAGCTATGAAAAACATGGGGCTTGGCGATCTGCGCCTGGTTGAGCCAAAGCTTTTCCCTCATGAGGATGCCGTTGCGCGTTCATCCGGTGCAACGAACCTGCTAGATAATGCGCAGTTGTTCAGCAGTCTGGAAGATGCGCTGGCTGACTGCCAGTTGGTCGTAGGCACCAGTGCTCGAGAGCGCCATATTCCGTGGCCATTGATTAATCCGCGGGAGTTGGCAGCCATTGCCGCACCGCTGCCGCAGTCTCAAAGACTGGCGGTAGTGTTTGGTCGTGAAGATCGTGGTTTGACGAATGAAGAGCTCCAGTTGTGTCATCACCACGTAAATATTCCAACCAATGAACAGTTCAGTTCGCTGAATGTTGCCGCGGCGGTACAGGTTATAACCTATGAGCTGCGTATGGCAGCGTTGGGGCAAAGTCAGCAGACTGAAAAGCCACAGTGGGGTACCCGTTGGGATATAGAGCTAGCCAGTCATCAGGAATTGGAGTTGATGTTTGAGCATCTTGAGCAAGTGCTTATTGAAACCGAATTCCTTGATCCTGATAATCCGCGTCAATTGATGCCTCGGCTGCGTCGATTGTTGATGCGTTCAGTGCCGGATAAGGTTGAGGTTAACGTGCTGCGTGGCATTCTGAAGTCTGTGCAGCGAAAAACTGCAACGTCCGGAAATGTGGTTGTGCCTGAGTCTGGTAGGGATGAAGAGATAGATGGGCATCGTTAAGGTGCTGATCAAGCAACGCGAAAGATGTTAATCTTACACATCTTTTGATGCAGATCTATTTCCGACTTAAACGGTTGGTTATATACTTGACTGTAATTGTCGGGAAAAGCATAATGCGGCAGCAAACTCGCACATAGACGAGGAACAGGTTTTATGCGACTGACAACAAAAGGCCGTTATGCGGTAACGGCTATGCTCGATCTGGCGCTGCATGAGGGTAAGGGCCCTATCAGTCTGGCAGATATTTCTGAGCGTCAGGGGATTTCGCTCTCCTATCTGGAGCAGTTGTTTGCCAAGCTGCGCAGAAACGAGCTGGTACGCAGTGTTCGAGGCCCGGGTGGGGGTTATCAGCTGAATCGTGCCAAAGCAGATATTCATGTGGCCGAAGTCATCGATGCGGTAAACGAATCGGTTGATGCAACAGGCTGTAACCGCAAAGGAGATTGTCAGGGAGGAGGCACCTGCCTGACACATCATTTGTGGTGTGATCTGAGTGATCAGATCCATGGTTTTTTGAGTGGTATCAGTCTGGCTGATCTGGTGGCGCAGCGTGATGTGCAAGAGGTAGCACAGCGCCAGGATCAGGAGCAGTCAGAACAACTGATTGTGAGTTCGTCAGGACAGTCTGCAGCCGCTGCTGCAGTGTGATGAGAGGGTCGGAGATCGACAATGAATACACCTATTTACCTGGACTATTCCGCAACAACACCGGTTGATCCACGGGTAGCCGACAAGATGATCGAGTGCCTGACAATGGAGGGTAACTTTGGTAACCCTGCGTCCCGCTCTCACCTGTTTGGCTGGAAGGCGGAAGAGGCGGTAGAAGAAGCGCGTCGTCAGGTGGCTGATTTGCTCAATGCTGATCCGCGTGAAATTGTATGGACCTCCGGTGCGACTGAATCCGATAACCTGGCTATCAAGGGTGTTGCCCATTTCTACCACAAGAAGGGCAAGCACATTATTACCTCGAAGATTGAACATAAAGCGGTACTGGATACTTGTCGTCAGCTGGAGCGTGAAGGTTACGAGGTTACTTACCTGGAGCCAACGTCTGAGGGTATTGTTGAACCACAGATGGTTGCTGATGCGCTGCGTGAAGATACGATTCTTGTGTCTTTGATGCATGTGAATAATGAAATTGGTGTGATCACTGATATTGATGCCATTGGTGAAATTACCCGTGCAAATGGTGTTCTGTTTCATGTGGACGGTGCACAGAGCGCGGGCAAAATTGAAATCGACCTCAAGCGTAGCAAGGTTGATCTGATGTCCTTGTCGGGTCATAAAATGTATGGCCCCAAGGGTATTGGCGCTCTTTATGTGCGCCGTAAGCCTCGTGTTCGTCTGGAGGCGCAGATGCATGGTGGTGGTCATGAGCGCGGCATGCGTTCAGGCACGTTGGCAACACACCAGATTGTGGGTATGGGTGAAGCGGCACGTATTGCCCGTGAAGAGATGGCCCAGGAAAATGAACATATCATTGCGCTGCGTGACCGCCTGTGGGCCGGTGTCAATGATATGGAAGAAGTTTATATCAATGGCAGTCAGCAGCAACGTGTGCCGGGCAATATCAACATCAGTTTTGCGTTCGTTGAAGGCGAATCTTTGCTGATGTCTCTGAAAGATCTGGCGGTATCGTCGGGTTCTGCCTGTACTTCTGCTAGCCTGGAGCCGTCTTACGTACTGCGGGCGCTAGGGCTGAATGACGAGATGGCGCACAGTTCCATCCGTTTCTCTATTGGGCGATTCACCACCGCAGAAGAGATTGATTTTGCCGTAGAGCAGATCCGCACAGCAGTTAGTAAGCTGCGTGAACTATCTCCATTATGGGATATGTACAAAGATGGCGTTGATCTGAGCAAGGTTGAGTGGGTTCACCACTGAGTGGTTGAGGCAACCTGAAACGGCTACCGTTACCCGGTCTGAGAGCTGGTCGGGCAGAGGAGAGAGAATAATGGCTTACAGTGACAAGGTAATTGACCACTACGAAAACCCGCGCAACGTTGGCAAGATGGACGCGGATGACAGCAATGTTGGTACAGGTATGGTGGGAGCGCCGGCCTGTGGCGATGTAATGCGATTACAGATTAAGGTCAGCGACGAAGGTGTGATTGAAGACGCCAAATTCAAAACCTATGGGTGTGGTTCTGCGATTGCATCCAGTTCATTGGTGACCGAGTGGGTGAAAGGTATGACGCTGGATCAGGCTGCTGATCTGAAAAATGCTGAAATTGCTGAAGAACTGGCGCTGCCACCGGTGAAGATTCACTGCTCTGTACTGGCTGAAGATGCTATCAAAGCAGCAATTACTGACTACCGCGAGAAACAGAAGTAGGCTGTTTCGACGGCTGGAACAGATAATAAGAATGACAGGCCGGATATGCCAGAGAGGCTGTCCGGCTTTACAGCATAAAGGGCCGCCACTATAGATTCTGGCGGACGCAGGCAGGACGGGAGAGCTATGGCCATCACAATGACTGATGCGGCAGCAGATCACATCGCTAAATTTCTGGGCAGTCGTGGTAAGGGCGATGGAATTCGACTGGGGGTACGTACCTCTGGTTGTTCTGGTATGGCCTATGTACTGGAATTTGTCGATGAGGTGCAGCCTGAAGACCAGATATTTGAAGACCATGGCGTTAAAGTGGTGATTGACCCGAAAAGTCTGGTTTATCTGGATGGCACCGAGCTGGATTTTGTCAAGGAAGGTCTCAATGAGGGCTTCAAGTTCAATAATCCGAACGTTCGCAATGAATGTGGATGTGGTGAGAGCTTCAATATCTGACCATCATGATTGATATTAAACAGAATTACTTCGAACTGTTTGCGCTCCCTGTTTCATATAAGCTTGATGCTGTTCAGTTGTCTGGGCGTTATCGGGAACTACAGAAAGTATTGCATCCAGACCGTTTTGCTCACCTGTCCGAGCGTGAGCGTCGCTTATCAGAACAATACACCGCCTTTCTTAATGAAGCTCAGGCAACTTTGAAGACGCCGCTGCGTCGTGCCCAGTATCTGCTGACATTACAGGGGATTGATACCCTGGCTGAAACCAGCGTTAAGATGGATGCCGCTTTTCTGATGCAGCAGATGACGTTGCGTGAAGCGCTGGAGGAGGCCGGTGGTGCTGTTGACCCCGAGGTAGCACTTGCTCAGTTGTCTGATGAAGTGTGTGGTAATCTGAAAGCACAGCGACAGCAGTTTGAAGCACTGTATAATGCCGCCGATTACGAGGGTGCGGCTGGTGCTGTGCGGCGTATGCAGTTTCTGGAGAAGCTGGCACTGGAGATTGAAGCCCGCGAAGACGAGCTACTCGACTGAATTTGAACAGGTCTGCTGTTCTGGCAGGCTACAGGCATTTCCGAAGCAACCGGACTATCTGACTGGATTACCTGAATTATGGCGTTATTGCAGATTGCCGAGCCGGGCCAGAGCCCGGCGCCTCACCAGCGTAGACTTGCGGTGGGGATCGACTTGGGCACCACTAACTCGCTGGTTGCCACACAGAAAAGTGGTTCCGTAGAAACCCTGGCTGGTCTTGATGGCAGTCATACCCTGCCTTCTGTGGTGCGTTATCAGGCAGACAAGTCGCCGCTGGTTGGTGAGCAGGCCCGTGATATGGCGTCTGCAGACCCGCACAACACCGTAGTGTCAGTGAAACGCTTGATGGGGCGTGGTGTTGCTGATATTCGTACGCTGGGCGATGAGTTGCCTTATCGCTTTAGTAGTGAAGGTGATGGCATGCCTTTTATCATCACGGATGCCGGTGAGAAAAGCCCGGTGCAGGTCTCTGCCGACATTCTGCAGGTACTGGCTGCCCGTGCTGAAGAGTCTCTAGGGGGGGAGCTGGAAGGTGCTGTGATTACAGTGCCTGCCTATTTTGATGATGCCCAGCGCCAGGCGACCAAGGATGCAGCTACCCTGGCTGGCATCAAGGTGCTACGGCTGCTTAACGAACCTACGGCTGCAGCGGTTGCTTATGGTCTGGATGAAGGCACTGAAGGGGTCATTGCTGTTTATGATCTGGGTGGTGGTACTTTTGATATTTCAGTACTGCACCTGAACAAAGGTGTCTTTGAAGTACTTGCTACCGGCGGTGATTCCGCGCTGGGTGGTGATGATTTCGATATGGCACTGGCGCAGTGGTTCCGCGAACAGCTGGTGCTGGAAAAGCCGAGTGCTTCAGAATCCCGTTATCTGCTTGATCAGGCGCGTACAGTTAAGGAAGCGCTGACTGATGCTCAGCACACAGAAGTGGAATTGCTGGTCGCAGGTAAGACATTAACGCTGAGGGTTGATCGTGAGCTGTTTGCACAGCTGACGGAAAAACTGGTCAGTCGTACTTTGCGTGCGACCCGTCGGGCTCTCAAAGATGCTGAAATTGAGCTGGGTGAAGTACAAGACATCGTGATGGTAGGCGGTTCTACCCGGATGCCAATTGTGCGTGAGCGAGTGGAAGCCCTGTTTGGTTGCCCGCCGCATATTGATATAGATCCAGATCGTGTTGTTGCGATTGGTGCGGCGATGCAGGCGGATGTATTGGCCGGTAATAAGCCGGACAGCGATATGCTGTTGTTGGATGTGATTCCATTGTCGCTGGGTCTGGAGACTATGGGGAGTCTGGTGGAAAAAGTTATCCATCGAAATACGACCATCCCTGTTGGTCGGGCTCAGGAGTTCACGACCTATCAGGATGGTCAGACTGCTATGGTTATTCATGTCCTGCAGGGTGAGCGTGAGCTTGTGGATGACTGTCGCTCACTTGCTCGTTTTGTACTGCGTGGTATCCCGTCGTTGGCAGCTGGAGCTGCTAAAATTCGGGTGAGTTTTCAGGTTGATGCTGATGGCTTGCTGAGCGTATCGGCAAAAGAGCTGTCCACAGGTGTCGAAAGCAGTATTCAGGTCAAGCCTTCATATGGTCTGAGTGATGGTGAAATCGCTGATATGTTGAGGGACTCTTATGGCAGTGCTCAGCAGGATATGGACGCGCGTGCGCTACGCGAACAGCAGGTAGAGGCCGACCGTTTGCTGCATTCGCTTGAGCAGGCGTTGTTGGCGGATGGCGAAGCTTTGCTCAGTATTGATGAACGTAAAGGACTGGTTGCCGAAATGCAGATGCTGGTTGATCTGCGTAATGGAGCTAACCCGAATGCGATAGAAGACGGTGTAAAAAAACTGGCTAAAGCCAGCGACGATTTTGCTGCCCGCCGTATGGATTACAGTATCCGACAAGCGTTGCGTGGTCAGCATGTTGATGATATCGAGGAGAACGGCTGATGCCACAGATTATCTTTCTGCCCCATAATGAGTTGTGCCCGGAGGGCAAGGTGATCGAAGCAGAGCCTGGTGTAACTGTCTGCGATGCAGCGTTGGCGAACGGCATTGATATTGAGCATGCTTGTGAAAAGTCCTGCGCCTGTACTACCTGTCACGTAATTGTACGCGAAGGTTTTGATTCTATGGAAGAATCAGATGAGCTGGAAGATGATATGCTGGATAAGGCTTGGGGGCTTGAGCCTGAATCCCGTCTCAGCTGTCAGGCAGTTGTTGCGGATGAAGATCTCGTTGTTGAAATTCCACGCTACACTCTGAATCAGGTATCAGAACGACACTGAGGAACGGTATTCATGACGTTAAAGTGGATAGATGTACAGGATATAGCGATTGAGCTGGCAGATAGCTTCCCGGATGTCGATCCGTTGGCAATCTCTTTTCCGGATCTGCGCGAGAAGGTGATGGCGTTACCAGACTTTGATGATGACCCGGAACGTTGTGGAGAAAAGATTCTGGAAGCAATCCAGATGACCTGGATTGAAGAGCGTGATTAATCATCATTTCTGCTGATCGACTCAGCCCGGCGTGCCGGGCTTTTTATCGCCCGAGAGATAGCTGTTTTCTCTGTCACCATAACGTATAATCCCGCGATTAAAATTTTCGTATTAAGTCCACCTATTTAGAGGATCTATGATCATGGCTACCGAACGTACGCTGTCTATCATCAAGCCAGACGCAGTTGCTAAAAATGTAATTGGCGAAATCGAATCCCGTTTCGAAAAAGCGGGTCTGAAACTGGTTGAGATGCAGATGAAGCAGCTGTCCCAGGCAGAAGCTGAAGGCTTCTACGCTGAGCACAAAGAGCGTCCTTTCTTCGGTGATCTGGTTGCATTCATGACGTCTGGTCCTGTTGTTGTACAGGTTCTGGAAGGCGAAAATGCAATTGCTGCTAACCGTGACTTGATGGGGGCAACTAACCCACAGGAAGCTGCTGAAGGTACTATTCGTCGTGACTTCGCTGAGTCTATCGACGCGAACGCTGTACACGGTTCTGATTCTCCTGCCTCTGCTGAGCGTGAAATCGCTTACTTCTTCGGCAAGTAATCGTACTGTTCGGGCTGCTGGTTCCGGCAGCCCTCTCTAATATCCACAGGTATACAACATCCATGAGTGAATCCAACACAAAAACCAACCTGCTTGGCATGTCTCCGCAAACGCTGGGTGATTTTTTTGAAAGCATTGGCGAGAAGCGTTTCCGCTCAACCCAGGTACTGAAATGGATTCATCAGTTCGGCGTCGATAACTTTGACGATATGACCAATATCAGCAAGGCGCTGCGGGCGAAGCTTACGGATGTAGCAGAGATTCGCGAACCTGAAGTGGTAATGCAAAAAACATCTAAAGATGGTACCCGTAAATGGGTTATCAAAACTGAAGGTGGCTCCAGTGTGGAGATGGTGCTGATCCCCGATGGTGATCGAAAAACCCTGTGTGTTTCTTCTCAGGTAGGTTGCTCGCTGGACTGCAGTTTCTGTTCTACCGGGAAACAAGGGTTTAACCGCAATCTGACAGCGGCTGAAATTATCGGTCAGGTGCGTATTGCGATTAAGTCTTACGGGCCATTTGACCCGTCAGGGGACCGCCGTGTAACAAACGTGGTGCTGATGGGAATGGGCGAGCCTCTGATGAACTTCAACAATGTTGTTGAAGCCGTCAAGCTGATGATGGAAGACAATGCCTATGGTCTGTCCAAACGCCGAGTAACTCTGTCTACTGCGGGTGTTGTACCTGCGCTGGATAAACTTGGTGATGAAACCGATGTTTCGCTAGCTGTTTCACTGCATGCGCCAAATGATGAGTTGCGTGACCAGCTAGTGCCGATTAACCGCCGTTATCCGATTAACGAACTGATTGATGCCTGCAACCGTTACCTGGGTAAACTGAATGATAAGCGTGTTGCTACGGTTGAATATACACTGATTGCCGGGATTAATGACCAGCCAGAGCATGCGCGTCAGCTGGTGAAACTGCTGCGCCGCTTACCTTCTAAATTAAACCTTATTCCGTTTAATCCATTCCCTAACTCTGGGTATGATCGCCCTTCTGATGAAGCTATTGATGCTTTTAAGCAGATTATGCTCAGGGGAAATATCCTGACTACGGTGCGCCGTACCCGTGGGGATGACGTAGATGCAGCCTGTGGGCAGCTGGTTGGGCAGGTGCAAGATCGAACCCGTCGTAGTGAAAAATATATTCCGGTACAGCAGGTGTCACCGGATGCGTCGACGCAGACTCCGTTACAGTAAGCTTTGACAGCCCGGCCCTGATGCCGGGCTGTGTCTGTATATGGCCAGCACTTATTCCTTCAGTTACTGCCCCTGAAGGCCTGAGTTCTGTTACATAGTCGACATAGACCGGCCTGGGTCAGTACATTTCCGGTGCAGGCTATGGTAGAAATGTCACTCCTGTGGCTGTACTGCTATTTCTGGTAGTCTGCCCTGACTGGCTGGGGAAGTCCCTGTATTGTATGGCCAGTCTGTGTTTATCTGCATTAAAGGAGAGCGCCCGTTGAGCACAGAGTCGATAGCCGAACCGTCCGAGGTTCAACGTTTCCCTGGTGAGCGGCTACAGGCTGCGCGTCTTGCTAAAGGCGCCACTGTTGAAGAGATTTCAGGCAAACTGCATCTTCCCGGTAGCTACATTCACGCTCTGGAAAATGGTGAGCTGGATAAGCTGCCGAGTATCGTGTTTGCCCGTGGCTATATCCGCTCCTACGCTGGATTGATTGATATTGATGCTGAAGAATTTATCGGTTATCTGGATCAGCTTTATGGGCAGCCTCAGAAAACTCGTGGGGTTCGGTCTGTCAATAAAGTGCGCCAGCAGGTCAGAGTTGGACACCCGGTTGTCAGAACTTTCAGTTGGTTGATTGGTATTGTTGTGGTGGTAGCCGCGCCTTTGTGGTGGTGGAATACCCAGAATGCAACCATTGATCCGCAAGCACTGATGAATGAAGTTAATAGCGTAATCAGTGTAGAAACGGGTGATGGCCAGACGCTGGTTGTCTCCCCGGAGAATCAGCCTGTGGCAGGTGCTGATGCGATTGTGGTTGACTCTAATCCAGAAGCGAATACTGCGATCTCTGAAGCATCTGTGCCAGAGAAACCTGCGACACAGGCGTTAAGTGAAATTTCTGCCGCAGCGGCGCCGACCCGGAATGCTACGAATGTTCAGGGACAGCAGCCAGTGGCTGTAACCGTTGATGCCGAAGCTGCTGCGGCAGAAGAAGAGCGCCAGCAGGTGCGTGCAGCGGCATTATCCCGGCTGACAATTGATTTCTCGGGTGAGTGCTGGGTCACTATCAGAGATCGTGATGGTAAGTCTCTGTTTAATAATGTGCGCCGTAATGGACAGCAGGTAGATGTAACGGGTGAAGCTCCATTCAGTGTATTGCTGGGGGCTGCAAATGGCGTTACCTCGTTCAGATTTAATGATGAAGATGTAGATATATCTCCATTCAGTAAGAACAATGTTGCGCGGCTGACTCTGCCGCTGGAATAACTGCAAAACTAGGATAAGAACGTTGGCCAGAATCAAAGCCATTCGTGGAATGAATGACATCCTGCCAGAATCAACACCTGTCTGGCAGTACCTTGAGACAACCGTAAAGAGCGTACTGGCGGCTTACGGTTACAGTGAGATTCGTATGCCAATCGTTGAACAGACCGATCTGTTCAAACGCTCCATTGGTGAAGTCACTGATATTGTTGAAAAAGAGATGTATACATTTGAGGATCGCAACAAGGAAAGCCTGACATTGCGGCCGGAAGGAACTGCTAGCTGTGTACGTGCAGGTGAAGAGCATGGTCTGTTGTTTAATCAGACGCAGCGGCTGTGGTATACCGGCCCGATGTTCCGTTATGAAAAACCACAGAAAGGTCGTTATCGTCAGTTTCACCAGATTGGCATTGAAACCTTTGGTATGGCAACGGCTGATATAGATGCCGAAGTCATTATGCTCAGCGCACGTCTGTGGAAGCGACTGGGAATTCTTGATGCTGTTACCCTGCAGTTGAACTCACTGGGTTCTAACGAAGCCCGTGCTAAGTACCGCGCTGCGCTGGTGGAATATCTGGAGGCTCGTAAGGAGCAACTGGATGAAGACAGTTTGCGCCGATTGGAATCTAATCCGTTGCGAATCCTGGATAGCAAGGATGCAAACACACAGTCAGTGCTCGATGGTGCGCCTGAGCTGAGCGATTATCTGGATGAAGAATCCCGGACACATTTTGCAGAGCTATGCACCATGCTTGATGCGGCGGGTGTGAACTACGAAATCAACCCACGTTTGGTGCGGGGGCTCGACTACTACTGTAAAACGGTCTTTGAATGGGTGACAGACAAACTGGGAGCCCAAGGCACAGTTTGTGCTGGCGGTCGTTATGATGGCCTGGTCAAACAGCTTGGTGGGCGCCCGACACCCGGTGTTGGTTTCGCTATGGGTGTGGAGCGTCTGATTCTGTTGCTGGAAACTCTGGACGTGATCCCTGCTGATGTACGTCAGCCATTTGATCTGTATCTGGCGGCTGAGCATAAGGGCTTACAGGGACAGGTTATTACGCTGGCAGAACAGTTGCGTGACGCTGTACCTGGTCTGCGTGTCAGAGTGCACTGTGCCGGACTGAAAAACATTGGTGCTAAAGCCCGTCAGACAGGCGCACCGCTGGTTGCGTTGGTTAAACAGACGGATGAAGGTCTGACAACGACCCTGTGGCAAGGTGAAGAGCCGCGCTTCGATATTGCGCAGGCTGACCTGGCTGAAGTAGTTAAGTCTGCTTTCAATGCCTGATAGCCAACAGATAACAGGAGTGTAGAACGTGTCAGAGATGCGTACCGAAGAAGAACAGGTCCAGGCGCTGAAGGACTGGTGGAAAGAAAATGGCCGTTCGCTGATGATTGGTGTGGCAGCAGCCCTCGCTATTGTAATGGGCTGGAAAGCCTGGCAGCAGAACCAGCAGCGTAATGCGGAAACAGCTTCTCTGCTTTATCAGAATATGGTCGATGCAGTTGTAGGGGTCGTTAGTGAAGATGATGCAGCTTCACTCAGCACAGCGCGTCACCTTGGCGAGCAGCTTAAGGCTGATTTTGAGAATGAAGCTTATGCACGTTTTGCCGCCATGCTACTGGCACGTGTAGCCGTTGATCAGGGAGAGCTGGATCGCGCACTGAGTGAACTTGACTGGGTGTTGGCTCATGAGCCGGATTCTGAACAGGCAGAGTTAGCTAGCTTGCGCAAGGCACGCATTCTTTCGGCTCAGGGTAAAACAGATGAAGCACTGGCGTTACTGGCGACATTGCAGAACTCAGCGTTTGAGGTTCAGGTTGCAGAAGCCAGAGGTGATCTGCTATTTAAAAACGGTGATCGTGACGGAGCGCGTGAGGCTTATCAGCAGGCTTCAGATAGGGCTGCAGGTACACAGCAGCCATTGTTACGTATGAAGCTGGCTGACCTGACTGCAGAGGATCAGTGATGATGAAACGCTGGCGGTTGCCACTCGCTCTGACCGTTTGTATAGCACTGTCAGGTTGTAGCTGGTTTGGCAGTGATGATGAGATCAAACCTAATGCCTTGGTAGAGTTTGAAGCTGATCGCACGGTTGAAAAACTGTGGTCTGTGTCTGCCGGTGCAGGAGTGGAGCAGGGTTACCCGGGGCTTTCACCTGCTATTGAGGGTGATCGTATCTTTGCGGTTGATGCCGAAGGTCTGGTGTCGGCGTTTGATCGCCATACAGGTGAGGTGCTTTGGCGTACTGAGCTCAATACTGTCATTGTAGGCGGTACGGGTGCAGGTTATGAAAGTGTTGTGGTTACAGCACGTGATGGTGTTTTGATCACACTGGATGCTGTTACGGGTAAAGAACGCTGGCGTACTGATGTACGAGCTGAAGTTGCTTCTGTGCCACAACTTAGTGAAAATCTGGTTGTGGTTCAGGCAATTAATGGCAAAGTTCGTGCCTATGGTCGTGAAACAGGTGAGCACCGCTGGACTTATAACGCTCAGATTCCCAAGCTGACACTGCGTGGTACAAGTAGCCCTATTGTGTTTGCTGACGCGACCTTTGCTGGTTTTGCGAACGGCAAACTTGTTGCTCTGGATAATGAGACCGGTCGTGAAATCTGGGCTCTGCGTGTTGCGCTGGCGAAAGGGCGGTCAGAGCTTGAGAGAATGATTGATATTGATGGCAGCGCGTTGCTGGTTGATCGTATGCTCTATGTGCCAAGCTATCAGGGACGGCTGGTTGCGATTGATCCATTTAGTGCTCGTATTATCTGGGCTGAAGATATATCCAGCTTCCGTAGCTTGGCTTCAGGGTTTGGTAATATTTATGTCAGTGAAGTAGATGATGCGGTTCAGGCGATTGATCGTAGTTCTAGTGCCAGCGTCTGGCGTCAGCCTTCTCTGGCTCATCGCGAGATTAGTGCGCCAGTAACGACAGCTTCGGAAGTTATAGTGGCCGATTTTGAAGGCTACCTGCATGTAATGTCACAGCTCGATGGTCGTTTTGTCGCTCGTTATCAGTTTGATAGCTCCGGCGTATCCGGCGATATGCTTGTTGTCGATGATATACTTTACGTACTCAGTAACGACGGCACATTGGCTGCATTGACGTTAAAGTAACTCGTAGCTGACAGATTTATCAGGGCGGCTATTCGCACCAGTGAATAGCCGCCGTTTTTGTTTTCCGGCCAGGCGTTATTCAGGTGCAGAGACCTGATCTGAGTCTGGCGCTTTGCATACCTAGCCTGGGTGAATAGATGCTTCCGGTAATTGCTCTTGTTGGCCGACCAAATGTCGGTAAATCTACACTTTTTAACCGCCTGACTAGAAGCCGGGATGCGCTGGTAGCTGATCTGCCGGGGCTGACCCGTGATCGCAAGTACGGTGATGGTCGCATGGGTAACCATGATTACATTCTGATCGATACTGGTGGTATTACCGGTGATGAAGAAGGTATCGATCATGAAATGGCTAAACAGTCACTACTAGCTATTGATGAGGCTGATGTGGTGCTATTCCTGGTAGATGGTCGTGCAGGGCTCAATCCTGCTGATGATATGATCGCCAGACATTTGCGCAAGGAAGGCAAAAATTATTATCTGGTAGTAAATAAGATTGACGGTATTGACCCGGATATTGCCATGGCTGATTTCTATGGTATGGGGTTGGGTAATCCGTTGCCGATTGCGGCTGCCCATGGGCGGGGTGTACGTCAGCTGATCGAAACTGTGTTGTCAGAAACGCTAGGTGATGCCTATATCCCGGAAGGGGAAGAGATAGAGTTGGAGGAAGAGCCTGAAGACGAAGGCGGTATTCGTATTGCTGTCGTTGGCCGCCCGAATGTGGGCAAATCCACACTGGTTAACCGTATGCTTGGTGAAGAGCGTGTGGTGGTTTTTGATCAGGCTGGTACTACCCGTGATAGTATCTATATACCGTTTGAGCGTGATGGTGAAGAGTACACACTTATTGATACAGCAGGCGTGCGTCGTCGTAAGAATATTACTGAAGCAGCGGAAAAGTTCTCCATTGTAAAAGCACTACAGGCGATTAAGGATGCTAATGTTGTTGTGCTGGTAATTGATGCTCAGGATGGTCTGACCGAGCAGGATCTGCATATGCTCAGCTTTGTTATGGATGCAGGTCGTGCGCTGGTTATTGCATTCAATAAATGGGATGGCATGACTGCAGATAAGAAAGAAGAGATCCATCGTGAAACCGAGCGCCGTCTCGGCTTCGCGGAATTTGCTCGCTTTCATAATATCTCTGCACTGCACGGTACAGGCGTGGGTAATCTGTACCCGTCTATTCATGAGGCGTACGACAGCGCGATGGCCAAGTGGTCAACTAACCGCCTGACGCGCCTGCTGGAAGACATGGTGGCAGATCATCAGCCGCCAATGGTGAATGGCCGTCGTATCAAGCTGCGTTATGCCCACCAGGGGGGATCAAACCCGCCAATTATCGTGGTCCATGGCAACCAGACCAACTCATTGCCAGGCTCTTATAAGCGCTACCTTGAAAATAAATTTATCAAGGTGCTGGAGATCAAAGGGACTCCAGTACGTTTTGAGTTCCGTAGTGGTGCGAACCCATTCGAGGGTAAAGAAAACAAGCTGACGTCCAGGCAGCTGGCTAAGAAAGAGCGCTTCCGTGACCATATTCGTGACCTGAAAAAACGCACCCGCAAGCACAAGCAGAAAAAACGTTCATCGTAACGCAGCTCGCTTTGGATCGAGGCGCTCTTGGAGTGCCTTTGTTGTTTCTGGTGCTCGGAAAGCTGGAGAAAACTCAGCTACAAGTATACTTGTAGTTGATAGTATGTTTTGGGTTGATAGCTTGTTTTTGTTTTTTGTAAAAAAGTGTTGACGAACCTGAAACCATCCGTATAATTCGCCTCCACTTCTTGAGGTGAACGCAGCAAGTGCTACTGAAATACAGAAGTAAAGACAAAGCTAACTATTTGAATTTAAAGAAGATTGTAGTTGATTTTCGCTAT
>JAOXSF010000072.1 GCA_025800125.1 Marinobacterium sp.
CCAGCTGATCCTGTTCATGCTGATAGAGGTTACCCGGCAAGCCAAAAATCTGATCCAGCTGATCGTAGAGTGCCTGCATCTGTGGCGACAGACGGTCTTCACAGGCGCTCAGTTCCGCCAGCTGACTGTGAAGATCAGCAACTTTTGTCAGTTCCTCCGGGCTGAGTTCACTGTCCAGCCGTAAACCATAAATCTGACTGAGCTCATCATTCAACGCCATCAATTCATCGTCTTTTTCTGCCGTTTGCTGCTGAGGTGACAACATGTAGTAGTCGGCAAAAATGCTTTCGATTTCGTCCACACGCTGCTGTGCTTCAGCTGATAGAGTGCGAGGCGTACCGTAAATAGCATCCAGCTGTGACTGAATCTGGTTAGCAATGTCAGCTCGCTGTGACGGTGTCAGGGTAATGAACAGGCTTTCCATAACGTTTCCTCGTGGCCAATGGGCATCAATACTTCATAAGCGAGAAAGATCAGGTACCACAAGCCCAATATACACAATTATTTTCACTACTAAAAATTAATTACATTTTTTACTCTAGCGTGACTTGCTGAAATACAGACGGCTCTGTTTCGCTCTTTAGCCTGCTCTATCTATTCGTCTTCCTCACCTGAGCGACAGTTATACTGTAGTGATCAACTAATTCTGACATCCAGTAACAGTCTGATTCAGAAACGTTCAGAATCAGCTTTGATACATATTTTGATACATATAGAGATATAGATTTAAATGGCCAAGAAACTCTGCAAGCACTACCTGGACGCACTGAATGAAAGTAGCCTGGAACAAGTGCTAGCCCTGTTTACAGATGATGCAGTGGTGCATTCACCTTTGTATGGCGAAATGTCCGCTGATGCTTTTTATCGTGATCTTTTTTCTGATACGCAGCAATCGGATACCCGGCTGCTGAATGTGTTCAATGCTACCGACGATGGCAAAGTGCTGGCACTACATTTTCACTACCGATGGACATTACACAATGGTGAGACAGTATCGTTTGAAGTGGTAGATGTATTTGAACTGTCTGATACCTGCGAGCGTTTCACAAAACTGACCATCATTTATGATACCTGGCGTATCCGCCAGCCCCATGCCGATAGTCAACGGGGTGAAAAACCCGCCTGATGCACGATAAATAAAAAACCCCGGCACTGTTACAGTACCGGGGTTTCAGAGCATATTACCAGGTTAAGGCACGTTTTATTTACTGCCGATGTACAAGCCAGTAGCACCTGCATTCGATTCCAGATTAGCACCGTCGATGGTTACCTGCTCGACACTGCTGTAGTGAGATGCCGTTTCAATATTGATGCCTTCACCGTAATGAGACTGCTGTACAGAAGCAGCGGATGCAGTACCAGCGATCAGTGCAGAAGCCAAGGCAACAGTTGTGATAACAGTTTTCATGATGTAATCCTCAATATTCATTTCTTTGGTTGGCGTCTTATTACCCAGCTTCGAATGTGGTGAAGCGTTGCGCCGTTTTGTTGAGTCCATAATAGGGAGCTGCGGTGAAATGAAACTGAAAATTAAAGACCATATCGCACTATAAAAAGAACACTCTGTTGCCATTACTGCATCAAACTATCGGCGGCAGTCATGATCACCGAGCTTTATTCGCCCCGATCAATCGTCAGTGTAGCCTTCCCCTGAAATCAGACCGTGAAAAATGCAGCCCGCGTATTTCTGTATACAACCGCCGTGATTCTGTACACTGACTCTGGCTGGCTACAGGGTAACCTGTTGTTATCTATCCGGTGAGCCTTTATCACCGGCCCTGTGTTCAGGGTTATTCGATTCATAAACCCTGATCATTCACATACCCGCAGAGGCCACTATGACTATTCAGACCGTTCATTTTCAGAGTGCAGGTATCAACCTGGTGGGGCAGCTGTATCTGCCAGATAACTTCAGCGAAACACAGCGCTATAAAACGATTGTTGTGACACCACCTGCACACCAGATCAAAGAGCAGACAGCGGCAGTCTACGGCCCTCTGTTCGCAAAACAGGGTTTTATCTTCCTTGCTTTCGACTACACCAGTAAGGGTGAGTCGCAAAGCTACAGCGAAAGCATTCGTAACGACGAACACGCCTTCAGAAAGCAGGAAGATCTGCGCAACGCAATCTCGTTCCTGTGCAACCTGCCCTATGTTGATCAGGAACAGCTGTTCGGGGTGGGAATCTGTGGTGGCGGCACCATCATGAGCAGTGTGCTGATTACCGACCTGCGTGTGAAAGCTTTTGCTTCTATCAGCGCTATGCTGGCCACGGATGCACTGTTTTTTGCAGATGCCGACGCATTCACCGCGATGGTCAACACTGCCAATCAGTCCCGCCAGGCTATCTATAATACCGAAGCACCACAGACCATCGACCTGTTTGGCTATGATGACCCGGATTACCCGAGCAAGCACCCGGAACTGTCTGGTGCACAGCTGGATGGCTATGACTACTATGGTACCGCCCGCGCTGGCAGCGAAACCTACCCACGCTTCTCCAACCAGGTACAGGGCAATATCTACGAAACAGCAATACTGAATATTGGCGAACACTATGCTGATAAGATGCAGCAGCCTTTCCTGGGGGTTGTCGGTGAGTTGGCGGACACAGCGTTCGCTACTGAACTGTTCTATGACAAAGTCACTTCCCACAAGGAACTGTTCAGAGTACCAGGCGCATCCCATGTTGACCTGTACGATGTTGAAGCATATGTCAGCTTTGCTGTAGAGAAGATCACCGCATTTTTCACAGCAACTACAGCATAAACGCCAGTAATAACGGGCCGGATATAAGAAGAGAAATAAACAATGAAGAAACATCACTTCAAAACCATTGCAGAACAGAATGCTGCACTGGGTATCCGGCCCCCGGAGCATCCGCTGATTGATCTGATCACCATGAATTCGGCGACTCAGAGTGAAGTGCTGCAATGTCAGCATGACTTTTCAATCAGCGCTGACTTTTACTCTATCTCACTGAAACGCATCACCGCCGGGGAGATTTTCTATGGTCGTACCCGCTATGACTGTTCAGACGGCACCATGCTGTTTATGGCACCACAACAGACCATTGCCAGTCAGGGTATTCGTGTTGAGTCAGTAGCGCGTACCCTCTGTTTCCATGAAGATTTTGTCCGGGGCTACCCGCTACAGGCACAGCTGAAGAGCTATCGCTTTTTCAGCTATGCCGTAAACGAAGCGCTTCACCTTTCACCCCGTGAACACCAGCAGGTTGAACGTATTTTTGATGCCATCGAGGCGGAGTATCACAACAACTATGATGCCTTTACCCACGAGTTGATTCTGTCTCAGATAAACACGTTGCTGCAATACGCCAACCGTTACTATCACCGCCAGTTTCTGATGCGCAAGGAAAGTAGCACCTCGGTTTATGAGCAGTTCATCAACATACTGAACCAGCATATGGACAGTCAGCCCACCGAAGCGGCGATCATTCCAACCATTGATCAGCTGGCCAGCCAGATGAACATGACTAACCGCTACCTGAGTGATGCTCTGAAAGCAGAAACCGGTAAGACAACCAAAGACTGGATTCACAGGGCGCTGATTGACCGCTCCAAAGACCTGCTGCTATCAACAGACAGCTCTGTTGCAACCATTGCCTACGACCTTGGCTTTGAGTACCCGCAGTATTTTTCCAGACTGTTTAAAAGCAAAGAAGGCATGACACCCACGCAGTACAGAGCACGTAAAGGGGTGCATTAAAAGGCAAAGCACCCCACCAAGGAAGGGGATGTGTTATCAGACATAACGGCCTCTCAAAACAACGGGTTGAAAGGTGCAGAAAGCCGATGCACAACGGCCTGGTAACCGTTACCGACAGCCTTTTCTGCCAACCATTGCGGTAATGTTGCGGTAATAACGTCTGACAAAATCTCAGCAACTGAAAGGGCTAGACAGCCATACCCGCCTGCCACACCGGCCCAATCAACAACAGCCAGATACCCAGTAATGTCAGGTTACTGGCCACAAACAGATAAAACCGATGCAGCACATTATTCCAGCTAAGATGCACCACACTGTGGGCGATACGCAACCCGACATAAAACCATGCCAGTACCAGCACAGTTTCAGTCACCGCTGAAAGCAGAAAAAACAGCGTACAGCCCAGATAAAACAGTACCGGCAGCTCCAGCAGGTTCATATAGTTGCGATTGGCCAGCAATGCAGCAACAGGCACTCTGGAGGACTCGCCATAGGTAAAGTCGGTCGCTGTTACCTGACGTTTATAAAGCGCCTGCAACCGTCTGAACGCAATTGATACCAGCACCAGAAACGTCCAGAACACCAGTGCCATAACCGGCAACAGGATTTCCCCTTGTGTAACCACCAATCATTCACTCCATGATATAAGATCGTCAGACGGCCAGTTTAGCGCTGCTGACCTGTGAAAAGACAGTGCTCAGCCCAGCTGACTGATCACACTTTCACGCCCTTTGCTTTCTACATATTCAAGAAACGTCCGTGCCACCACAGATGGCTGGCGCGCTTTCAGGCTGGCCAGATACCAGCGCGTAGTGACCGGCAGCTGTGCCACATCCAGCCGGGCCAGGCCACTGCTCCCCCCGAACGCCAGTGTATGACTGGACAGAATACTGACACCCAGCCCGGACATCACTGAATGTTTAATCGCCTCATTGCTTTCAATAATCATACGAATATTGGGTTCAATATTCTGCTGTTCAAAGTGGCGTTCAATAGCATGACGGGTACCAGAACCCGACTCACGCATCAGAAAGGGCTGTTCAGCGAAGGTCTGTAACGGGATATTTTTCGCTGTCGAAAGTGGATGCCCCTCATGGGCAATGGCGACAAGCGGGTTAGGCAGAAATTCATGCAGATTAAGATCACTGTGACGGGGTGGATGGCTGAAAACATAGAAATCATCTTCCCCCTGTGACATGCGATCAATAATCTGCTGGCGGTTACCGACTTTAAAATCGACATCAATTTCAGGGTAGAACTGCAAGAACTCGCCCAGCAGGTGGGGAATAAAGTATTTAGCCGTAGTCACCACTGCCAGTCGTAATGTACCGGCTTTCAGGCCCTTCATATCAGCCAGTTTCATCTCAAGATGACCAATGCTGTCCAGCACTTCACGGGCTGTATTCACCACCGCCAGCCCGGCTTCAGTAAAGATCAGCTTACGGCCAACCTGATCATACAGTGGCGCGTCCACCGCTTCGGCCAGCTTCTTCAACTGCATAGATACGGTTGGCTGAGTCAGAAACAGTACCCTGGAAGCCGCTGTTACCGAACCTTCTTTATACACTGCCAGCAGAATTTCCAGCTGACGCAGTGTGCCGATGTGTGCGTGCAAACGAGCCATACCAACCCCAACATATAGATATAAATCTATATATTACATAACCAATATCAATTTTTATCTATAAGAAATACACCTGATAATGCTCTCAACAGCAACGTATTACAGACCGGAAATACCATGAACACATCGTCACTTTATTTTGAACTGGCCGCAATCACTCTGACACTGGTACTGGGCATCACCTTGCTGAGTGTCAATCTGCCTGGCTGGGGGCTGATCACCGTTGCTGCTTTGCTGGCAGCACTGTCGTTCGGGCTCCGATGTACACCCGCCCTGGCAACGGTTGCCAGCACTGACGCTGCAAGCATCAGAAACAGACCAACCCGCAAAGACAGAAAAGGTTAAGGACAACACTATGCAGCTGGATGTGGTAACCGCTTTCTTCTTGCTGGGCGCATCAGCCCAGTTGCTGAAAGCGCCAATTAAAATGCCCGCCGGGCTTTACCAGAGCCTGACCCTCTTTCTGCTGATCGCTATCGGCCTGAAAGGCGGCATCGCACTGGCAGAGTATGGCAACAGCACTCTGTTATGGCAGTCGCTGTGCATTATCGCTTTCGGTGCGCTGTTACCGCTGTTTGCTTTCCCGGTACTACAAAAACTGGGGGGCCTGTCACGCACCGATGCAGCTTCAATCGCAGCCCATTACGGGTCCGTCAGTATCGCCACCTTTGCCGTTGCCATGGCCATTCTGGATGCCAGAGAGATCAGTTACGAACCCTATTTTCCGCTGTTTGTTGCCCTGCTGGAGATACCTGCCATTGCTGTTGGCTTATTACTGGCACGAAACCAGACTGAACAGGCCAGCACCGGCCAGAAAACAGCAGCGATGAAAAAAGTACTGCATGAGATTTTCCTCAATCAGGGCGTATTACTGCTGACCGGTGCGCTGCTGGTTGGATGGTGGGCTGGTGATCAGAGCCAGAAACTGATGCCATTCTTTGGCAGCCTGTTCCACGGTGTACTGGCGCTGTTTCTGCTGGAAATGGGCCGCCTTGCCATGTCTCGACTCAGCTTGCTACGCCAGTACGGTGCTTTCATTGCCAGTTTCGGGGTAGTGATGCCATTGTTCGGTGCATTAATGGGCGCAATGCTGGCCCAGCTACTAAACTTTTCTGCCGGTGGCACCATTCTTCTGGCCACCCTGGGGGCCAGTGCATCCTATATTGCTGTACCGGCAGCCATGTCAGTGGCATTGCCAAAAGCCAACGCCAGCCTGTCGATTACTTCGTCATTGACGGTAACGTTTCCCTTTAACGTACTGGTTGGCATTCCGCTGTACAGTGCCCTGACACTCAACTTTCTGACCTGAACCCTCAACGGGTCAGATGTTCAGAAGATAAACATGCTCTGGGAGCCCGATATAAAGACACCGGCGTATCAAGGCATAAGCGCCTTCAGAAACCACCATATTCAGCATCAACGGTATCAAGAATCAACAGTATCAAGAATCAACGACATTCAGAGACAGAGCCATAACGATTCAACCCGACAACGGACTGGAGATGATCATGAACAAGACAGCAATTAAAAAACTGCCGCACCTGATTGCCCTGATCAGCACCCTGGGAGTTGCTTCACTGGTACAGGCCAGCAGCAATGAGAGCGAAGCGCTGAACAGAGCCTATATCGAGGGCTTTCTGGCAGGTGCGCAACTGACAGACAGTGAGATTATCCGCCGCCTGGATGATGTGAAACCCGATGAAAAGTATTCGGATTTTTTCAAGCGCGCTTTCGAAACCCGTATCGGCAGTGCCAAAGAGAAAGTACCTGCAACCTTCTATGCCGGGTTCTGCCTGCCAGGGCAAACAGAGGGCAATACCAGCGGGGCTGTCAGTGATGAAGTCATTACCACAATCCTGAACGCCATTGACGACAGCACACAGAACGCCAGCAAAGCCAGCAAAGCCAGCCAGATTTTCCAGGCTGTACGTAGCAAATACCCCTGCCCTTAACCTGGCAGATCAACGATAAGCCCGAGATGAAATGCGCAGTTGTCACCCCATAAGCTATATACTGGGGTGACTGGCGTTTTATGCCAGCTCCGGGACATCAGAGGAAGATTATTATGAGGCAGAAACTCAGGCTATCAGGAAAAGAGCATATTGCCCCATGGGAGCGGGCACTTGATCGGGTACTGACGCCGATTGAGGAGTTTATTCACCGACAGACCACCAGTGGCATTCTGCTGATGCTGTTTGCCATTGCGGCACTGATTATCGCAAACAGCAGTCTGGCAGAGGCCTATCACCACTTTTTTCAGCAGCATCTGACCATCGGTCTGGAAAACTTTCAACTTTCCAAATCACTGCACCACTGGATTAACGATGGCCTGATGGCAATCTTCTTCCTGGTGGTTGGGCTGGAACTCAAACGTGAATTACAGGTTGGCGAGCTGGCCAACCTGAAACAGGCACTGTTACCTATTATTGCTGCGGTGGGCGGTATGCTGGTGCCCGCACTGATCTACTTTGCTATCAACCCAAGTGGCCATACCGCTGACGGCTGGGGTATCCCGATGGCAACCGACATCGCATTTGCACTGGGTGCGCTGGCGCTGCTGGGTAACCGGGTACCACAGAACCTGCTGACATTTCTGGTGGCACTGGCCATTGTTGACGATCTGGGCGCGGTTATCGTTATCGCCCTGTTCTATACCGAAACCATCAATCTGACCGCGCTGGCACTGGCAGCACTGTTCACCGTGTCACTGGTGGCGCTGAACCTGGGTGGCGTACGACGCCTGTTCCCCTATCTGATTGTCGGTATTTTCCTGTGGATCGCGATGCTTAAAAGTGGTGTACACGCCACCCTGGCCGGGGTAATTCTGGCCTTTATCATTCCGATGAAACCCAAATATGATCCACGACGCTTCCTGTCACTGATCCACACCAGCGTAGACAAGATAGAAGCTGCATTTCGCAAAGATGAAAACATCATCGTTAACGATGCCCTGCGGGCACGGGTACAGGCACTGGGTAGCGGGGTAAGTCTGGTACAGGCACCCGCGCAGACACTGGAAAGTAAACTGCACCTGCCTTCGGCGTATCTGGTCATTCCAATTTTTGCCCTGGCCAACGCAGGGGTACCGATTGACTGGTCCAACCTGCAAGGCATCATTCTGCACCCGGTCGCCATGGGAATCGGCATGGGCCTGGTCGTTGGCAAACTGCTGGGCATCGCCGGTTTTACCTGGGTAGCCGTCAAAGCCGGTATCTGTGATCTGCCACGCGGCCTGACCATGCACCATATTGTCGGCGTCGCTTTTATGGGCGGTATTGGGTTCACTATGTCGATCTTCATCGCAGAACTGGGCTTTGCCCACCACCCTGAAGATCTGCTGATGGCGAAAACCGGTATTCTGTTTGCGTCACTGACAGCAGGTCTGGTGGGTTTTGGCTGGCTGTATATGACAGCAGGCAAACAGACCGACAGTGCAGAACCCGCAACCACACAGACCCAGCCATAACAGGATATGAACGGCCACCCTCGGTGGCCGTTCATAACGCCACGCTCAGTTGACCCATCACCCTTTTCCAGCCCGCGCATTGCTATAACGCCGTTCCTGTAACACGGCGCCTGCAATACGGCGCTTGCCCCTGTGGCCTGGAACGTGCGATAAGTACAGCAACCCTCTATTAATCGGTATTCCATCTCCATGCGCCTGCGTAACCTGACGACCTTTGTCAAAGTAGCCCGTCTTGGCAGTTTCCACGCTGCTGCTCAACAGCTTCATGCCACTCAGCCTGCGGTTTCTGCCCGTATCGTAGCACTGGAAGATGAACTGGGTGTTCAACTGTTTGTGCGCGATAAAAGCGGCACCCGACTGACAGCACGGGGCACACAGCTACTGCCCTATGCCGAGAAACTGCTGGCAATCAGCCAGGAAATGCGTGAACAGATTCAGCAGGACACACCCCAGCGCGGCACAGTACGCATCGGCATTACCGATACTCTGGCCCATCTGTGGCTGTCTTCACTGCTGCAACACTGGCAGCAACAGTACCCGTTAATGTCATTTGAGCTAAGCTGCGATGTCACACCCGCACTGGTTGAACAGCTACAGAACCACCAGCTGGACCTGGCCCTGATGGTAACTCAGCCCCAGACCAGCCCGGAGCTGGTTACCGAACCTCTGTGCAGTTATAGCCAGCACTGGGTTGCCAGCCCGAAACTGGTCAGCCCACAGCAGATCACCACCACTGCCGACCTGCTGCACTATCCACTGCTGAGCTTCCCCCGTGACACCCGTCCCTGGCACTACCTGCAGCAACTGTTTAACAGCCAGCGCGAAACCCCCGATGTCGTGCATACCTGCAGCTCAGTCGCCAGCCTGATCAGTTTAACCTGCCAGGGTGTTGGCATCGCCCTGCTGCCAACACCGCTGGTACAAGATGAATTAGAACAGGGTGAACTGGTCATTATCGAAACCGATCAACCCACACCAGAACTGGGCTTCTGTTGCAGCTGGCGGCTGGATGATGACCGGATTCTGCCACGCCTGCTGGCAGACAGTGGCCGCGAAATCGTGGAAGCACCACAGCAATAACCTGTGCGAAGCCAAAGACAGTCTGTCTCTATAACACAGGCGGTCTGTTCTATAACAAAGACAATCCGTTCTATAACAAAGACAATCTGTTCTATACAGCAGTGGCCCATTTTATATACAGCCACTGCTATATTCGCTTGAGGCAACAGGAAAGGCTGTCGCAACCAGTTATTTATTCTGCATTTAACATATAAACAGGATTAAATACTGTATAAAGCGCAATCACAGACAAATACCGTTTTATTCTGACGGGTATTGCAAACAATCTGCCATATCAGCATATTTATTCGCCCGTCGGCGACAAGACGCGGCCAGACCGCGCCCTATAATGCAACTGGCAGCGATGGAACCCCGCTTACCAGAATTGCAGGCTGCACAGACCCGCAGTCCTTCCGACAACAGCAAGCAAAACAACTATGAGGCTGGTTTAATTATGAGCATCGCTTACCTGAACGGCAGCTACATGCCACTGGAAGAAGCACGTATCTCCCCACTGGACCGCGGTTTTCTGTTCGGTGATGGTATCTACGAAGTTATCCCGTACTACAACGGTCGTTCTGTAGGTCTGATTCCTCACATCCAGCGTATGATCGACGGCCTGGCTGCGATTGAAATCGACGCAGGACGTTCTGTAGAACAGTGGAAAACTCTGCTGGATGATCTGGTTGCTCGCAACAGTGACATCAACCACAATCTGGGCGTTTACGTACACGTTTCCCGTGGCGCTGACACCAAACGTTTCCATGCTTACCCTGAAGGTGTTGAAGCAACCGTATTTGCTTTCTGCTTCGCCATCAAAGATCCAGCACTGGTTGATCGTACAGCGGTAACCCCTGTGTCCGTAAACACCACTCAGGATCTGCGCTGGCAGCGTTGTCACATCAAATCTACATCCTTGCTGGGCAACGTTATCCATTACCAGGAAGGCCACTCAGCGGGCAATGGCGAAATTCTGCTGTACAACGCAGACAACCAGCTGACTGAAGCCTCTTCCAGCAACGCTTTCATTGTTAAAGATGGCAAGATCATCACACCGGTTCAGGACAACCAGATTCTGCCAGGTATCACCCGCCGTATCATCATCGACAGCATCAAAGCCGATGGCTCGCTGGAGATTGAAGAACGTGTTGTAACCATGGATGAAGTTCACAACGCTGATGAGATCTGGGTAACCTCTTCCTCCAAAGAAATTGCCCCGGTTACCTCCCTCGACGGCAAGCCGGTAGGTAACGGTGAAGTGGGTGAGGTGTGGGAGAAAGCCTTCAGCATCTACACTAACGCCAAGTTCGATTACTGATTCACGAACCCGGCGCGCCCTGCGGGGCAAATAACAAAGACGAGAGCAGACCCCGGCCAGGCCGGGGTCTGCTTTTTTGTATCTGGCTCTGTCTGCAAGCCATAAAAAAACCGGGCTGGCGAAGGGGAGACAGCCCGGTTTGTCCGTTTTTACTCTCTTTGTCCGTTTTTACTCTCACTGCGTTATAACGCAGCAGCGGCTATAGCACCACCCGGATAACAGATATTAACGGGCAGATATTACAGATCAGAACGCAGCACTCAGACGCAGCCAGGCGCTACGCCCAGCTTCCGCAACCTGTACAGGCTCAGGGTTAAACAGGTCATTGACGCTTTCATGGGTGCTGTATGCCTTATCCAGCAGGTTGTCGATACCGGCAGCCAGAGTCACCCCGCCCTGAAAACGGTACTCGCTGTAGAGATTCAGCACACCGTATCCAGGCGTCTGACGGGTATCCAGACCACCACAGGCTGTACTGCTCAGGCAGACATCATTCTGACGGCCAGCCAGCACCCATTCCAGCCCGGCATTACCCTGGCCATAACTGTAATCCAGCGTACTGGTCAGGCTCAGCGGCGCAATCTGATCCAGTGATTGATTATCGGTGTCGTTTTCACCTTCCAGCCAAGCCAGCGCAGAGGTCAGACTCAAGCGCTCATCCATCTGCCAGGATGCAGAGAACTCTGCGCCGTACAGCGTAGCATCAACATTACGATAACGGGTTGTCATGCCCTGTTTCTGGCGCAGGATGTAATCACTGATATCGTTATACCAGACACTGGCCCGCCACTGCAGCGCATCACGACTGGACTCCAGCGCCAGCTCCAGCTGATGGTGTTTTTCCGGATTCAGCTGCGGATTACCTACCCACATCGGGTTAGCCAGGAAACGCTCTGTTGCATCAGCGGTACGCACCGAACGCGACAGGGTGGTCTCCAGCACATACTGCGAATTCAGATTATGTCGCCAGCTGACGAAGCCCCCGATATTGTGCTCGTCATCCACATCAGCACTGACACCGTACAGGTCTGCCGGGGTCTGACCTGCCAGCGAACCGGCGGCAACGGCTTCACCTGCGCGACGCGCCTGAGCACTGACACGATCATAGCGCAGTCCAGCCCCTAGCTGGTCATTGCTGCCCAGCAGACGATAACCTTCGACAAAGACTCCCAGCTGCTCCGTTTCAACATCAGGCCACAGAATCGCAGTCTGGGAACGCATACCGTTCATCACCATCAACTTGTCAGCGTCACGCTGATTTCGTTGCAGATCAACACCGAAGCTCCAGTCAATCTCTGCCGCCCGTGCTTCAAATGTCAGACGCAGGCCATCCGTGTCAGAGGTCGAAGGGGCTTCCATTGGCTTGCTACCAGATGGCACCTGGCGCAGGCTGAAGTTATCCATGTTATGGGCCACTTCCGAGCGATACAGCAGTGCTTCCATACTCTGTAATGTCTGGCCTTCAAAATCGTGCTGCAAACGCAGGCGGTAGTTATCTGCATCGGCATAGGGGCTGTCCATGCCCGCTCCCGGAAACAGGACATCTTCATCACGGGTGCGCTCATAGCTGGCCTCCAACCGGGTATTATCACCCAGCGCCATGCCACCCATCAGCGTATGACTGGCACTTTCAAAGCTGGAACGCACCTCGTTGCCATCACCGTCTTCGTAGTTATCACTGTCTGTCAGGTGCCCCAGATAACGGATATAGCTGCGTTCACTGCCAGCGGCAACATCTGCCCCCAGCTGCGCCCGCTCACCGTTGCCGATATAGCTGGCAGACACTTCACCCTGCACAGGCTTACCCACTTCAAACAGCGGCCATTCACGTTCAAACAATACTGTGCCACCCGAGCCACCACCGCCATAACGTACGGTACGGTTGCCTTTGATCACGGTAACACTGTCATAACTGTCAACAGAGGCATAAGAGCTGGGCGGGTCCATACGGTTGGGACACCCTCCATGCAGATAACCACCGTCCAGCAGTACGTTAAGTTGCGTTTCTGATTGGCCCCGAATCAGCAGATCAAGTGCTCGGCCACCTTTACGCACGGCTGTTACCCCGTTAATGCTGCGCAGCAATTCACCGGCATCGGGGGTTGGCGCTGCTTTAATTGCCGTCAGCAACTGGCCTTCACCACCTGGCCGCAACCCTTCAGAGGTTACGTCTACCACCATGCCTGGCAGAGTCAAGGGTGATTCAGCCTGCGCTGTTGCAGCCATTGCCATTGCTGTTGCCATTACCAGAGCCTGTTTACGAAAACGCATCCGCCACCTCTATCAGATTATCCTTATATAACAATAGCCGGCAGTCTACTGCAGTGCAGCATCCAGCAGGATGTGACAGATTGTCGCAGCCTGTGGTTACAGACCAATTCCATTGGCTCACCAGCCAGAAGCTGCATCAAAGCGGATGCTCAACCTTGTACTAAAGTTTGACGGACATCAGTCGAAATAGGTTTTTTTAAGGTATGGTATAAAAAATGATTTTAATATCAAAGGGCAACAGCCTTTGCTCAGTACCGGGCTAGCTCAACCCTACCCAGAGCACCCAGAGCACTGTAATACAGTGGAGAAAAACTCTTATCTAATGATCCGTTTAAAACAAAGATGCGGGAAAAGCCTCCCTGATGACGGCCTGAAGCGCAGTCACGAAAACAGATTGCACGGAATACAAAACACCTGGTCAGGCTTCATTAAAATTGCGCCCGCAGTCCAATATGCTTCAGCCTCCGCATGGAAGGAGTTTGCATGAGCACTCTGAAAGTACAATTTGGACAACAGCTCAGAACGCTGCGTCGCACTCAGGGCATTACTCAGGAAAGTCTGGCTAACGCAGCGGGCCTGACTACCGAATCAATCAGCAATATCGAGCGCGGCATCTTTGCCCCGCGTTTTGAAAATATAGAGAAGCTGGCCCAGGCACTAAACGTAGAGGTCAGGGTACTTTTCGAATTTGATGCAGACTGCTGACCGGCTCTTCACAGAACCGATCAGCAGTTGCCAGCTATACGAGTAACACCGCATTAAAAAAACCCAGCTCAAGCAACACCCTTTATACTTGGGCATTCACTCGCTGGAAAGAACACAACTGAATGCTCAGAATCTCAAACCGTATAACACTGGCCGCCCATGAGATTGAACTCTCCGCAATACGGGCTCAGGGAGCTGGCGGCCAGCATATCAACAAAACCTCTAGCGCTATCCATCTGCGTTTTGACATCAGCACCTCTTCGCTGCCAGACGTTTACAAGGAACGTTTGCTGGCACTGCATGACCAACGCATCAGCAATGACGGTATGGTTATTATCAAGGCACAGCAGTACCGCAGCCAGGAACAGAACCGTGAAGCAGCCCTGCAACGACTGGCGACACTGATTCGCAGTGTTATGGTGGAACAGAAAGCGCGCCGTGCTACCAAACCCACACGCGGTTCACAGAAACGTCGGCTGGACAGCAAAACACGGCATGGTAAAAACAAGGCACTGCGCCGCAAGGTGGACTACTGAGTAAACGGTGCTATAGTCTGCGCCCTGCTTCAACTGTGGTGCCTGTAACAATCATCAGGCAAGCCCGGTATTTCATTTCAACCCGTTAATTTCAATCCTGCAGGTATCTGTGTGAATACAGCCGCTTTCAAATCGCTGCCGTTGCGTCCAGCAATGCTGAAAAACCTGGCCCGCATGGGCTTTGACCAGATGACCCCGATTCAGGCACAGAGCCTGCCTGCGGTACTGGCCGGAGATGATGTGATCGCCCGCGCCAAAACCGGCAGCGGCAAAACGGTCGCCTTTGGCCTGGGTCTGATGCACCGCCTGAATGTACAAATATACCGTGTACAATCCCTGGTTCTGTGCCCAACCCGCGAACTGGCAGACCAGGTTGCCAAAGTGCTGCGCCAGCTGGCGCGTTTTACACATAACGTAAAAGTACTGACACTTTGCGGCGGTATGCCGTTTGGCCCGCAGATTGGCTCCCTGGAACACGGCGCACATATCGTTGTGGGTACGCCGGGCCGGATACAAGAGCACCTGCGCAAAGGCACTCTGAAGCTGGACAATCTCAGCAGTCTGGTACTGGACGAAGCCGACCGGATGCTGGATATGGGGTTCGCTGACGCCATGCGTGATGTGGTCAGTTATATTCCAGGCCCGCGCCAGACACTGCTGTTTTCAGCGACCTACCCACTGGAAATCGAGAAAATCAGCAATGAGTTCCAGCATAACCCGCTGGAAGTCACTGTCGAATCCACCCACAGTCACGCGCATATCGAACAGTATATCTACCCGACAGAAGGCAACCAGCGCCCAGCGCTGCTACTGAAACTGCTGCGCCACTATCAGCCAGCTTCTACGGTTATTTTCTGTAACACCAAGAAGCTCTGTCAGGAAATCGCTGACCAGCTGTGTGAAGCAGGTTACTACGCCAGCGCTATTCATGGTGACCTGGAACAGAAATACCGTGATCAGGTACTGGTGAAGTTTGCCAACCGCAGCAGCCAGATTCTGGTTGCCACCGATGTCGCTGCACGTGGTCTGGACATTGATGATCTGAGCGCCGTGATCAACTATGAACTATCCCGCGACCCGGAAGTTCACGTTCACCGTATTGGCCGTACTGGCCGTGCAGGCCAGCAGGGGCTGGCACTCAGCCTGGCCAGCGAAAAAGAGCTGTACAAGGTTGAAGCGATTGAAGACTACCAGCAGGCACCATTACAGTGGGGTAAACCGGACGAATTGCTTGACCGTCAACAAGGCGAGCCGGGGCGTCCAGCCATGGCAACAGTGATGCTGGATGCAGGCAAGAAACAGAAGATTCGTCCCGGTGATATTCTGGGTGCGCTGACCAAAGACGCTGGTCTGAATGGCCAGGATATTGGCAAAATCGACATCTTTGATTTCTGCGCCTACGTTGCCGTACGACGCACCCAGGCACGCCGTGCCGTCGACCACTTCCGTAATGGCAAAATCAAAGGCCGCCAGACTAAAGCGCGTCAGTTGCGCTGAGGCCGGTTATTCTGAAACCAGGTACTGGTCAGGCGCTGAAAAACAACAGTGACAGGACACTCTTGCAGGGAAACGTTGTGAAGCATATTGCAGTTTATTGTGGTTCCAGCATGGGAACCGAACCCGCTTACCGTGATGCGGCCATCAGTATGGCTCAGACGCTGGCGCAGGCCGGTATCGGGCTGGTCTATGGTGGTGGAAAAACCGGCCTGATGGGCACCGTAGCCGATGCCGCACTGGCGGCCGGTGGCGAGGTAACAGGTATCATTCCTGGTGCGCTGGAATCAAAGGAGATCGCGCACCCCGGGCTGACTACACTAGAAGTCGTTGACGATATGCACAGTCGAAAAAAACGCATGTCAGACCTGTCAGACGGCTTCATTGCCATGCCTGGCGGCACAGGCACCATGGAAGAGATTTTCGAAGTCTGGACCTGGGGACAACTGGGCTACCACAACAAGCCCTGTGCGTTTCTGAACATCAACGGTTATTACGATACCTTGCTGGACTTTATTGACCGCATGGTGAATGACGGTTTCATGCGCCCGGAATTCCGCGAAATGCTGACCGTCAGCGACCAGCCGGAGATTATTCTGGACGCTTTTCAGCAGTACCGCCCACCACATGACAAGTGGTAAGCCGCTTTATCTGGTAAGCCGCTTTGTCTGTACGCCATTCGGCCTTAAGCCACTGTGTCCAAACACAAACAAAAAGCCGGTATCCCTGAGGGATACCGGCTTTTCTTTTCAGTGCTTGATAATTTTCAGTGCTTGATAGTACGCAACAGAGCGCGCTTACGGCTGTTCGATACCCACCAGTTTCCAGTCAGCGTTGTCAGCTGTCATATCACGTGTCAGGTGCCAGATTTCATTCAGCTCGGTTGTTTCTTCTGCATCTTCACGCAACCAGCCATAGAAGTTCAGGCTGACAACAACATGATCATCATTGTCGATAAAGCCAACCAGCTCAGCCATAACAGACACTACTTCGGTGTGCTGCGTATCGTCCAGTTTGGCACGTTCTGCTTTCAGCGACTCCAGCAACTCCGCACTGGTGTAGCTGGCAATTTCACTCCAGTCCTGTTTGTCCCAGGCCGCCTGTAAAGTAACAAAGTGGTCACGGGCACCAGCCAGGAAAGACTCTTTATTGAACCACTCCGGCAGTTCAATCTCTGCTGGTGCAAAGCTGGCACTGCTGCTAGCACTGGCCATTGGCTCAAAAGCCTGTTTCGCCGCTGGCTGTGCTGATTCAGGCTGGGCCTGTACAGGCTGAGGCTGAGGTTCAAAGGCACCACCTGCACCCGCAGTTGCGTAAGCCGGTTGCGGTGGTGGGGAAGATTTACGACGCATCATGCTGAAGACTTTCCAGGCGACAAAAGCCAGACCAACAAACATCAGAATGTCCATGATCTCCAGACCTTCAAAAGCACCACCGAAGAACAGCGCACCCAGAATACCCGCACCCAGCAGGCCTGCCATCAGACCGCCAAAGCCACTGCGTTTTTTCTCCTGTACTGGCGCTGTTTTCGCCGCATTAGTCGGCTGTCCAGCCGCCTGATTCTGGCTTGCGCCCTGGTTCTGAGACGCAGAACCGCTTGGTGCAACCTTTTTCTTGGTCTGAAAACTTTTGCCCAGCGAGCTACCGCCACCCAGGCGTTTACCGGCATCGGCATAATCGGCCACCGGGGCCAGCAGGAAGAGAGCAAGCAGAGTAACAAGCAAAGTACGCATCAGGACTCCTTTATTGTGGTTATACGAGACAGGGTACGGGACACCACTGCCAAATAGATGCCGAGGAATATTAGAGCGATCCCCAGCAAATGGAAAGCCTGCACTTTCTCGCCCAGAAACAGCGCCGAGAGCAGCAGACCAAACAGCGGAATCAGGTGGATAAACAACCCGGCGCGAGGTGCGCCCAGCTCTGCAACCCCCCGATTCCAGAACAGGTAGGACAGAATAGAGGGACAGATTGCCATATAGGCTACCGTGGTCAGCATAGCACTATTCCACTCCAGCACTGGTAATCCACCCTGCTCCCAGACACTTAAAGGCGCCAATGCCAGCACCGCCACCATGATTGAGTAGCCCAGGAACACAAAGCCACTGACTTCAGCAGGCTTGAGCCGCAACAGTAACGAATAGGACGCCCAGGCCAGCACCGCACCGAGCACCCAGAGGTCTCCCTTATTCAGGGCCAGAGCCAGCAGCCGGGCTGGATCACCCTGAGTGATAATCAGCAAGACACCCAACAGTGACAACAACACACCACCCCATTGCCGAGGGCTGACCGTCTCACCCAGAAACAGCGCGCTGATCAGCAAAATCAGCACAGGAATTGCAGACTGCAGCAGTGTTGCGTTAGTCGCGGTTGTTGTCTCCAGGCCAAAATACAGTAACGTATTGAAACAACCCACGCCGATCAGACCCAGTAACGCCAACCGAGCCCAGTACCGAGCCAGCAGAGCACGGGCCTGCCAGGCCTTAGGCAACCAGAATGGCAACAGTATCAGCAACGCCAGTGACCAGCGGTACAGTGCCAACGTTATCGGATCAAACGAAGCATTCAACGCCCGGGCCAGCACAAAATTTCCAGCCCAGAACAGCACCGTCAGGGTTAACAGCAGATAGGCCATACAACAGATTCCTTAAGCCTTACAGATTTCCAGGCCTGGTAGCACCCACCAGGCTTATCCACGATTTTCACGTCGATGCAGCCAGCGTGCCAGCAGATTATTGCTGTCATCACTGCCAGTCAGCACATAATGCAGCACGTTATAGTTACTGACTGTCCAGTCCATACGGCCCGCAGCGCGGGACAGACCACAGAACAGAATTTCATCACCCTGCTCCAGCAAGGTCAGCTCTCCTGGTAGTGGCATCAATGTTTCGCCACGGCGTAACAATAATGGAAACGCTTTGAGGGATTGCTGGCGATCACGCGGGTCTTTCAGAAACAGTGACAACTTGAGTGGTTTGCCTTCAGCCAGTGCCAGCATCAAAGCAGGCGTTTGTTCTTCATCGAGCGTATAGGCCCAGCTATCCAGCTCCTGATTACCCACTACACTGCTCATACGGTTAAGCAAGGTATGCGCCCAGACATCATCATAACGCTCCAGCATCAGTGTCAGAAACACCGGTAACAGCGGCGTTTTGATCTGCGCCATTATGCGGTTAGCAATAATACGCCCGGGCTCCATGATGAAATCGGAGCGAGAATTCTGAAACACCAGCCGGTTGGCATGTACATTCTGACGTACAACCGTCAGCAAGCGAGGGTTAAGCTCACGGGCTGTCATCATGATCGACAGGTTATCCGCATCATTGCCCGTACCGGCAACAATCCCGACTGCATCCTCAACCCCGGCAGCTCGTAATGTGCAGGCTTCAGTGCCAATACCATGAATCTGTTCAGACAACCCATTATGCTCGGGCGGGTCATCGTCTACCACGATCAGCTCCACTTCATCGTGGATCAGACGGCTGCACAACGCACGGCCAAAGCGCCCATAACCGCAGATAATCCAGCGTCCACGGGTACGCTGATAGGCACTGGATAACGGACGATGGCTGGGGTTGAGCAACCAGTCGTACACCAGGTGGGTATAGGGTGCCTGCACCGACAACGCCAGGTATTCTGCGTAAGTCTGAAAAGGGTCGACAACAAGGTCGGTGCCAAAGGAATCCAGATTTGCAGTGGTAACATCGCTCTCAGTACGACAGATCACCATCCGCTTTGGCATCAACAATTTACTGGCGATGGCAATAGCCAGATTGACGTTATCCCGATTGGTCAGTGCCAGAATACCGATGCACTTTTCATGCTGCAGTCCGGCATCATCCAGTACATCTGGCAACGACGCATCAGCGGCCAGACAGGGCATCGGCATTGGCAAGTTATCCATCTGCAAGGCATCAATCTGCGCCTCTTCAATGTCGACCACAACACAGCGAATATCACGCTGGGCTAGCTTACGCACCACAATACCACCGGTAACACCGTAGCCACACACCAGATAAAATGGCTGGTTCAACGCCGCCACCTGAGCTGCAAAACGACGACGCCGCAACAAGCGGCTGAAGGCTGGATCCTGAAAGATAGAAAGCATGGAACCAATGCCATACAGCCAGGCAATAACCGTACTGTAGATAGTCAGCATCGCCCACATACGCTGGCCCGAAGTAAAAGCGTAGGGGATTTCACCAAAACCGATGGTCGAGCCCATAAAAGACACAAAGTAGAACGCATGGAAGAAATCCATACGATATACCTGGCCCTGATCATCCATACCCGGTATCAGCACAAAACCCAGCACAGAGACCGAATAGACCACAATCAGGGTGATCAGCGGCATCCGCAACCGCCGCATCAGAATGTAGAAGACATTATTCATGGCGGCTCGCTCAGCGACGCACCAGCACAGTTTCCACCACCAGCAGTATCACCGAAATAACATTGGCCAGCAGTGCGCCACCCGCCAGCGATACCACGCTGGCCATCATATGCGCATCCATACCGGTGGTGCTGATTTGCTCGGCATAGCCCCAGATAATGGCCACAACCACCAGCTGTAAGTCTGCAACCAGCGAGGTTGCCAGCATTAACGCCCCCAGGTGGGTGCGATCACCAAACTTCAGTACGGTACAGATCATACTGACCACCAGCGCCGCGTAGAACTCATACACATTATGATGGTCGGCGTTATCAATCTCGCCCAGGAAAAAACCGAAGTTCAGCGTCATCGCCAGCACGATAAAGAACGCAAATATTACCTTTTCCTTGTTCACTGCAGCTGTCTCCGCTCACACTGTCTTACTCAGACCCGACCAAACCTCGGGTACTGCTCTGAATGATGTACGGCTCTGATCAGATACGAGCCTGACGGGGCGGCCAATAAGGACAGTCCCCAGGAGGGGGCATAGTCTACCCCGCTCTACCGGTGCATACTATGCCCGTTGCTGATTGATCAGATTAACGCTGCGTTACAGGCGAAGCAGAACACTTGCAGCCCTGCGCCAACTTCCCTAGTGTCAGGCCATTAACCCGCCGCACAGCAAACCGGTACAACGGCTGCGTATGGCTCTATATAACAAAACGACCTGAACACAAAATAGACAGTTGTTTAGTGTTCATCTAAGATTGACAGTCTGATACGGACGCGCCAGTTACTGGCGCATCTGCACGGCAAGACTGCCACCTGAGCATTGACTAACAATAAGAATCAAACTGTTACAGAGGTCATTCATGCATCTGTCTCTGCACTTAAAGCGCTTGCGCACATTGTTCGCTTTTATCCTCATGAGCCTTGGCAGCCTGGTTCATGCGTCTGTTCACAAAAGTCCTAACGACCATCGCGATTACCAGGGCTTCACCCTGGACAACAAACTGCGCGTACTGGTGATTTCCGACCCGAACACCCAGAAAGCCGCCGCTTCACTGGATGTAGGCACAGGCTCTGGTGCCAACCCGGAAGACCGCGCCGGTCTTGCTCATTTTCTGGAGCATATGCTGTTTCTGGGCACAGAAAAGTACCCGCAAGCCGGTGAATACAAGGCCTTTATCAGCTCTGGCGGTGGCACCCACAACGCTTATACCGCCTACGAAAATACCAACTACTTTTTCGATATTCGCGCAGATCTGCTGGGTGGTGCACTGGACCGCTTCTCCCAGTTTTTCATCAGCCCGCTGTTTACCGAAGAGTACGTAGACCGCGAACGCCACGCCGTTTATTCCGAATATCAGTCCAAACTGCGTGATGATAGCCGCCGTATTTTTGAAGCAACCAAACAGACAACCAACCCGGCACACAGCTTCAGTCGCTTCTTCGTCGGCAGTCTGAAAACGCTGGCCGACCGTCCAGATAGCAAAGTACGTGACGATCTACTCGCCTTCTATGAACGCTACTACTCTGCCAACCTGATGACCCTGGTGGTATTGGGCAAAGAACCTGTTGATGAACTGCGAAAAATGGTGGAAGCACGCTTTGCGGCGATACCCAACACCCATGCTGAACCGTTTGTAAACAACGTACCGCTGATGCAGCCAGACAGCCTGCCCGCCCGCCTGTCGGTACGCAGTATCAAAGATATACGCACACTGAGCCTGACGTTTCCAGTAGACGCAGTACGCGAACACTGGCGTAGCAAACCCCTGCGCTACATCGCCAGCCAGCTGGGTTATGAAGGCAAAGGCAGCCTGCTGGCAGACCTGAAAGCCCGTGGCTGGGCAAACGGACTGGGCGCTTATACGTCAACCGATATGGAAAATGAAGCCGCGCTATCGGTCGAAGTCAGCCTGACACCGGAGGGCATGAACCATCAGCAGGAGATCACCCAGCTGTTTTTCCATACCGTTGAATTGCTGAAAAAAGAGGGCATCGACAAAAGTCTTTACGACGAAGAACGTCAGCAGATGGCAACACGTTTCCAGTTTGCTGAAAAACAGGAACCTATCCACTATGTCGGCCAGCTGGCTCGCGCCATGCAGAAATACCCACTGGAAAATGTTGTCGATGCACCTTACCTGTTTGAGCAGTTCGACCCAGCACTGATTCGCAGCTACCTGAACCAGCTTAGCGCTGACAATATGCTGGTTACCGTTGTCTCCAAAGATCAGCAGACCGACCGCAAAGGCCCAAATTTCAAAGTCGACTACCGACTGGAAAAGCTGCGCAACGGTGATGTGGCAGCAGCAACAGAGACGGCACCACAAAATGAACTGGCTGTACGGGACGCTAACCCGTTTATTGCTGCTGACCTGAGTCTGAAACCGCTGCGTGATCAGGCAGAAAAACCTGAAGTGATTCTGCGCAAAGAAGGCGTGACGCTGTGGCACTTGCAGGACAGTGAATTCCGTACCCCAAAAGCTGATCTATTCTTCACCATTCTGTCCAACCCGGCCAATATCACACCACAAAATAGTGTACTGACCTCGCTATACAGCCGTATGGTGCAGGACCAGCTGAACGAAACATTGTACGACGCCGCAATGGCAGGCCTCAGCACTCGCATCTACCCGCACATGCGCGGCATTTCAGTGCGTATATCCGGCTATAACGACAAACAGACCCTGTTGCTGGAACAGGTTGTCAGCGCACTGAGCAAACCACATTTCAACCCTGAACGCTTCGAAATCATCAAAACGCAGTATGCTCGCCAGCTGGCTAACAGCCGTCGCGATAAACCATTCAACCAGACAATCGGTGAAATCATGCAGCTGCTGCTGCCACAATGGAGCCTGGCGCAACGCGAACAGGCACTGGCAGACGTCACCCTGCAAGACCTGAACAACTTCGTACCGGTACTGCTCAAAGAGACTGAATTGCGCGTACTTGCCCATGGCAACCTGCTACAGGAAAACGCGGTTAAACTGACTCAGGTAATCGAAAACGGCCTGTTTGCCGAACATGGCCACAAGCGTCTGGCGTCTACGCAAGTGCTTCAGCTACCTGAAGACAGCCGCCTGGTACAGACGCTGAATGTCGACCACAACGACTCTGCCATCAGTGTTTACTTCCAGGGCAGTGACAGTGAACTGAAAACCCGTGCTCAATATGCTCTGCTCAGTGAAATGATCGCCTCGCCGTTCTACACACGGTTACGTACGGAGCAGCAACTGGGTTATGTCGTTTTCCAGACACTGTTGCCACTGCGCCGCGCCCCTGGGCTGGCGTTTGTTGTACAGTCTCCGGTGGCCAACCCTGTTGAACTGGAAAGCCGTATTGATAGCTTTCTGGAGCAGATGCGTGCAGACATTGCCAGCATGGATGAAACAACACTGGAGCGCTTCAAGAAAAGCCTGGTTTCTCGTCTGCTGAAGCCCGAAAACGGCCTGACTGAGCGCAGCAATCGTTACTGGACACAGATTGATACCGGCGATGCCAACTTTGATGGGCGTGAGGCGCTGGCTGATGCTGTAAACGCTTTACAGCTGAGCGACCTTCTCGACTGCTACACCCAGCTGCCAGAACGCCGCCTGACCGTGCGCAGCTTTGGCCAGAAACATCTGCAAACAGCGTCTGCCGCAGATATTGCTCTCAAATGTGATACAGAGATTAATGCGCTGAAACAGAACAAGGCATTTATGCCGGGGGCCTGAGTGTACATTCACGTCTGACCCCAAAGTCAGAAACTCGAAAGGTCAGAAACTCAAAAGGGTTGCCTGTTGGCAACCCTTTTTAATATCCCCGGTTTCATCAAAACTGATTTCGTTAATCAGTGAAAGCGTTAGCAAAAAATCTGCCAGACCCGGCTCTACCCCGCCTGTTATCGTTTCTTGTAAACCGGATACTCCAGCAACTCACGACGACGTGCTTTACTGCGCTTGGTGCGCGCTTGCAGCTCCTGCGGTTTGGTTTCAATCGGTGGGTAGAGGCTATCCTGCTTTGCCTTGTATTCAGGCGTTTTATCACAGTCTTTGCCAAGCAGCATACAACGTGCTTTGATGACGTCACGGTTGATTGTAGCGAAAATCTTATCCTCACCGTACATCACCTTACGGCGGGTATCACGTACAACTCCACGTTCAATATCAGCATAAGGCGCGTAGGGAATCACATCAACCCGCATCGGTTGTGCAGGTCGGTCAGCATACACCACTTCCAGCATTGGCTCGCCGTCGATATAGCCACGGGGTTTATTTTTATACACAGTTGCACCATCACGACGCCGTACACTGGGGCCATCTGCCGTCACAAAACGGTAAGGAATCTCCTCCGGTGATTTATAGGAAGAGGTATCAAAGCCCCAGCTACTGACCGGTACAAGGGTCAGAGTGGTCAGAACAAAGGTTGCCGTGGTGGTTTTTCGCATTAGAACTCTTCCATCGGGTAGATCGACTCAGCGTAGACATTCAGCTCTTCAAGGATCTGACGGTCTCGGGCCGACAACTCAGGTTTCCCGTACAGCTCATTCAATACTGCGTAGAACTGTTCCATCGTCAGGTGACCACCGTTATCAGGCCCCATCAGGCGACGACGACGGTACTCTTCCCACTGCACACGTTCTTCGTCCAGCAACGTGTGGGGGTAGTTACGCCCTTTATAGCGTAACAACATCTCTTCCAGCCGTGGGTCCTGAAACGCCAGTTCCAGCCCTGCCAGCTCATCAGGCACTGCATCCCGAATACGGGACATGGCTGTCTTATCGGCCGCGCCGAAAAAACCGCCACTATAAATCATCAGATCCGGGTCACTTTCCGCTTCAAAAGGGTCATCCCGGAATATCTCCAGAATTTTCACAGCCAGCTGCGGAAAGCTTCGTAGCATCTGCAAGTGGGTGCGACAGACATCGCCATCAATCTGTAAACGATCAGCTTCGACTTTTGTCAGCATTCCCGCCGGCGCAATAATCGGGCATTTGTTGGCCAGCACCTGTTTCATAGCGATGGTCGGATCACTGTCGCTACGCTCATCCTTTGGCAAATACATCAACCGACGGATCTCAGACACCGACAATTCAAACAACGGCGTTGGGTCAACCCGTAAATCCCAGACAGCCACACTGTTGCGGTTTACCGGATGTATGGCCAAAGGTGCCACAATAGCAGCATTGCCCAACTCAGCACTATAGCGGCTTGAAACATGCAGTACCGGTTTATGGCTGACAACATCAAGACGCTGCAGAATAGTAGCTTTATCGCGATTATTCAGTACATAGTCAAACAGTTTTGGCTGTTTTTCCCGCACCAGCTTTGCCATTTCAATGGTGGCATACACATCAGACAGCGCATCATGCGCATTGCCGTGATCAATATTATTAGCCTTTGTCAGATCTTCCAGCCGCAGGCTCGGGGAGCCATCTTCATAAACAGGCCAGTTGATGCCTTCAGGGCGTAATGCCCTCGTCAGGCGTAGCATGTCAATGATGTCCCAGCGCGAACAACCATTTTGCCATTCACGGGCATAAGGGTCGTAGAAATTACGATAAAGCGTATTGCGGGTAACTTCATCATCAAAACGGATACTGTTGTATCCCACCGCACAGGTGCCCGGTCGAGCCAGCTCTTTATGCACACGGGCAATAAACTCAGCCTCACAATAGCCTTCACGCAGGGCGTCCTGCGGCACAATACCGGTAATAAGACAGGCTTGCGGATGCGGTAACAGATCTTCTGCCGGGCGGCAGTAGAACATCACAGGTTCTTCAATGATATTAAGCTCAGCATCGGTACGGATACCAGCAAACTGCAAAGGCCGGTCGCGACGAGGGTCAGCACCAGAGGTTTCATAATCGTGCCAGAAAAAAGTCTGCTCAGAGGAAGCTACCATTTATTTCTCTATACGTAAGGCTACAGGCAGACCCTATAATACTGCCATAGTAGCGCTGAGCCCATGATTCTGTGTCCGATTCAAACAAAATAATATCTGGGTGATCATCACATAACAGGCAGCTGATCAAGCATTTCATGATACAGCTGACTCAGGCAAAATTCTTTTTTCAGTATCACCAGAATGCCAACTTGATGCTGTATGTTGTAGCGCCTTAAGTTTAAAGCCAGCGATACAGTCAAAATAGTTTTGTACTGTTAACGCTGTCTGAGTCTTTCAACCCATTGATCGAGGGATCCTCTGATGTTGCATGATCAGGACCTGAACCGGAAATGCCCCTGCGGTTCCAGCAAGCCGTTTTCTTTCTGCTGCGAACCCGCTGTTGAAGGTTACAAACCTGCCAGCACCGCTGAAGCACTGATGCGCTCACGTTACACCGCCTTTGCACTGGGCCAGGTCGACTACCTGATCAACACCACCGCAGAGCGTTACCGCAACCCTGATGATGCTGTCATATTAAGTGAGCAGATACAGGCAACCACCTGGACAGGCCTTGAAATTATCATGACAGAACAAGGCAAAGCAGAGGATGAAACCGGCATTGTGGAGTTTATTGCCAGCTTTGAAGCTGCAGGAGAAGCCGCACAACTGCACGAAAAGTCCAACTTTCGCAGGGAGAACGGACACTGGGTTTATGTTGATGGAGAAGTGGAAATTCGCCCCCAGACCGCATAATTAAAGAATCGGATCCCCCCTGCGGCCCGTACTGATGCTATTAATACGGGCTTCATTATGTTCGCATACCCGCTGTCAACCCTTCCCCTGCTGGCGTCAACACCGGTAGAATACGGCCCCCACGGTTGCGGCCGGGATTAAAGATTGGGAAAGGCCAGGATGTTAGCAAGATTTTTCAAACCGAAATGGCAACATCACAAAGCAGATGTACGTCTGCAAGCGATCAGTAAACTCTCTGCCGATGACCCGGAAAGCATAGATATTCTTGCCCGGTTAGCATTGCAGGACCCTGACGCTGAAGTCCGTGCGGTAGCACTGAGTACGGTTGATGATGCCACTCTGCTGTTAAAAGCCAGTGAAAGTGATAGTCATATCCCCAACCGGACACTGGCCATTCGCCGTATCACTCACCTTATCAGTGGAGAGCTGGGACGGCTGTCACTCCAGCAACGCCTGACGTTGCTGCCTCGTATTGAGAACGCCGAATACTTTACCACCGAATTATTACTGCATCTGGCACTGAATGCAGACCAGCCCGAGTTGCGCCTGCACGTACTGGAACGGCTGCAGGACGAAGCACTGCTGCTGGATCTGATTCGCCAGAGTGACAGCAGCGATCTGCGCCAACGGGCAGCGCAGCGCATTGAGCGGCCAGACCTGCTGGAACAGCTGGAGAAGGAAGGCAAAGGCCGGGACAAACGTATCTATCGTATTGCCCGCGACAAGCTGCAACGTCTACGTGAACAGAACCGTCAGGCCGGTGAACGACTGCAACGTCGTACCGCCCTGCTGGAATCACTGCTGCATCTCTCTCGCACGGACGACTTCCCACAGTACGGTGCAAAACTTGACGCCCTGAACATCCAGTGGCAACAGTGCCATAGCGATGCCGACAGTGAGCAGCGTCAACAGTGGCGACAGCTGCATGAACAGTGCCAGCAACGTCGTGAGCAACTGGACCGCCAGAAAATGGAAGCGGAAGTGGAAGCGGCCCGGCTGGTTGAACGGAGCCAGATGATCAGCCGCTTTATTGACCAGCTGAATGACGTGACTAACCCTGAGCAAGCTCAGCTGGATACGCTGACAGAGCAATGGCAAAACCTGCAAGCTGACGCCTCTGCGGCACAACAAAAGCAGATTAGTCAGCAATTTGGGCAGTGGCAGCGACACCAGAATGCCCAGCATATGCTCATGGCAGAACAACCACGCCTGGAACAACTGACCAAACAACTGGAACAGGCGCTGGGCCAGGCGGACCCACGCCGTTGTCAGCGACTGCAAAAACAGGCTGACAAGCTACTTAATCAGCTAGACTGGCCAGACGAAATACCACAGCCAGACACGCTGAAGCAGTTGCAAAAAGCACGTCAACAACTGCAAGATCACGAACAGAACCTGCAACAGCAACGAAAAGAAAACAGCGCCCGGTTTGATGACGCATTGCACACACTGGCAACGCTGATTGAACAGGGCGAAGCTCGTCAGGCTGACCGTCAGAACAGCGAAGTACAGAAGCTTCAGGCTGGTTTCAACCCGCAACAACAGCAACAGTACCGCAACCTGCAAGCACGTTTGCAGGAGCTGCGCGACTGGCAGGGCTATGCGCTGACCCCTAAGCGTCAAGCACTGTGTGAACAGATGGAAGCGCTGATTAACAGCGCCCTGCCCCCCCAGACACTTGCTGATGAGATTCGCCAGCTGCAACAGCAGTGGCGCGAACTGGACAGCAGCAGCAATGTACACTCCCGTCAGCTCTGGCAACGCTTCAAACAGGCCTCAGACCAGGCTTATCAGCCCTGCGATGCACACTTTGCTCAGCAGCGTGAAGTTCGCCAGCATAACCTGCAACAGCGTGAACAGATGTGCGAACAACTGGATGCGTACCTGAATCAGGTAGACTGGAATAACGTTGACTGGCGCGCCGTTGAAACCCTCAGCCGTACAGCCCGTCAGGAATGGCGTCAGTACAGCCCGGTAGACCGTGCACCAGGCAAAACGCTACAGACCCGCTTTAACCGTCAGATTGGTACTCTGGACAGTCAGCTGAAAAATCACCGTAAGGCAGTGCAACAGACTAAAGAGTCCTTGCTGGCTCAGGCAGTTGAGCTGCAACAACTGGATGATATTCAAAAGGCAACTCGCCGCGCGCGTGATCTGCAACAGCAATGGAAAGCAGCAGGTAGTACCTTCCATGCTCAGGAGCGTCGTCTATGGAGTGAATTCCGTGCTCAGTGCAATCTGCTGTTTGAAAAGCGCGATGCACAACAACAGCAGCAACAGGCACAACAGCGTCAGGAGCAAAACCAGCTGCAACAGCTGTGTGACGCACTTGAAGAGCTGAAACCAAGTTCTGCACATGGCATGGACATCAGCGATACACTGGCCGAGCTGGACAACCGTTATCAGACTCTGGTCAGCCAGGAGAGCAGCCTGAACACAGGGTTGCAGAAGCAATACCAGCAGCTAAGTGCGCTGCTGAATGCTCAGCAGGCACAGCGCCGTCAACTGTTTGGCGACAGCTGGAAGCGTCTGCAACAGCTGGATGCCCTCTGCCAACGACTAGAAAACACGCTGCTGGAAGATACCAGTGCCGACATCAGTGATATTGAACAGAGCTGGCACGATGCGGCCAGTGTCAGCGGCCAGTGGGGTGAAGCCATTAATGCCCGCTTTGCCCAGGCGCAGGCACTTTCACATGGCACGGACGACCCGGACAGTGATGACAGCCAGCAACCCGCTGACCCGACCTACGCCCTGCGTACACTCTGTATTCGGCTGGAGATTGCGCTAGGCGAGCCAAGCCCGACCGAAGATGAAGCCTTGCGACTGGAGTATCAGATGCAGCGACTGCAACTGGCACTGCAACGTCAGCAGGATGGCTACGCCATGGTTGATGTTCAACAGCTGGTCTTTGAACGCCTCTGTCTGCCATTCCGCCAATGTAACCCGGAACTCAACCAGCGTTTCGAGGCACTACTGGAAGGCTATAACCTGAACTGATACCCTGCGGGCCATGGAACTGTCCCGCATCAATCTCAACCTGCTGCTGTCACTCTACCACCTGCTACGTACCCGTAGTGTGACAGCAGCCGCCAATGCTGCCCATATCACCCAGCCAGCCATGAGCCGTAACCTCAGCCTGTTGCGCGACCTGCTGGCCGACCCGCTACTGGTACGTACCGGCAATCAGATGCAGCTGACACCCCGTGCTGAGTCACTGTGGCAACAACTGCCCGGCCTGCTTAATCAGCTTGAAAGCCTGTTTGTACCTGATCATTTCGAACCGGCCAGTTATCAGGGACAGTTCAATATTGCTGCCACCGATTTCCTGACCCAGCAAGTTTTCCCCCCCTTACTGGCACGCTTCCAGCAACAGGCGCCCGGGTTACAGCTGCATTTCCACCTCTGGCACCCAGGTATGCTGGACGGTTTACGGCAGGGAAGACTGGACCTGGCAGCCTGCATCCAGGAACAGCTGCCGGATGATATTTATGGGTATGAGATTGGCCAGGATGACTATCGCTGCCTGTTCAGTCCGAGCCATCCACTGGCTGCGGAACTGGCAGCCGATCAGCCAATGGCGCTGGAACACTATATTCAACAACCCCATATTGCCGTCAGCGGTGGTGGCGATAAGATCAGTGCTGTCGATGAAGCACTGACACTACTGGGCACACAGCGCCGTTTACAACTGACCGTTCCTTTTATCCACTCCGCGCTGGCAATTACAGCCCGCAGTCATTACCTGCTGACATTGCCCGGCCTTATTGCCCACCAGCTACAACCGCAATATGGCCTGTATAGCTGCCATCTTCCAGCGCAGCTGGCACTGTCGCCCCTGCACTACTTTCTGATCTGGCATACCCGGCTAGAGCATGACCCGGCTCACCGCTGGCTACGGGAAAACTGCCTGACACAATTGCAACAGGTACAAGCCTGCCGGACAGCAGCACCATCGCAGACTTAAACAGCCATACCTGAAAGAAGCAGCAGGTCATCAGTCAGACTGATGACCCTGATCAGAATTAAGGATTAGCCGCCCCCTGCACTGCACTCTACACTGCCCGCCATTAAACAGGGCTCAAGCTCGACCGATCTGAACATACTGAACATACTGAAAACATAAAGGCGACGCTAAAGATGACTGAATGGCTGCTACTCTGTGGTGTGATGCTACTGGGTGCCATGATTCCGGGTGCCAATATGGCAATTGTGATGCGCAATACCCTGGCAGGGGGAGCCCGTTACGGTTTTATTACGGTATTGGGGCTGGCCAGCGCCTTGCTGGTGCATGGCGTGTTATCCATGCTGGGGCTGATCACCCTGATCAACCAGATGCCCGCGCTGGCGGATGCTATTCGCTGGCTCGGAGGTGCGTATCTGCTTTATATGGGCGCAACATTTCTGTTAACCCGACAGCACTCCGCAGAGCAAACAGATAGCCGTCACTACGGTGGTCACCCCTGGCTGAACGGGTTGATGGTCAGTCTATTGAACCCCAAAGTCATTCTGATGTTTATGGCACTGTTCAGCCAGGTACTGGAAGCACAGCAACAGTGGACGATGAAACTGCTATATACCATCAGCCCTGCAATGATCGAGATGCTCTGGCTGAGCCTGTTTATCTGGCTGCTAAGCCGCCCAGCATTGCAGCAAGGGCTGCTGCGTATACGCCATCGGCTGGAAAAGGTGGTGGGTGGTGTACTGGTGTTGCTGGGGATAAAACTGGGGCTGGGATAACTACAATATACGGGGTTGTCTACGCAGACTCGTACAACCGATCAGAGCCGTACAACGGCAGGCGTCGATTACAAGCCCACCGCTGGAAGATGAGCCTTTTCGTAGCACTTTGACTTCTCCCCTCCGTGAACGAAGGGGATACCAGGAGCCATTACAGCTCAAAGACCAGGGCGGCTTACACCGCTACCTTTCCCTCGACAGGACGGCCCAGCCCGACCGCAAGTATATTCATGGCCGCGTTTACATCGCGGTCGTGAGTG
>JAOXSF010000079.1 GCA_025800125.1 Marinobacterium sp.
AAAGCAGAAAGACAACTGCCAGACAACAGGCGCAGCAATCAACTGGATTGAGTCTGAAGACCGGCTGATTCAACTCAAAATCAACCGCGCCCAGGAACAGGGCGCATAAGCAAACAGGCCGGAAAGGAGAACAGCCATGACATCAGCACTGGCCACCGCCTACAACACCGACCAGCACCGCACACGCGGTATGGGCATGAAAGAAGCCGCCCAGAAAACCGGCTTCACCAGTGACAGAGCCCTGTACAAGTTCCTGCGCGAACATGCCGGATTCCAGGGCACCACACCACCACGGGAGCTGGTACGCCAAGGCTATTTCTTTGTGCGCCAGAGCCAATATTTCCGAGGCCCCGTCGCCCACCCCACCGCCGTTACCAAAGCCACAGCAACCGGCCTGACCTATATCGCAGAATTGAAAAACAACCAGGAGAAACAAGGATGAATATTGAAACCCTCACCAAAGAAGCCAAGCAGCTGATCATCGACAACATCTGTGCCCACGATACCCAGTTTATGACTGTTGGTACGCCAACACTGCTGACCGCTTCTGACGATCTCGATCATGCCGAATGGAGCATTCAAGTTACATCTGAATACGGCAATTGTAAGAACACTCATACCCTGCACCTGTGCTGGAACCCGGAAGACGGCCACGGCTTCCCCTGTGACGAAGATTGCGATTCAGCAACCCCGGTCACCCCACTAAACCTGATGCAGACCCTGTACTGGGATTTCGCCCTTACCGGGCTGGAAGAGAAATACCAGCACTGATCACCCAATCAACGCAAGGAGCACCGGTATGAACACCACCCATATCCAGCGACGTATTCGCGCCTGTCAGCACAAACTGAAAACCGTTAACGCTGATATTGCCCAGCTGAAACACCCCTACCACCACACCGATCTGCTGAACCTGAGCGTCCAGATCAACGCCGCAGAGTTCACCGCAGAACACGGCCGAAGCAACCGCCAGCGTTCCAGAGCCCGTAAAACCCTGCAACAACACCGCGCCATCTACCAGCGCATGATCAGCCTGGACGCTAACAAGCTGCACCACC
>JAOXSF010000086.1 GCA_025800125.1 Marinobacterium sp.
TGAGCGTTCCGCTCCACAGCACCAAGCTCCATCAGCACAGCACTGCTACGTTACTAAGGTCGACGCTACTAATTCCCGCCATTGGCATGCATCTGACGGTTCCACCCCAAAGCTAACCACATCGTACTGTCGGCAGAATCAGCAGCTTACATTGCCGCATGCAAGTCAACCGGGTTGTGCAACATTACCTACTATTACACTTACGGTTTGAGTCCTCGGAGGTACGCAAGGAGGATGTCTTGCGTGGACATGACATGGCGTACTTCGAGCATGAGAGCTCGGAACTCCTCGTTGTAGCGCTGCACCGAACCCTTCTGACGTAGGTCGAAGAGTTTCGTCTGGTGCCATAGTTGATGGTGCACGTCCTGGAACTCCGCTGATATGTGCGTCGTGAAGTCCAGCCAGGTGCAGTTCCCCAGGGTCGCCCATGGCTCGATACTCACCGCTCGCCACCACGTCAACGCTCGTCCTGCTAGGAACGTCACGGTGACTTTCACTTGCTCCCTGTCATCGATGACCCCACATACCGTGCAGTACTGCGATAAATTGAACAGCCAATTCTGCAATTCACGTGCATCGCCCTCGTACTTCTCCGGCTTGTCCAATTTCAATTGCGCAGCCATTCTTCCTTACACTGGCACGGCTTGCGCTGGCGTTGCAGATGCCGTCGCAGTTGCTACAGCCGTAAAAGCTGTATGCCACCTCTGGCAAACTTCTGCCACCATATCCTAGATCGTCTATGGTGCAGTAATAGTGGCATGGGTCAAATGATCATACAGATCCTAATCACTTAAGCCAGAAACGCCAGACATGATCGCAACGACTCCCGAAACCAGTTGATAGACTCGTTTAACGACTGCTGTTACAAGAAGTTTAGAGTTATTGCCTTGGCAGTATGAGTCTAGAATAGCAACCTCTTTATCAATAGCACAACAACCCAGCTATATACTTCAGATCCAAGCAAGAGATTACAGCCTTTCGTGGCTGTCTGGTTGTTGTATATGTATTACCCAACAGTACCTGGGACCTCTTCCCACCAGGCTACTGTGAACTCCCATCGCTATACTTCAGCATGTACATAGATACATGGACACGCACGCGGAAGCAGATAGAATTATACCCACAGCTCGCATACTGCACAAGAACTGTAAACGTAACATTGAAGTTCTCTTCTGCGCTGCTTCCCAGCGAACGCACTTCATACACGCAAGTTGATCAGGCCTGCAGTGCATGCCTCGCGCAGCTGTTAGCATCGCTAACAGC
>JAOXSF010000093.1 GCA_025800125.1 Marinobacterium sp.
TATCCGTCAGCAGGGGATTATTAAGCTACGGGCCGAAGGACTGTCGGTTCCTGCCAATGGAGGCTTGCGTAAGTCCGGTCACGAACCGGCAGCAGCCTGAGAAGTTGGAAGCCTCGCCCGTCAGGGCGGGGAGCAGTCACCCTGTTTTCTGCAACGGTTGTTTACGCAGTACTGTTGCTAACCCTTCGCTTATCCGTTGCAGGTTGTGTCTATTGAGGCCGGACAGGTTTATGCGCCCGCCAGCACCTACATAGATACCCTGTTGCTGTGCCAGTGTTGCCTGCTGTGTGGTGCTGAGTTGCAGATAGCTGAACAGCCCGTGTTGCTGGCCTAGTGGTCGGGTTAGTTGTGGTGGTAGCTGGTGCTGTTGCAGATGTTGTTGTAGTTGTTGTCGTTGACGGTCGATGCGATGGCGATTCCCATTGAGTTCCAGTTGCCACAGGCTACGCAGCTCTGTGCTGTCCATTATGGTGGCAACAATCGCTGCACCGTGGTCCGGCGGCATATAGTAATTGCTGCAGATACGGTTGATCGCTTCCTGGCGCACTTTGGCTGTCAGCGCTGCGTTTTCGCTGTGAATCATCAATGCGCCGGTGCGTTCATTGTAGAGTCCGAAGGTTTTTGAGCAGGAATAACAGCATAGCCACTGTGAGTGATACTGGTTGATAATCGCCAGCGGTTGGCTATCGGCCTGTAAGTTGGTTGCCAGGCCATGGTAAGCAAGGTCCAGCAGGGGCAATGCTCGGCGTTCAGCGAGCAATTGAGCGAGTTGGTGCCATTGCTCAGGTGTAGGGTCACAGCCGGTTGGGTTGTGGCCTGCGACTTGCAAGAGTACGGTATCGCCTGCGTTTGCTTGCTGTAAATCTTGCAGCATAGCAGTAAAGTCGAGTTGTCCCTGCTCCAGGTAGCGGTAGCTCGTTACATTAAGGCCTGCTGCTGGGAAAATGGCGTGATGGGTGACCCAGGGCGGGTCTGATAACCAGAGTTTACCGCCAGGCTGAATCCGGTTGATCAGATCACCCGCGACACGTAGCGCACCGGTGCCGCCCGGGGTTTGAAGTACCGCCAGTTGGGAGCTGCCTGCTTGTTCGGGACACAGCAGTTTGCTGATCACTTCATTAAAGCGGCTGCGCCCGGCTGGGCCCAGGTAAGCTTTGCTCTGATGCTGGCGTTGTAACCAGTGTTCGGCCTGACTAACCGCCTGCATTACCGGGGTCTGGCCTCTGGGGTCACGTAGAATGCCAATTCCCAGATCAATTTTGTCCTGGCGTGGATCGGCCTGAAAAGCTGCCATGACCCTGAATATAGGGTCAACGGGGCTGACGCTGATCGTTTCGAACATGGTGAACCCTCCGTGTCTATGATGAGTCCGCCTGTAGCAGGCACAGTGCATGCTACAGGCGGTCTTTATCGGTCAGACCGGGAGATCTCTTTCTGGTTCGTCATCACCCATGTTTTCCTCTGCCGGATGGTATTTAACGTGGCAGATATGGTGTGGAATGCTGAGCGAATTAAAGAGATGGAGCCAGCGCTTCTGGCTGGCCTGCAGGCTATCACCAGGGCCCTTGACTTCAATAAGCTGCCAGTCTGGCTGGTGGGTGTCGTTGCACCACAGAAACAGATCTGGCCAGCCACTACGGTAGTGTTGGCAGTCAAATGCCAGTTGGCGTAGCAAGGCTATCAGCTGGTTGCGTGGTATACAGTAAATGGCTTGCTGTAGTACTTCAAAGTCCAGCTTCCAGCTGACAAAACTGTTGTGAATGCCCTGTTTCTGTTGCCAGCGCTGTAGCAGCAGCGCCGACAGGTTGTCGTGTTGTTCAAGCCCTCTAAAACAATCGGTGAACAATGTCTGCCGACGTTGAAAGAAGTCCGGGCTGTGCAGATCCAGTGGCCCACGCTGGAATGGGTGGCTGAAGGCTCCCGGCAGGTCGGCAAAAATCACGTCCCAGCACAACAGGCCAAAGAGTGCGCAGGGTAGTTCATTTTCACACCAGACCCCTTGCCAGCCTTGCTGCTGATAGTGCTGTAACACCAGGCGTTCGATGCGGTCGGTATGGTGTAAAGCTATAGGGATGCTCAGCTGTTGTTCTGGCCATGTCTGTTTCTTGCGTGGTACAGCCGGCCCTCCAAGTTGTCGTCTTAGTCGGGGCAGGAAGCTTTCAGCGAATGACTGTTCGGTAACATCTAAAGGGGTGGCTGCGATCTGCTGGCAGTGTTGTAGCGCCTGTTCTGGTTGTTGCCTGGCCAGAATGCGTACGGTTCGCTCACGTGCCGGTGGTTGCTGGCTAAGGTGGTAGCAATGAAGTGCTTCTTCCAGCCGTTGTTGGCGTTCCAGTTCCCGGCCCAGTCGGTATATGCGCCGTTGTAGAGCCGGTAGCATGGGAACTTCAGTTGCAGGCAGAAATTGCCGCAGGGCTTCAGTGTCAGGTAATGATTCTCCTGTATCCAGAGCCTGTAGCAGTTTCTCCAGTTGTAGCAATAGCCGTGGCTGTTCTGGGTGCTGAAATAACCGATTAGCTGTTGTCAGTGGGTAGTTTTCATAGCGTTGTCGTCCCAGATCGCGAAGTACAAAGGCACTGAGATCCTGCTGTAGATTGCCGAAGTAGAACAGGCTGAGAAGTGCAGCCAGCTGAGTGTCCGGCTTTTGCCAGACATCAAATACCAGCTCCAGGGGTTGTGCAGTGCTGATCAGGTGTTTGACCAGTGCATCCCTGCGTTTCCCCTGTGCGCCCTGTTTACGCAGTTCAGGCACGGTCAGTAGCGCGCATTGTACTGTCACATCAAGAGGAGGGTTAATGGCCAGCAGGCCGTGCTCTGCCAGTGCTTGTGCAGCTTCGTTCAGTTTGTCTATCTCAGGGTAGTGCAGACGATCACAACGAAAAAACGTCCCTTTGCGACAGACCAGTCGAACAAAGAGCTGCTGGGCGTTTTGTGGACACTGCTTGAAAGCTTTTAGTTGTGCGTGTGCGTAATCTGGTAACAGATCATCGTATAGCTTCAGGCTGTGGTCCATCAGGGCCTGGAAATTAGTCAGGTAATAATTATCGGGTAGGTCTGCTTCAGGCTGCATGGTTTCTGGCTATCAGTGTACCTGTTGGCTGGCAGGTGCTCAGTGTTGTGGTTGTTGTCATTAAAGGGTCACGGCAAGCGGTCATTTTGTGCGCAACAGCAAGCGTATATCGCATCGCTATTTATCATATAGCATCAACCGGGAGAGTTGAGATGTATAGAGCACAGAACCGTTTTCCTGAAGCCGTTCAGCAGCAGCTGGAAGAGAGCGAAGTGCGGCTCTATGACAGGGAAGTAAAACTGACTATTGGTCTGCTGCATGAGGCTGAGCGTTGTACAGAGCGGCGTTGGTTTCAGGGGGCGCTGGCGCTTACAGGTACTCATCTGATCGCTTACGCCAAGCAGATGGAGCTGTTCCATATCAGCTTGCAGGAGATTCGTGACCGTCATCTGAAATTTAATGCTGATAACCCAGCCTGTCTGTCCGTTACAACGCCGCGCCAGCAGGGTCAACCCGCAATGGAGGTGCGCTTCTATACCGCCCAGGCGGAGCGTTACCGTTCTTTGCTGGAAGGGTGAACATAACGTCAGGTCAGCCGGACTCGACCCGGTTACGACCCCTGTGTTTGGCGCGATACAGAGCCTGATCTGCACGGGAAAATAATTGACTGCTGGTGTCTTTCGGTTGGGTCTGGCTGACACCGGCACTGAGTGTTATTTGTATCGCAGCCTTGTACTCTGAGTGAGAATCCTCATCCAGAATCGGAGTGGCTTCTATGTTCTGGCGTATTTTTTCGGCCAGTTGTACGGCTTGCTCTGTTGTGCAATCACGGGCCAGCACAGCAAACTCTTCACCACCCCAGCGGCATAGAATATCGCTACTACGTATCTGATCACCGATGCGCTGGCTGATTTGGCGAATGACCGCATCACCAGTGCTATGGCCATATTGATCATTGATTCGCTTGAAGTGGTCTATATCCAGCAGAATCAGTGAAAAGGGTTGCTGATTGCGCTGGTAGTACTGAAAGGCCTGGGCCAGGCTCTGGTCAAAGTACTGTCGGTTGCCCAACCCACTAAGTTTGTCGGTGCTGGCCAGTTGTTCCAGTCGCAGGTGAAACCCGTTGATTGTACTGGCAATGACGGTGGCGATAACCAGTACCACCAGGGTGCCGATTGCCATGTTCATAAACAGGCTCTGACGGATCGGTGCAATTGCTTCGGATTCTTTTAACTCAATCAGCAGATACCACTTTAATTCTGGCAGATACCGGCTGGTTAACAGCATCAGTTCACCGTCCTTTTCATAAGTGAAGGTGCTGTGTTGCTGTTTTAGCAGTGCTGGGGCAATGGCGTTGATACCGGGTTGTTCTTTGATGGACAGGCCACGCATGTCGGTTTGTTGAGAGTGCAGCTTTATAAGGCCTTGCTGATCAACAAAATAGATTGTACGGCGAAAGTCCTGTTGGTAGCGCTGTATCAGTTGTTGCACGGAATCTAGCCCCAGACCTACACCGGTCACGCCGAGAAAGTGGCCATCGTAGTCCAGCATTCGATAGTTGATATAAACCGTCAGGGCAGATTCCTGTTCGCGATTGTAGTCAAGATTTACTTCATAAGGAGATGACATGTCACGTACCCGCCAGAACCACTGATCAGCCAGGTCTTCAGGGTTAACCTGACGGGACAGGCCTGTGAAGTGGTAGTAATTGAGCGTACGTGCCGAAATAAAGTAACTGCTGAACGCATTGTAGCGCTGGCGAATTTCGTCCAGGTAGCGCCGCATCTGCTCGGGGTTCTGCTCGCCGTCGAGTACCCAGTCACGAAGGAAGGTATCCTGGGCCATCAATGATGATACAAAAATAGGCCGCAGTAAATCGGCTTGAATTTCAGCAAAAATCGTATGTGAGGAGAGCGGTAACTCGTTACTGATGATGGAGTCACGAATAGCCTGACGGGAGATCTGATAGTTGGTCAGACTGGTTGTTACAAAACCGGCAATCAGTACCAGTACTACCACTGCTATCACTCGATAGCGTGAACTCAGCCGGCTTTCCATCAGGCATGTCCTCAGATTGTCAGATTCAGTCAAGGGTGCAGCCTTGCGATTTTGAGGGGCAAGACTGCCAGAGTTATACCCTTACAGGCAAGTGGGGAATTTATGGAAGGTGGTCTTGTCTGTATTGCTATATAGAAAACGGTTGTCTGGTCTGCTGCTGTTTTCTGGTTGGTTATGCCTTGTTGTGGATGCTTATTATAGGTGGTGTATCTGTTTATAGGTGCTGTATCTGTTTGTAGGTGCTGTACCTGTTATAGGTGCTGTACCTGTTTATAGGTTATAGGCGCTACTGTACCCGTTACAGATGCTGTACCTGAGGTTGTTTCAGCAGGGCGTGTCAAGAGGGCTTTTCATGCGCGTTGTGCGTTATTTGCTGTCTGCCTGTCTGTTCTTTGCTGTAACAGCGCCATCATGGGCAGGATTTAGTGACCCGTTGTTAGCACGCAGTGGGAGTTGGGGGCAGCCATATGCTGACCAGTGGGGGCTGTTTGCTGTGAAGGCGTTTGAAGCCGGGAGCGTTCAGCCTTACTTTGCACCGCGATCATTGCAACCTGTGGTTGTTGCCCTGATTGATACGGGTGTTGATTATCGACACCCGGAGTTACCTGAACGCCAGTTCTGGCGTAACCCTCATGAACGAGCCGACGGGCTGGACAATGATGGCAATGGCTATGTGGATGATCTGATTGGCTGGGATTTTGTTAATGACCGTCAACAGCCCTGGGATGATCATGGTCATGGTACTCATGTCGCGGGCATTATGGCAGCGGCAGGTGACAATGCCAGGGGAATTGCGGGGGTAGCGCCTAATATTCGGCTGATGGTACTGAAGGCATTGAATAGTGCCGGGTATGGGCGTGGTAGTGATATTGCGCAGGCGATCCGATATGCGGTAGACCAGGGAGCTCAGTTGATTCATCTCAGTCTGGGAGGGCAGCCGCCTGGTGTGCTGGAAAAACAGGCATTGAAATATGCCCGTCAGGCTGGGCGTTTAGTGGTGGTGGCTGCGGGCAACCAGGCGGAGCAAATTTTGGATAGAGGTTATGAGTACGCTGAAGGCGTACTGGTGATCGGTGCTGTGACGCCTGATCTCCAGCGAGCGTTATTTTCAGACTGGGGTATGCGGCTTGATCTGGTCGCACCCGGTGTAGATATTTTATCGCTACGGGCATTCGGCAGCGATTTTTTGCAGCGTGATGATGAGGTCGGTTATCGACCCGGTGAAGCTTTTATCGGGCGTGATTATTACCGTGCCAGTGGTAGCTCCTTTGCTGCGCCTTTTGCCACAGCGGCTGCAGCAGTGTTATTGGGAGTGCGTCCAGAACTGAAGGCTGTTGAGCTGGCAAGGATACTGAGACAGTCGGCCCAGCCGTTGGGGCCGAAAGGCGATGACCAGCACTTCGGGGCCGGGTTATTAAACCTTGCCGGGGCATTGCGACAGTCGTCGCAGTTCTATATTAATGCCAGATTTACCGGTGCTAGCTGGCAACCGCAGCGAGGTCTGGTGCTTTATGGCAAGGCAGATGCCAGCCAGTTTATCCGGGCCGGACTGGCACTGATAGTTGAAAGCGAAGGCGGGTCAGGCAATCTCGAACAATGGCAGCCTCTTGCGGTAAAAGTATTGCGCCAGCGACGTGAGGGTCCGTTGGCCGTTGTGCCCGAGGCAATGCTTCCTTCACGGGGGCGTTTTCGTATCCGGTTGACCGTCGAACATGCCAGTGGGCAACAGCGCCATAGCCTGTTGCATATTGAGCAGGCTGATGACTGATGATCACATAAAAGCTGTTGATTATATGAAGCTGTTGATCATATGAAGCTATGGCCCATGTGAGGCTGCTGATAAGAGCGCAGTTGCTGGTGAACAACATTAGTAATGAAGGGCATTGGTAATGAAGGGCATTAGTCATGAAGGGCAGTCGCTGGTTATGAATAAAAGTATCAGGGTGATAGCGGCATTCAACACATTCAAAAGAATGCAGCGCTTGTTTGTTGTGTGCCTGACGCTTTTTATGATGATAATCAGAGCCGATATTGCACGGGCAGAGCTTGCGCCATCATGGGTGGTTGAGTTGCCAGTCTGGCAGGATGCTGATCAGTGGGCGCGCAGTCATCAGTTGCCGGACTGGCAAAAGTATGGTGGGACAGGGGGGCAGCAGTTTCTGATCAGTCGCTTGAGTCCTTCAGTCTGGCAGCAGGTGCAGCGCTTGTGTCATGGTGATATTCGTTGCTGGGAAGATAGCTGTCAGCAAGTTCGTCGTGAAGTGCCCGGGGTAGAGTCTTTTACCAGGGAGGGGGCTGAGGGCTGGCTGGTGAGCCAGCCCCCTCCGTTAGAGTCTGCTCTGATGGGAGTACGTTGGGCTTGTGATGAACAGAGCTCTTTGCGTTGGCAAGGGCAGTCTGTTGCTCAGCCACATTGCTGGGCTGTTGAGCGGGGTATTGGTTGTGATGTCTGGCTAACAGAACTGGCGTTATTACAACCATATGTTTCTCGCGCGTTACTGGTGTTTGTGCCTGATCAGCAGCGTGATTTGCCAGCGGTCATCGTATTGGCGCAGCAGCTGGGGCTGGAGTTGCGAAGGCAATATGATCTACCGATGCTGTCGGGGCGGCTATGGCATCTGGTGGCTGCTACAGAAACGCATTTTCAGCAGGCATACCAGCAGATAAAAGAACGTTATCCTGATGTTCTGATTCAGCCAGATTACCCGCTGTTTTCTCCTTTGTTACCTGCGCCCAGCCATCAGCTATTCATGCCTGTGACAAAGGCTGAGAGCCCTGTGTCAGTGCCTGTGGCGCTGATTGATACAGGTGTTGACCCATCTCTGGTACGGCAGTTGGTAAATAAACAGGATATGACTGGCATGGGGTATCAGGCTGGTGTCACCGGTTCGGTACAGGCGACAACCTTAAGTGCCTATTTACCTGATCTGAAATTATCCAGCTATCAAGCCTGTCTGCCGGTGATGGGCAGGCCATTATGGGCTTCGTGCAGTAGTCTGGCGCTTGTTCGGGCACTGGATGGCGCCTTAACAGGGGGTAATCAGGTTATTCAGCTGGGGCCACAGGGGCAAATGGGTGACATTGTGCAGCATGCTTTACAGCAGGTGGTTGCACGTCAGGTCGTTATTGTGACAGGAGCAGGTGATTCGGGCCCGGATATGCCAGTACTGGCACTGGCGCGTAGTTCACAGGTGCTGGCGGTGACTGCCATGAAATCAGCCGGGCAGCGACCCGCACATGCCGGTCAGGGGCAGCATGTTGTGGTGGCAGCGCCAGGAGGAAGTCCGCCTTCTGATATGGCAGCGTATAACGGTTTCTGGGTGGTTGGAACATCGCTGGCGGCTGCAAGGGTTGCTGCTTTGATCGCTCATGTGCAGGCAGTGATACCACAATCGTTACCGCAGTTACAGCGCTTGTTGCGTGAAAGTAGTGATAAGCCTCTGGGTGTGGCCGGACAGGAAGCGGGAGCACTTAACACTTGTCGATTCTGGCGTTTACTGGGACAGCGTTGTCCAGAGGAGAGCAGGTGATAAAACTGCGAGCTGTGCTGTTTATTCAGCTGATGTTGTGGCTGTCAGGGTGTCAGACATTAGCTCCGGTTGCTGGTGAAGCGCTCCTGGATGGTAGAGATCAGGATGACCGGAGTGCCAGATATGTATCTGAAAACGGGTATGGCTCCGGGCAGATTGTTGGCGCAGGGGGTGCAAACGCTGGTGATATAGACGTTGGAGATATAAGTCTTGTAGATATGAATACAGAGACTGCGCAAGGCGGAGAAAACGTTGCAAAAAGTTTTGCAGTTGATCTTCATTCAGGTATGCCTGTACCTGTAAAGCCCGCTAGCAGGCGTGAAACGCCTTACCCGTATTTGAAGGCACCTGCTGCATTTCGACAGCCGTACCCCTGGTTGCAGTTAAAGCTTGACAAAACCATTGCAGGGCGGCTTGCAAGTGCAGATGTGCTTGAGTATCGACCAGCCGTGAAGCGGATAAATGTTCCATTTGCGTCGTTCTCTGCTGACCAGTTATGTGCAACGAATGAGATAGCGATGCCGCTGGATGCAGGGCCGAGGCAGAACTGGATTACCCGCCAGGTCAGTAGCCTGGCGGGTGACCTCTGGCAGCGCTGGTTTGGTGATGAAGGACATTCCCGGCCCTTGTTACGGGCAACAGAGGATGGGCTGAATTCATTACCTGCTGAAACGTTTCTGGCCGAAGATCGTCGTTTGCAGCTGAGTCTGCGAGGTGTTTTAGGGTCACAGGGGTTGCAGTTGAGCACTCGATTGTCGGGTGCAGAAGACCAGCCGGGGGTTCACCTGATATTCCTTGAGCGCAGAGATTGTCAGCGAGCCTGGCCTGATAAGTACCAGATCTATGGCTACTGGTCAGATAGCGCTGACCAGTCTGGCCCACATAAGGATGACCAGCGTCCAGTTGAGTGGCAGAAATCAGACAGACATAATATGGAAAAGCAGAATACCGCACTGGTTTTGCTTGAATCTGGAGCCTTCCAGAAGAGCACTTTTCAAAAAAGTATCGCAAGGGTAGCAGGCGTAAGCACCAATATTGAGGCAGGAAACAGTCGCAAGGTGAGGCTGTCGCGTTATCAGACAAGTCTACTTACAAGCGCTCCCCCTGCGATCTGGCAGCAACTGGGTTATAGCTCGCCTGAGCGGGGCGTGAATGCATCAGGTAGCCATTTCAGTGGTATCGCAAGCTCTGAACAGTTGGTGGATGCTGTGCTGGTTATACATATTGCACGGGCGGTTGATCGTCGTTACCTGACGGAAGTGATGCTGTTTCGTTTGCAGGTAATGAATAATGGGCAGATCCGTTTCAGGCGTATCTGATCATGGCTCTGCCCAATATTCTGCCTGATAAATCAGCGAGCCTGGTTAAAGTCCAGATTACCTGCACAGAGGACAGCCTGCATACGGTTATGGACACCTAGCTTACGAAGAATCGCAGAAACATGAGCCTTGACAGTTGTTTCTGCAATATTCAGGTTATAGGCAATCTGTTTGTTAGATTCTCCCATCGACATGCGCTCCAGTACCAGTAACTGACGGCGAGTGAGAGAGGAAAAAATTTCGTTGCTGATCGCAGGTTCGTTACTGGGAGTGGGTTCTGTCTTGATAACGTCAGCAGGTATATAAGTGTTGCCAGCCAGGATTTTCTCCAGTGCCAGGCGCATCTGTTCCCGTGGTGTTGACTTCGGGATAAAGCCCGCAGCGCCGTAAGTGACGGCCTGCATTATGATTTGCTTATCTTCTTCGGCAGAAACAATAACAACTGGCGTAAACGGGACTTCGTTGCGCAGGGTGATGAGGCCGTGCAGTCCATTCATTCCGGGCATGTTCAGATCCAGCAGAATCAGATCAATATCGTCATTATTACGTGTCAATGTCAGCGTACTTTCAAGTTCATCTGCTTCAAGGGTTTCGCAACCGCTGAAACCGCTGTGTATGACACTGGTAATAGCATCTCGAAATAGCGGATGATCATCAGCTATCAGAATTTTGTACACGGGGAGTCTCCCTGATCATTTAGCTTGTGCAGACATACAGTCTGGTCTGTATGATGGCCTGCGTTTACTGCCTGTCCCGCGCCCCCGTCTGCCTATTTTTTGTATGCGAGATTTCTGTATGCGAGGATAGAGCAGCCTGCAGCAACTTTTAAACAACCCTGGCCGGCTGTATCGGGCCTCAATCCGGTGGGTTGTCAATGTGTTTTCATAACCCGCCACTGACTGCAAAAGCATCGCGCTCCTCTTGCGAGTCTGTTTGAACGGGGGCATCACGTAATATGAAGGTTTGTTATTGTTATAAAGCTGCATCATACGTGAAAACCTTAGAAACAGGCACGCTATTTGTTAAATATAGGATTTAATCTATATACTTTAGTGCCGTTTATGTGATGGCTATGACTTTCATCATGACTATGCCGGTCACGGTTTACGCCTGTCTCAGAATGTAACTTTGCCTCTGTGGTGCTGTGTTAACCATGGTTAATGGTGCTGCGTGTTGTTTATTCGACCGGGTTGAGTGTTATTTTCTGATTCAATGCCTGGATACAGCCACGTTCAAGCCAGTTTGTCAGTGTTGTCAGCAAGTAGTGGCCAGCGGCTTCAGCAGGGAGTGTGTTGGCGGTCAATTGCGCGGCATATTCCAATGTTTCTCCTTTAAGCAAGCTGCGAAGTAGCTGTTCCTCTAGCCTCTCAAGTGCGGCAAATTCTGTCAGACGTTCTCTGTTACGCCAGACCAGCCAGGACTGCGATTCCTGTTGTGCGCAAGGTGGTGTCTGTTCTGCTTTCAAGGCTTGCCAGATTTGTACGCTGTTATGAGTTGTTGAGAAGAGCTGCACACTTGGGTGGAAGGTAAATTTCAGTGCTGGCCATTCCTGGGAGGGTGTGTCAAATAGTGTGCTCTGAGTGGCGCGAGGGCTATCCGCAGCGTCAAATGCGACCAGCAGCAAGCGTTCGAATCTGGCCAGTTCTGAGATTTGCGGATGTTCTGAGAAGGGGGGATGTTGTGCCAGAAATTGAGGCAAGTTGTCGGCAAACTGGCGTAGCGACGTTGAAGTTGATGGGTAGCTGGTAAGGTAGCCATCCAGCAGCTGGTTATAAAGCTTATCTCCCAGATAAGCACCCAGTATCGGATGGTCTGTTTCTATGGTTTCTGATAGCCGGATGCGCCAGCCTGTACGATAAATATTGAGTCGCTGCATATTGTTGAGAGCGCCCTGTTCAGCAACATGCCGGCAGATGTCTGTGTTGCCGTGTTGTAACCATGCCATTAGCTGGCGTTGGCGTTGTTGCAGCGTACTCATGATGTTGTTCCTGCAAGGAGGTTTGTTGTAAGAGAATTTGCATCTGAACGGGAGGGGCTCGGTAATGCTTTATCGGCAAGTGTATTGACGGCAATCTGGCGAGCAATATCAAGCTCATCAAGCAGTGTATTGAATTCGGGTATGTGGCCGTCGCGTTCAATCATTGTGCTTACTGCGCCGCAATGCTTCAGGGCGTCAGCATAGAGCGACCAGACATCTTCGCAGACATCATGGTCATGGGTATCGATGATATGGTCACCGCAGTCTGTGTGGCCCGCCAGATGAAACTGTTGTACACGTGTGGGGTTTATCGCTTGCAGGTAGGTGTGTGGGTTAAAGCCGTGGTTGCGGGCGCTAACGTAGATATTGTTGATGTCCAGAAGCATCAGGCAGTCTGCACGTTCTGTGACCTCGCTGTAGAATTCCCATTCAGTCATGTCTGATTCGCGATAACTGATATAGCTGGAGACATTTTCCAGTAACAACTGTCGGCCAAGTGTGTCCTGAACGCGGTTCAGGCGTTCAACTACGTGGTTGATGGCTTCTTCCGTATAGGGTAGGGGTAACAGGTCGTGACTATTCTGGCCGTCTACACCGGTCCAGCAAAGGTGATCAGAAACCCAGGCGGGTTGGACATCGTTAACCAGTGTTTTCAGTTGGCGCAGGTAATCCATGTTGAGTGGGTCTGTACTGCCGATGGACATTGATACGCCATGCAGCACCACCGGGTAATGTTCACGAATTTTCTGAAGGTAGTAACGGGGTTTGCCGCCTGCAACCATGAAGTTTTCGGAAATAACTTCGAACCAGTCAGCACTCTGTCGCTGTTGGCTGTTTGTGCACTGTAATACATCGTGGAAGTGTTGGGGGCGCAGACCAAGTCCGAAACCAAGAAAGGGGTGTTTCATCTTGTCTTTATCCATACAGTCTGAAGCAGGCCGACAAGTAATGTCGGCCTGCTTTTGGGCTGTTAGCTTTGCCGTGGCTATTAGCGCTGTTTGTCGCAATCAGCCTTGCTTGCCGCCGATATCGGCACAGGATTTAGCTGTAGTCATCACAAATCCGGTGCCTTTGCAGGATGCGTGACCTGCGCAGGCATTGTCGGCTGTTTTGCAGTCATTATGGCCTTTGCAGACATTCACGCCGTAGCATTGTGTCAGCTCTGCTTTGGATATCTGGCCTCGCCAGTCATCTTTCAGATTGCCGCCAACGTCGGCGCAGGCTTTGGATGGCATGGCAACGAAACCAGTACCTTTGCAGGATGCCTGGCCTGCGCAACTATTGGACGCGCCGCCGCAATCGTTGTGTCCTTTGCAGACATTTACGCCATAACAATGTACCAGGTCTGTTGTGTCGCCGTCGCTGCTTGTGCTTGCGCTGGTCGTGTTGGCATTGGATTGGCATCCCGCCAGTGCTGCAGCGGAAAAGACAACAGCCATGCCGGACAGGGCTGGTTTCATATTTTTATTCATTTTTCTTCATCCTCAAACGGTAGTGTCCTGCTTCTGTCGGGTTGAGCAGGTAATGCCTTTGAGTGTGCAACATGAGTATTCGTTCAATCATTATTGAAAAAAATCCAACAATCGAGTTTCATCTTTTTTGGGGAGTTGCAATGGTTTTTTAGTTTGATTTGTCAGGCGGTTTTGCTCTATCAGGGGTTATGTTTATGATGTTATCAGGGCAGAAAAACACATTTTATTTCCACCACTTGCTGTAGCTGTGAGGGTATTTTTCCAGATTGAGCTTCAGGCGAAGTAAAGTTTTCTTCTGTGTCAGCAGGTATTTTACTCGGTAATATCTGAATGGATTGTAATTTGTACATCTCTTTCTAGATCTTTGGTATAGGTTTTATTTACCTTGCTGTATGGTGCTATGCGGAAGGGTTGTATCTTATTGTTTGTAAATGGTTTTTTTTGGTGTGTATCAGCTCTTGCTGTCTGGTTCTTGGTGGTTCAGGTCAATTAAAGTGTCAAATCAGATTTCAGAGCCTACCGGGCGTGTGCCGGAAGCTGTTAGACTGCCTTGGCAAAATCAGAATAATACCGGGTTAATTTAACCTCTGGTTTGATCTCTACGGAGTAAATGGACATCACAATGAGTTGGTTTTCTGGTCTGAGTATCCGCTGGAAGTTACAGTTAGGCTTTTTTCTGGTGACAATGTTCACCACTATCTACAATCGCTGGCTGGCGACACTGGAGCTGGATGAAGCGGTTGAGACAGCACAGAAATATCATGCCTCTCCTGAACTGATTGAAGCGCTTGTGCAGCAGAAACAGGGATTTATCATCCACTCTATCTGGGAGTCTGGGCTGGAGTTTGTACTGCAGTTCTTCATCATCGGCGTTGTTGCCAGCCTGTTTGTGCGCCCTATCATTGATCTGATTCGTAGCCTTCAGGCTGTCAGTAATGGCGACCTGACCCAGAATATAACGACCAGTTCCCAGGATGAGATTGGTGTGGTGGTTGAGCATTTTAACGTCATGCTGGATAAGCTTAACTCAGTGCTGTCCAATGTAGACAACAGCTCAACACATATTCGTCAGTCGGCGTATCAGATTGCCAGGGTATCGCAGGATATTGCGACCATCAGTGAGTCAGAGAACCACCACTTTGTTGAGCTTGCTGATGTCATTCGTCAATTGCACTCGGCGTCAGAGCAGGTGCAGCAAACAGCTGTAAAATCACTTGAGAGCGCCCAGCATAATGAGCACACCGCTAGCACCAGTGTGCAGGGGATGAGGGCGAATATCGAAGAGCTGATCAGTATCAGCAGTGAGATTTCAGAAGCGTCGAAGCGCGTTGAGGCTTTGAATGAAGCGGCACAACAGATCGGGGACATTATCGGAAATATCCGTGAGATTGCTGATCAGACTAACCTGTTGGCCTTGAATGCGGCGATTGAAGCTGCACGTGCTGGTGAGCAGGGGCGTGGTTTTGCTGTTGTCGCTGATGAGGTGCGTGCTCTGGCAGAAAAAACCAGTCAGTCTTCTGTGCAAATTACAGATATCACCGGGCAGTTTGCGCAACGGGTAGGTGATGTGACCCAGACGATGGCGCATATGGTGAAACTGGTGCAGACGAACAGCCAGGAGTCTGAAGCTACGGTCAAAGAGTTGGCGTTAGTGGAAGAGAGTGCAAGGACCAGTGCTGAACAGGCTGCTCTGATTGAACGTAATAGCGCGCGTCAGTTGGCAACTTTTACCGAGCTTGAAGAGGCGATGGATAGATTGCTGGAAGTCTTTAAGCAGAATGCCTCTAAAGTGGCGAATACAGCAAATATAGGTGAAGTGCTGTATGACCTGACACGTGATCTGGCTCATTTGCTTGGTGGTTTCACCCTGCAGCCGGGGGCGCTGCGGCTGGAAGACAGTATTTCTAATGAGCGTCGTCGCAGTGCACGTATTAGCAGTAATCTGCTGATTTCAGTGACCGATCAAGAAACAGGGCGAGATAAAGATGGTTTTTGTCATGACTTGAGTATGCAGGGTATGCGTATTGCTGTGCCGCTATCGCTCAAGGATGGTGCAGTGGTCAGTCTGCATGTTCGTTTACCATCTGATGATATTTCCGAATATAACCGTATGCGCCCTCTTGATATTGAAGGTAAGGTTGTTCGTCTTCATAGCGAAAAGGGCGAGCAGCGTATTTATGGCGTACATTTCTGTGAAGTGACTGGTTCCCAGCAAGAGCAGTTGCGGCGCTGTATGCAGTTTTTCCAGGGACGAGGCTGATGTGATCGTGCCTCTATGGCACCAGAGTCAGTTTGTAGTGTGCTTGCAGTTGTTCAGGATACCAGTAGCATCGTGGCCTGTTATATAACAGGCCATTCTGGCTTCTGATGCCTCTTCTTTCCGGATCTCTCTATGTCTTCCAGACCTGATCTTCTTAGTGGGCCGATTCGCCCAACGCTGGTACGTATGACAGTGCCTATGATGCTGGGTATTGTCAGTTTGATGTTATTTAATCTGGCTGATGTCTACTTCGTCAGCCAGCTGGGTATTGAGCCTCTTGCAGCATTAGGTTTTACCTTTCCTGTTACCTTTACTATTGTCAGTCTGGCCATTGGTTTCGGTATTGGCACATCTGCCACGCTTGCGCGTCTTATTGGTGCGGGTGAGCAGTCGCGCGCAAGTACGCTGGCAACTGATAATCTCTTGATGACCGCCCTGATTGTTATTCTTATATCGCTGATTTCTTTATGGCTTATCGACCCTGTCTTCCGGTTGATGGGTGCAGAAGAAGCTTTATTGCCGCTGATTCGTAGCTATATGTCGATCTGGTTCGTGGGTTCCACTTTCCTCGTTGTAAATATGGTTGGTAACAGTGCGATGCGGGCAGGCGGAGATACCGTAACACCAGCGCGGCTGATGGCTTTTTCGTCAGCTTTGAATCTGTTGCTGGATCCGTTGTTCATTTTTGGTGCTGGCCCTGTTCCTGCAATGGGAATTGAGGGTGCGGCATTGGCCAGTGTTTTGTCGTGGGGGGTGGCTACGTTAGTTGTATTACATTTGTTGTATCATCGTCGTCAATTGCTGGTAATGCCAACGCTGGTGCCGTCAAGAATCATGCAGAACTGGTTGCTGGTCATGAAAATTGGCCTGCCTGCAGCATTGTCAAATATGATGACGCCGATAGCAGGTGCTGTAATGACTGCGGTTGTTGCTCAGCATGGGCCGGGGGCTGTTGCAGCCTTTGGTGTTGGTAATCGTTTGGAGTCATTGTCTCTGCTGGTGTGTCTGGCGCTGTCGATGACATTGCCGCCGTTTATTAGCCAGAATTTTGGTGCAGGCCAGGTAGAGCGCGTTGTCAAGGGGTGGCAAGGAGCTGTACGTTTTGCTCTGGGATGGCAACTACTGGTTTATATAGTGTTAGTGGTCGTACGTGATCCTGTGGCGTCCTTATTCAGCGACGATGCTGATGTGCGTGAATTGATAGCGCTCTTGTTATTGATCGTGCCAATAGGTTTTGGTTGTCAGGCGGTAGCCTTTCTGACTGCCTCGGCGTTTAATGCACTTCATCAGCCAATGCGCGCAATGCGTCTGAGTGTAACTCGATTGTTTGCGCTGTACGTACCGTTAGGCTGGGTGGGAAGCCAGTTGGCTGGTCTGGATGGTATGTTTGCAGGCCTGGTTTTGGCAAATGTATTGACGGCATTGCTGGCCGGCTTCTGGATGAATCGTCACCTGCGGCAACTGCAAGCTAAGTAAAGAAATTGCTTCTCTTTCTACAGTATTTTCTGTCTGTAACTCTACTCCTGGCGGAGGCCTCTCTGCTCTGTAAAAGCTTCCCTTCCTGTAAAGTACCTTCTGTGAAAAAGTATTTCCTGTAGAAAGCGCTTTAGCTGATTTTTTTCAAATGCTTTCTACAGGAGTGTATATCATGTGAATGCTATTATACCTTTTGCCTGGGGTGATTATTTGATGTTTGTCTGTTCATGGTCTAGCAAAAAATAGTGCTTGTCACCTGCTTTTAACATGGTCATTATATATTTTAATCAGTCCTTGCCTGGTGGCTTATATCTGATAAATAGACACCAGTTGATGTTGTCTATGTTAGAGCCAATATCCGATGAATAGTCTTCGGGCTGATTTCGCTATTTTAAATTTAATCAGGCAAAAAAGGACTTACGTGTAGCTAATATAAAGTCTACATGGGTTTTACAATTATAATGGGGATGTGAAGCATGAGTCAGAAAGTAGCTTTGGTAACCGGTGGTACAGGTGGTCTGGGTACAGCAATCTGTCATTCTCTGGCGGATGCCGGTTTCAGAGTCGTTGCTGGTTACAACAGTGGCGGTAATCATGATAAAGCTAAAGCTTGGCAGGAAGAACAGCGCAAGGCGGGCTACGAAATCCTGGTTGCTTACGGTGATGTTACCAGTGAAGAGTCCTGTAAAGCCTGTATCAAGTCAGTTGAAGAGATGACGGGGAGCTCGGTCAGTGTCCTCATTAACAATGCTGGTATTACCCGTGATGGCCAGTTCAAGAAGATGAGTTGGGAGCAGTGGGATGAGGTGATGTCGGCTAACCTGGATTCCATGTTCCATATGACGCGTCTGGTCATTAATCCTATGGTCGATAATGGTTGGGGCCGCATTATTAATATCTCGTCTGTGAATGCGCAGAAGGGACAGTTTGGTCAATGTAATTACTCCGCGGCCAAGGCCGGTATTCATGGTTTCACCAAGGCCTTGGCACAGGAAGTTGCGCGTAAAGGTGTAACTGTTAATACGGTTTCTCCAGGCTATATTAAGACGGCAATGGTTGCAAAGATTGCAGAGGAAGTTCAGGAAAAAATCTGTTCTGGAATTCCGGTTGGTCGTTTCGGTACGCCTGAAGAAATTGGGCGAGTTTGTTCCTTCCTGGCAGATGAGCAGTCTGCTTATATTACTGGTGCAGATTTATCCATCAACGGTGGTTTGCATATGAGTTAATAGTGTCTTTGTTTATACAGGGCCGCGTACTTCTAAATACCCGCTATATGCGGGTATTTTTGCGATGCGGAATTTATTTGTTGGTTTTGGTAGGCTGTATCTTATTGTTTTTAGTAAGCCTTGACGATGAATCTTTAATTGTTTTTTGCGCTGCAATATAGTCGGGCATAGGGCCGCAATCTTCATGTATGGCTTCTCCTTCTTCCATGCGAATAATTTCAGGCCCCGGGATATACGGCATTTTTTCTTCCATTTCTCTAATTGCTTGATGAATCAGGCTGGCGCTTACATCGTTGAGTTCCAGTCCAAACGTGTCTGCCAGAGCTTGCAGTTTGATCAGGTCATCACGGTAAAGCGTTAATGGATACTCCGTGCGCTGTTGCCGGTTTTTTCGGTGATCTTGCCAATGCTTGATCAGAGTCTTGAATGAGGAGGTGCTCATAAATGAAACTCCCGTATAGGATAGTAAAGAGCGGAGCGCTCTAACAGGCTTGTTGTACTACGGTGTGATCTCTGTAGTTAGTCTTCTTACTGTAGCCTGGTGGCTATGGCAGGGTTGCAAGAGGGCGTAGCAATACAGACTGTAAATACGGTTCTGGGTGTTGATATGGGACCTGGCCGCCTGATCCGGAAGCTCAAGTACAAAGTCCGGGCACAGAGTAAGCGCTTGGTCAAAATCGATCAGTGATTCGTCAGTGCCAAAACCTGTTCCGTTTACGGACACAAGATTGAAGTGCTGCACTGTCAGTGCGCAGCTGGACTTGCCCTTTGTGTTCAGCACAGCTGGATCGCGACATTAGTGCCGCGATCAATATCCGTTAGCAGGCGGGGTATCAAATTACGAGTCAAAGGATTATCGGTTCCTGCCAGTGGAGGCTTGCGTAAGTCTGGTTGCTCGCCGGTTGCTCGCCGGTTGCTGCCTGAGAAGCTGGAAGCCTCGCCCGATAGGGCGGGGAGCAGTCGCTGCTCTCTGATAAAAGGCATAATTTAAGAGGTGAAATATAGGCAGGATTAGCTCTGGTGCGGCGTGGTTAGTCATTGCAGGAGACGGCTGATACAATGGCGGGCTTTGCAAAAATTATCCATATTCTGCTTTTACGGAGTTGAGACAAAAATGGAACGTAGATTCCGTCTCGTGCTGGCCTGCCCTGACCGGGTAGGTATTGTATCCATGGTCAGTAATTTTATTTCCAGTCATGGTGGTTCTATTGCTGATGCCAATCAGCACTCAGATAGTACGACAGGCTGGTTTTTCATGAGGGTCGAGATTGTTGCTGATTCTCTGCCTTTTTCACTGGAACAGTTGAAAAGTGCATTTACGCCGATTGCATCATCTTTTGAGATGACCTGGCAAATTAATGACTCTGCTGAGCCTAAGCGGGTTATCCTGATGGCTAGCCGTGAAGCTCATTGTCTGGCTGATCTGCTTTACCGCTACCATGCGGGTGAGCTGGATTGTGAAATCCCTTGTGTCATTTCCAACCATGATGATCTGCGATCTATGGTTGAATGGCATGATATTCCTTATCATCACGTACCGGTAAATAAGGCTGACAAGCAACCGCATTTTGACGAGGTCAGTCGACTGATTCGTGAGTATCAGGCTGATACAGTGGTGCTGGCTCGCTATATGCAGATTCTGCCGGAAGATATTTGTCAGCAGTATGCTCGTCAGATTATCAATATCCACCATAGTTTCCTGCCTTCCTTTGCGGGTGCACGGCCTTATCATCAGGCCCATGAACGTGGTGTTAAATTGATTGGTGCGACCTGTCACTATGTTACTCAGGATCTTGATGCAGGTCCGATTATTGATCAGGACGTTACTCGCATCAGCCATCGCGATCAGCCCGAAGAAATGGTGCGGCTGGGTAAAGATGTGGAAAAGACCGTGCTGTCTCGAGGTCTGCGCTGGCACCTGGAAGACCGTATCCTGGTACATGACAACAAAACAGTCGTATTCAATTGATGGATTGCCGTGCTGTTCTTGACACAGAGTGCTACTGATGAATGTAGCCTCTGTCTGACAGGTGTGTGCCAACCTGTGAAAAATTAACCGCACAATGGCTGCTTACTGTGCTCGTTTACTGATCGTTCATCGTGGTAGACTGGCCGGTCATATCAGTCCTGTTCTGTAGGCATTGCCTGTTATTGCAATGTTCAAGAACCTGCTGAAAAGACGCTTTTGAATAAAGACGCATCTCGTCTCGTAATTTTAATGGGAACCGCTGTATGGCGCTTGTGCCAGAACAACCTTTTCTAATCTACCCATCACAGATCCAGCTTTATGGGCTGGAGGGGGCGTTGCTATTGCAACGGTATCAGCAATTGCTTGCTATGTTGATTACTGAGCCAGATCAGCCTGTTGCTATTGTGATCAGTCGTCAGCAATGGTTGCAGCTGGTACCTTTCTGGGATGAAGATCAACTGGCTATTGCTACGGGTCATCTGGTGGCTAATCAGGCAATTGATGTAGGGTTTCTTGATGATGGACAGGTACAGATCAGCTACATCTGGCATATCTCGCCTGCTCAGTCAGAACAGCAAAGAGTGGTTGTCTGTGATGACCGCATCTCTGATGATAATGTTGCAGTCCAGTCCAGTTTATCAGCCCGGAATGAATCATCATCGTTAGCATCCAATACTGCTGTGTCTGGAATGGCGATAATGCCAGGGGCAATTGCTGTATCCCCTGAGCCAGCAGCCCCCTTGAGTAATACTGCTGAAGCTATCTTTACTGGAGAGAGCTTGGCCTCCGTAAAAAGTGGCGTCAGTAGAGAAGCAGTGGTTACTGGCAAAGCAATCGAAGAATCGACAGTGGCTGAAGTAATTCCTGCTACGCCGCGTGTGATGCGTCGTCGTATAAGTTCTGAAACATTAATGCAGCAGCGGGGGCCTGCGCCGACATTTGGTGGTAGTACAGGGTGGCGACGGCCTGAAGCACAGCAGGCTGAAGAGTCTGATGAGCTGCATCAGGTTTTTCATATGCGTGAAGAGCATAACCAGAAGCTGCATTCAATGTTTATGGGTTGGAAGCCCAGCGATACGTTTTTTGAGCTTCTGCCTAGACACGGTATACCCAATGAGTATGCAGAGGAATGTCTGGATGAGTTTACGCTCTACTGGCTTGATAAAGATCGTAAGGAAAGTAACTGGGACCAGAAGTTTCTTGCCTGGGTTAAGCGGGAGTGGATTCGAAAGCAGACCCGTGAGGCCCGTCAGCGTAATCAGGGCAGCAGTGAAACGACACCAGGGGTAAGTGGCCATGAAAACACCCGCCGAGATACTCGCGAGAACCGAAAACGGGTTACCGCAGCAATCATGGACGTCCGGGACACCGATTGGTGATACCCGTTCGCAAGAAAAGCCTGCTGGGGCTGATGATCCTATTCCGCTAGAAACCAAAGCGCATGTGAATATGATTTTTGCGCGATTTATGGCGATTTATGGTCATAAGTTTAAAAGTTGCTTTGAGTCAGAAGTCGAGATTCGTATAGCTAAGCGAGAGTGGGCGCTTAGTTTGCGCGGCTATGGTGAGCGTGAGCTGGTTGCAGCAATTGACCATTGCAAAACGAAGCTGGCCTGGATGCCGACAATTTCCGAGTTTATTGAAGTGTTGCGCACCCAGACCGGGGATTTTGGTTTGCCTTCGGTGCGGCAAGCTTATGAAGAGGCTTGTCGTTATGCGCAAGTGCCCTCTCAGCATTCGTGGAGCCATCCCGCAGTTTATCAGGCAGGGCGTCAGACTGGTTGGTTTGAATTGCGTGGAGAGGCCGAGCGTCAGATATATCCGTTATTCAGCTATAACTATGATCTGCTTTGCCGTCGAGTGCGGGCGGGGGAAACGCTATCCACTCCGGTTATACAGGCGCTGCCAGATCGTTCCGATAATACAGTGATAGAACAGATGGAGCAGTGGGCTGAAATTGTCGGGCTGGATATGAGTGAAGCCACCAAGCTACTGTTTTATATGACCAAGCCTCGCCATACTAGAGTGCGTCAGCGCTTTCGTCAGCAAGCGGTGCAAAAGTGCCAGGAACAGGGTATTACCCACCCATTACCTGAATAGCTGTCAGTGTTAGTAACCATGCATCCGCCACGAGACCAGTTCGGTTGTCGTTCTGTTATTCCTGTCTGTGCTATTTCCGTTACATAAGGAAAATATCTATGGGCCTCACATCCTTGCGGCGAGCGGAGAGCGGCGAGGCAGCAAGCGTGGGGCTGGGGGGCGAAAATCTGGCAGCAGGCTTGCCATATTTCGAATTGGCGCGCCCTCGCCAGTGCGGTGTAATAAATGCAGACGACCATCATTACGTTGTCCCAGCCAGAGTAGCGGTTGCTGAATAATATCCAGTAACAGGCTATTTGCATCTCTGCCGGGTTCTGCATCCGGTCCTGATCGAAATTGCCGGAATTGTTGATTGGCCAGTAATCGTGCCAGCGTGTTTCCACACCATAATTGGGGTTCATCGCATAAATGATGAAGCATGCCCAGCGAGCCGGGTGCGACCAGAGAACGTTCCTTGGAAAAAAACTTTCGCACAGTAATGTCTGTGTGGGCTTTCAACAGCGAATTGTCCCGCACGTTGCTGCTGAAATCCATTGATTCCAGGCCTTGGATAATACGGCCTAATTGCCATTGACAAGAGCGAATAAGATCCCACACCGGCTCAACGGACAGCCGCGACCCCAGGCTGTATTTAATGGCTTGGCGTCCCTGTTTTTCATTACCCAGTAGCGTCAGCTGCAGGTAGGTTGTTTGTAGATCAACCAGGCACTGGGGATACTCTACATAACAATAAGGTGTTTCCCTGCGGCAGAATTCAATCCAGTCATTTCGGCTGTGAAGTTGTGGTAGTACAGGTATGATCACTCGATTATGGTATCCGTGCGGTCCATAGAGGATGCTGATTATATAATAAAGCTTCAGTAAAGCGACTGCTTTTGAGCGGTTATGAGGCTGCACTGTAATCGTTGTTGTTTATAAAATTTCAGGGTTGGAAAATGAAACTGTTAAATCGTGCTGGCTTTTCTCTGTTACCCCGACAGCCTTTTGTTGAATGGGTTCAGCAGTTGCCTGCTGTAGAAGATGGACAGCAGATGACATTGGCTGAGCACCAGCAGGAGGGCACCCTCTACCTGATTGATGAGGTAGACAGTGAAGCTGCGTTTGAGCAAGCGTTGCAACAGCATTGGCAAACTATGTTTGAAAATGAGCTGGCAAGCTGGGATGAATTTGGTGATTACTGGCCATCTGAATTGACGCGATCGTTATTTGATAGCTGGTTTGAATTGCGTCCTCAGATTATGACACTGGACCTTTCCTCCCAGCCGCTTATGACAGCCTCTTTATTGCAGGAGTAACCTGATATGATGCAGACACTGCCGGAAGCGATGCAGCTACATCCACTGCGAGACAGTCTTTATGCAGAACTGCACTCTCGTCCGTTTCAGGTTATTTCGACTGGCACTCGCATGACGCATATTGCTGTGTTGTGTAATGAGCAGGAAAAACGCCAGCAGTTTGATCACTTACGTCAGCTTTGTGAGCGGCTTGAGATAGAAACCCCCGTTGAAGAAAGTATCTGTCTGGAGCTGGATGCTGGGACGATGAAAATTCGCCGGGAAAAGCATCTGGAGTTTGTCAGTTATACCTTCATATATCGACCCCAGCAGCTCATGAGTAATCCATTCGGTGATCTTGCAACAGAGCAGTTACCGACTGGTTGGTTGTCTGAGTTGCCCGGGCAGGTTGTAGCTGCATTTCATGTTGCTGTTGAGCCCGGCGATGACCCACAAGATCTACGGCTGCCGCAGATACGCCGCTACTTTGAAGGTATGAGGCTTGTTGGTAGTAGTCCCCAGAATGGTGATGCCAGAGTCTGGACAACGTTCCAGCTGCATAGCGACGGCTTTGGCCGCTTTCTGGTATATAACCACGATATGAGTGACACTCAGCTGGGGCGACTGACACAGCGTTTGATGGAAATCGAAACCTATCGTCTGATGGCGTTGCTATCGCTGGGAACTGCCAGAGCATTCAGTCCTGTTCTGGCCGAGATGGATGCAGAACTGGCACACCTGACCCGCTGTCTGGCTGACTCTGAGTCAGTTGAAGCTGACACCGCAAAAAATGAGCAGGACATACTGAATCAGCTGACGGAGATGGCGGCTCGTGTAGAGTCCTGCCGGGCTGAATCAACATTCCGTTTCAGTGCAACCCGTGCTTACCATGAGCTGATGATGCAGCGATTGACTGAGTTGCGGGAGGATGAAGTGTCGGGGCATTTGACGATCAGTGAGTTTATGACTCGACGGATGAGCCCGGCGGTACGCACCTGTGAGGCTGTTGGCCAACGGCTTGAAGATCTGTCACGGCGAATTGATCGGGTCTCCGATATGATGCGCACCCGTGTGGAGTTGTCTATTCAGGCACAGAATCAGCAACTGTTGTCTTCCATGGATCGTCGTTCACAGATTCAGTTGATGATGCAGCATACCGTTGAAGGGTTATCTGTAGCTGCCATCAGTTATTATGCAGTTGGACTGGTTAAATATTTGCTGGAAGCTTTATACGGGGCAGGGCTTAATTTTGACAAGAGCCTTGTACTGGGTATTTCTGTGCCGATTGTTATTTCGCTGGTGTGGTTTTCTACACGTAAGATTCATCGTTACTTTATTGAAATGGCTACAGATAAGGCTGACAAAAGCGATGGATAAAAATATAGAGCTAAACAGGGGTTATTATGTCTGTTGAACAAAGCATTAACGATAAGCTAACTACAGCGCTGTCTCCAGAATATTTTGAAATTGATAATGAAAGCCACATGCATAGTGGGCCTGCTCAGGAATCGCACTTCCGGTTAGTGGTTTCATCTGAACTGTTTGAGGGGAAACGCCTGGTTCAGCGTCACCAGTTGATTTATAGTTTGCTAGCTGAGGAGATGGCGGGCCCGGTTCATGCGCTATCTATGCATCTTTATACCCCTGAAGAGTGGCAGCAGAGAGCAAAGCCAGCACCTCAGTCACCTGACTGTCTGGGGGGCTCACTGACGGAAAAATAGTGTGGTTTGATCTGGTTTGATACACGTCAAAACTACGCCTAGTTTCTTGGAAAAAGGCCATTTCATGGCCTTTTTAATACTTAATAAGTACATTGCCTGGCTAGAGCTGGAAAGGTCGGCGCGTTAGGATAGGGCACCGGTTAGGGGGCTTTCTATGATGAAATATGCTTAATTAGCTTAGTAAAGCCTAACAGATACAGTATATAAGACATTGCAAATATTATATGACTATACCAGTTGTTCAGATGCTGACAGGAGGCAGGTATGCGGAGTAACCTTCCCGTAACAGATACCGAAAGAACATTTCGAGACGACACGCCTCTTATCTCAACAACTAATCTCAAAGGGCAAATCACATTTGTAAATGATGCCTTTGTGGAAATTTCTGGTTTTGAGCGCGAAGAGTTGATGGGACAGCCTCATAATCTTGTGCGCCATCCTGATGTTCCGTCCGCTGTGTTTGGCGATATGTGGTCCAAACTTCAATCGGGCCAGCCCTGGATTGGTATCGTCAAAAACCGCTGTAAAGATGGGGGCTTTTACTGGGTAAAGGCTTATGTGACGCCGATTCTGGATGACGGGCGCTGTATTGGTTATCAGTCAGTGCGCACGCTCCCTACGGCAGGCCAGAAAGTTCGTGCCCAAGCCGTATATGAACGTCTCAATGCCGGGCGTCGGCGTTTCTCTCCCCACGATATTCGTGTCTCTACCCGTGTGATGATTGCAGCACTGATTTCAGCATTAATCCCACTTGCTGTTGCCTGGTTCACCGAGTTTGATCCAGTGTTGACAAGCATCGCCATGGGGGTCATGGCTGTTGTGGGCATGCTTTCTGCGTACCATGCTGTTGGGCCACTACGGCAGATGGAACGTCTCTCGTTGAATACTATCGACTCGCCGGTATTACAGGAAATGTTTGCCAACTCTGTGTCTGAAGTTGGGCAGATTTATCTGGAGAACATGACGCTGAAGGCTCGAGTCAAGGCGGCAAATGTTCGGGTTAACTACTCCGTTGGCGAGCTTGAGGCACAGGGTGGTGAAGCAATTAACATTGCTCAGCAAACGAATGAAGCGATCAATCGTCAGGTTGAAGAGCTTGATCGCGTCTCGCTGCATATCAGTGAATTGTCCTCTGCGATTGAAGATGTTGCGCGTAACGCGACAATGACATCTGATGAAACCCGTGCTGCTAGTGATGTTGCCGCCAGTGGCCAGTCTGTCGTGGATGGTACTATTGCTTCTATCCGGGAATTGGCCACGGATGTTGAAAGCGCTACAGCACAGATTGCTGCGCTGCATGGTCAGACGCAGGATATTGCTACTGCAACCAGTGTTATCACAGAGATTGCTGATCAGACCAACCTGTTGGCGTTAAACGCTGCTATTGAAGCTGCGCGCGCAGGAGAGCAGGGGCGCGGCTTTGCAGTTGTTGCTGATGAAGTGCGTGAGTTGGCTAAGCGAACTCAGGAATCCACACAGACGATTGAAGCGACTATTCAGCGACTGGGTCGTGAGTCTGAACAGGTGGTACAGGTAATGGAGGCCAGCCGTGAAAAAGCCCATAGCTGCGTGAACCAAGCGGCTGAAGCGGGTGAGGCGCTGGAAACCATTATCAGTACCGTAGCAAATATTGCTGATATGAGTGCCATGATTGCCACAGCATCTACGGAGCAGAGTTCTGCTGCTGATGATCTGACCCATAACGTTGATACGATTCAGTCTGCAGCACAGTTGGCGAAAGAAGCTGCTGAGCGCACAGAGCATGCTTCTGTAAAACTGGCTGATACTTCCAGAGATATTGTGCAGAGCGTTACTTTCTGATTCTGTAACTACTGTGATGGTTGGTATTGATGCCTGTCAATGCGAACCATCTCATAGCGGAGGAGACTGAAGTTAACCAGAAGGGAGAGGGTTGTTTAAAACAGAATAATATTCTGAATGAGCCCTGTTACCTGCGGTGTTGCACTCAAATCCGACATCTATAAGGAATATCGGCATGACAATTGAACACCATGACCTGCTGCATGAACTGCCAGAGCACCGTGAGCGTATCCATGAGCTGAAAGTAGGTAATGCCCATTTTGCCCGCCTGTTTGATGAGTATCATCAGGTCACCAAAGATGTGGAGCGCATGGAATCCGAAATCGAGCCGGTTTCTACCCAGACGGAAGAAGAGCGCAAATTGCATCGCCTGCACCTGAAAGATCAGTTATATGCGATGATTATCAAAGCAGACTGATTTCTCAATTCTGATTTGCATTGCTGCAGATCAAGGACAGAAAAGCCGACATTTATGTCGGCTTTTCTGTTTCTGTCATTCGCAATATTGCAGGAACTCTCTGCTGTCGTTTGATGTCTCCAGTTATACGCTGTTTTGAACAGGTCAGGTTTTGAGTAAACCCGGTTTTGAGTAAGCCAGAATGCCAGATGTCATTTCTCTTTCGGTGCTATTAATGCCGGTGGGGCAATGGGAGTACTGGTTGTCGCTTCTTTTGTGCCGTCGAATACTTGCGGGCGATATGTTTCCTGTGCGAGGCGCTTAGTCATGTATAGAGTGTGGGCGCGATTGCTCAGGGTGTTGCAAGTCCTGAGATTACAAGCACTGATATTAATGGTGATCGGACTGTATGCACCACGGGTGCAAGCAGTGCCTGAGCTGGTGCTATACAACGCACGTATTCTGGTGGTTGATGAAAGCTTCAGTGAAGTTGAAGCGATGGCAATCAAGCAGGGAAAAATTTATGCGATTGGGCGTAACCATGCAGTGCGGGCGTTGGCAGCTCCTTCCACCGTTTTGCTGGACATACAGGGGCGCACTATCATCCCCGGATTGATTGATAATCATATCCATGCTATTCGCGCAGCCTGGCGTTGGCACCGTGAAGTACGATTGGATGGTGTGACCTCCTATCAGGAGGCACTGCAGCGTATATCACAGCAAGCGAAAAAAATACCTGCAGGTGAATGGATCACGGTTATTGGTGGTTTTGTCGAACACCAGTTTCTGGATCAGCCTGATGGTTTTCGCAGAGCTGATCTGGATATGGCTGCGCCGGACAACCCGGTATATCTGCAGCATCTTTTTGATTGGGGGTACGTTAATAGTCAGGCTCTGGCGAGAATTGGCGTTGATGCACAAGTACCGTATCAGCAGCGTTCTGGTTTGTTATTGGATAGTACAGGGCTGCCGTCAGGTATTGTGACAAAGGCAACACAGCGGGCCATCCTTACCGCACTCCCTGAGCAGCAAACCGATACAGGGCGCCAGGGAGTGATGCAGCTGCAGGCATTGCTGAACCAGTTGGGCATTACCAGTATTCTGGATGCGGGTGGCTTTGATACATTACCGCAGTACTATCTTCCCTTTGAGCAGCTGGCTGCTGAGCGGGCCTTGACAGTCCGGGTTCATTATCTACAGCAGCTTATTCCCTGGGAGAAAAGTTTTCGTGCGCCGCCGGATATGACCCGTCTGAAGCAGGGCGAAAAAATAGCCATTGCCAGCTGGTATCGGCGCATTGGTGTTGGAGAGCAGTTATACATGCCAGTGCAGGACTCACTGTCAGCAGCAGCGAGTAGCAGCCTGAACGTAAAAAAAGCGTTCCGGTATTATGCGGCCCAGCTTGCTGAAAAAGGTATCCATCTGCATCTGCATGCAGTGAATGATCACAGTATTAATCAGCACCTGGATCAGTTTGAACGTTTGTCTGAGCGCTATAACCTGCGTCCTTTACGTTGGACTTTTGCTCATGCCGATGGAATCCAGTTATCGACGATCCAGCGGGTTGAAGCGCTTGGCTTGAATGTCGCTGTACATGCAAGACCCTGGTTGATTGGTTACCGTTTTCAGCACCAGCAAGGCATAGAGCAGGCTGCAATGTTGACGCCTATGAGGTCTTTGACAGAGGCCGGGCTCGCCTGGGGGTTGGGTTCTGATAGCCCGATTGTTGCCAGCATGAATCCGTTTCATACCCTTGACTGGGCGGTTAATGGCACGATGGTGGATGGACGTCCGCTGTCCAGACAAACAGTAAGCCGGCGCCAGGCTTTGGTGGCACATACACGTAACAATGCCCGTTTGCTTTTTGCAGAAAATTCTCTGGGTACACTGGAGCCTGGCAAGCGGGCAGATCTGGTGGTACTGGATCAGGATTATCTGACTATACCCACGAATCAGATCCGTAATATTCGTCCTCTGGCGACGATGGTAGATGGGCGCTGGGTTTTCAGTGCAGGGTTGCCCGAATTGGGTTCGAGCTCCACAGGCGTGCTATCAGATCCGCCGCGAGGTTTTTATAATACTCACTGATCTGTAAATACTGTTTCAGGAGGCGTCCATGTCAGACCATCATCAAAGAGATTCTCAGGCGACTGATTTTGCACAGTTGATGGCCGGTGACGGTGTTGTGCGTCAACAGGAGTCCCACCGGGCTGATCTGCTTCATTCTGCTGCACGTCGTGACCAGCAGACTCTGGCTGCCCGGCGTATGGCAGCTGAAGACGGTGAGCGTGATGGTGAACTTAGCTTACGGCCACTGCCGCCTTTGAACCCTCATGACCCGGTCGCCTGGAAGCGTGACGGAGTGCAGGAGGGTGTGTATCGAAACTTACGGTCAGGACGTTATCAGGTGGATGCAAGGCTGGACCTGCATAAAAAATCTGTGGCGCAGACCCGGCAGGAAATCCGCAGTTTTATTGATGAATGTCGACGTCACGGCATTCGCACTGTTTTGATCAGTCATGGCCGAGGGCGTCATGAACAGGCGTTGGGAAATCAATTAAAGACGGCACTGAATCACTGGCTTCCTCAACTGGATGCCGTGCAAGCCTTTCATTCGGCACAGCCGATGCACGGTGGTCTTGGTGCGATGTACGTCTTGTTGCGTAAAAGCGAAGCACAGCGCCAGGCTAACTGGGAACAACACCAGAAACGCCAGCGCTAACTGGCCCTCTGAGCAATTGTCAGCTATATCAGATGTGACCTGCTGCCATTGGTAGAGAGTTGCCTCCGGGCTTGAGTGGTTTCAGGCGCGGGTGTTAGCCAGTCAGCAGGTTGTTGATGGTTTGCCCGTCAGGCTGCATCTGATAAAGGGGCGAGTATTGCAAGGGGTGACGTAAAGAGGGTGTGGTATGCGTGAGCAGATAGAAGAGATTCTACGTTACTGGTTTGGCGATATTGTGCAGGGTGATGTCAGCGATGACAGGCATCGTCTCTGGTGGTCTGGAGATGCTCAGACAGATAGAGCGACTGCATCATTGTTTGGGCGCCAGGTACGTGAAGCACTTAATGGTGACCTGAATCACTGGGCCGAAAATCCACGTGGTCGGTTGGCACTTATTATTTTGCTGGACCAATTTACGCGTATGGTGTATCGCGGGGACGCTGATGCGTTTGCTGGTGATGTGTTGGCGCTCAGACTCTGTCAGCAGGGGCTAGAGCGGCAGCATGATCGCGCTCTTGATCATATTGAACGTACGTTTTTTTACATGCCTCTGGAACATGCTGAATCTCTGGTTGTACAGGATCAGAGTATTGAGTGTTTCACCCGGCTACAGGCAGAGGCTCCCCCACATTTGTGGGCAAAGTTTCAGAATTCACTGGAGTTTGCCCATCAGCACCGTGATATGGTTGCCCGTTTTGGTCGTTTCCCTCACCGCAATACAGTGCTACAACGCACATCAACCCCCGAAGAACTGGCCTGGTTAAACAGTAATCATCGTCCCGTCTGGGGGCGTTGAGTTGTCTTGTCTTGCAGTGTGCAGTTGCCTGTTGTTCCCTGTTCCGGTATGAGTGCGGTTGTATTAATCAATGTCCGTTTACTACCGAGCCTTCTTAGTAAGGTGACTCCATGATCTCTGGCGTTGCTGTGCAGTGCATATCATGTGGTGTTGCCAGTTCTGGTAGCCATAAACTGGCACTATATGAACCGAGACGTTATGAATCTGGCAACACAAATTAAAACGCTGCGAGAACAGGCATATACAGATCAACACCGTCGCTTGATGGTGCTCAGTGGTAGCGAGCATTGGTGCTGGCAACAGGCGCAGCAGCTGGACCTTGATGAACAGACGGTCTGGTTGGGAGCTGAAGCGCCTGAAATCGTCGAACGGATGGATGGTAAGCAGGCACAGCGATTATTAGGTCGTACCGTTAGTCAATTAATTATTAATGCCTGGGATGGTCTTAATCCTGATGCGTTGGGCCAGGCCAGTGGTACTCTGTGTGGTGGTGGTCTATTGGTATTGCTATGCCCGCCACTGGAGCAATGGCCAGACTACGATGACCCTGAGCATAAGGCGATGGCCCCCTTGCCGTGGAACACGGATGATGTTGGGCGGCGCTTTATTCGTCGACTGGCCGCATTGATTGTACAGGACTCGCGGGTTCTGCTGGTTCGTGAAAAAGACGAATGCAGTTCTACGTTACCTGTCGAAGTGCTTGCTGGACAAAACTCGAAGGAGGCAGTTTTCCAGATGCCTTCAGTAGCCGCTATAGCTGAGCAGTCAGATATTGCCCACGAGCCTGAAGATAATACCTGCGTAATACCAACGCTTGATCAGCAACGTACCATTCAGGCTGTGCTTAATACGGCGCGTAATCGGCGCCAACCGTTAGTTATCACAGCGGATAGAGGGCGGGGTAAGTCTGCGGCTCTGGGTATGGCTGCTGCTGAACTGTTGAAGCAGGGACGACAGATATGGGTAACTGCGCCGGGATATCAGGCTTGCCGTGAAATATTTCAGTTTGCTCGTGCTCAGTTGCCTGACGTTGTGATAGAGCGTGGTTCTTTGCGATGGCAGCAAGGTGCTTTGCAGTACCTTGAACCGGCGGCTTTACTGGCCGTGGAAGCACAGGGCGCTATTGTACTGGTCGATGAGGCTGCTGCCATTCCTGCACCGATGCTGACAGCATTACTTGAACGCTTTAATCGGATTGTTTTTTCTACCACTATTCATGGCTATGAGGGGACAGGGCGTGGGTTTGCTGTGCGCTTTCGCCAGCAGCTGGAGCAACGTGCCCCGCGCTGGCGCAGTATCAGTCTCAGCCAGCCTGTGCGCTGGGCCGACAACGACCCACTGGAAGCATTGATTTTCAAAGCACTGCTACTGGATGCGGAGGCTGCACCTGATGTCAGAGCAGCGCCTGATGCTGCGGTTGAAATATCGCCTGTACAGGTTATAGAACGGCTGGATCGAGATCAGTTGGTGGCGGATGAATCTTTACTCCGACAGTTGTTTGGTTTGCTGGTGCAGGCCCACTATCGTACGACACCGAGTGATATGCGGTTATTGCTTGATAGTCCCGGGCTTTCTGTCTGGTGTCTGAGAGAACAGAAATCCGGGCAGCGATCATCAGAGCAACTGTTATCGGAGCAATTATCACCAGAGCAACTGCCATCAGAGCAACTGCCATCAGAGCAATTATCTCCAGTACTGGCATGTGCGTTGGTGGCAGATGAGGGGCCATTAGCACCAGAGTTGGCCCATGCTGTCTGGGCTGGTCAGCGTCGTCCGCCAGGGCATCTTTTCCCGCAGACCCTGATTGCGCAAGCTGGTTTTCCTGATGTTGCTGCACTACGTTGTGCCCGGATTATGCGCATCGCAGTGCATCCGATGCGTCGTAGACAGCAATTGGGAGCACAGTTGTTGCATGCGATTAAGCAGGATGCCAGCCAGAGGCAGCTGGACTATCTGGGGGCGAGTTTTGCCACGTCCGCTGATCTGGTGCCTTTCTGGCTGAAGGCGGGTTATTTGCCGGTGCGAATAGGTTTAACTCGTGACGCTGTGAGTGGTGCTCATGCTGTATTGATGATGAAACCTGTTTCGAGTGAAGGGAAGCAGGTGTTTTCTCAGCTGCGGCAGCGGTATAGCGAACAGTTACCCTGGTTGTTACAGAGCGAGCTGGCAGAGCTTGAAACAGCATTGCTGCCAGGATTGTTGCAGGAAATCAACGTACCACATTCGCTGAATGCCCAGGACTTACTTGATCTGGAGGGCTTTGCTCTGCACAGCCGGACGCTGGACAGTAGTCGCTATGCCTTGCGTCAGTTAGCACTGCAATTGTTTGCGCATGGGCCATTACCTGAGCAGTCGGAGTATCGTCAGTTATTGGCGCAGCACTTATCCATGCCCGCTATGGGGCGGCCGCGTGAAGTTCATCGAAAGCAGCAGCGGCGGCTGCGAGAAATGGTCGCTTACTGTCTTAAGCAGCTGTCTGAAACAACTGTCTGAATGTGCTGGGTAGCCCAGAGGAGACGTACCTTTGCGTTGCTCATGGGCTATATCACTATTAGCAAGTCGTACTATGGTATTGGTTTAACCCTGTTGTTGATTCAGGCACAAGCAGGTTGTAACGCAATAGGCATAATAGCAAGCCATTGCTTTTTTGCTTTTATTGAGGAAGGACCGGCTGTATGGATCTGCTGCCAAATATGCGTCTGCGTAAAAAACTGTATCTGGGGTTTGGTACCATCTCGTTGCTGATTCTGGTTTCCAGCACGGCAGGTTACCAGGGTATAAGCACGCTGACGCACTCCCTGGATGACATCAGTGATCAGGAAGTCCCTATTCTGGATGCCGCTAATGAAATGGTTGTGTCCTTGCAGCGCAGTGAAGCTAGCCTGTTCTCTTATGCGTATGAATCAACTACGTTACAGAAAGCCCCGTCGGCAGAGCACCTCAATATGCTGGAGCAGCGCTATCAGCAAGGTCTGGATGACTTTCAGCGTAGCAGCCGGTTGATTCTGGAAGGAGGGGTGCTGCCGGACGGTCGACAGATGCAGGCGTCCGATAACACTGAGTTACGTGCTCAGGTGCAGCAGGTCGATTCGCTACTTCATACTCAGCTTGAACCGGCTGCTGAAAAGTTGATTGAACTGAGCAAAGCCGAAGTCAAGGCGTTGAGTCAGCGTGATAAAGCGATGGACGCCCTGGAAAATGATCATGAAGTACTGGAAGCGCGATTAGAACAAATGGAACAGCTGTTATCAGAGCGGCTGGTATCACTCAGTGATAGCGCCCGTTCAGTGGCAGCGTTGCGCTTTATTCAGCAGGGACTGGCACCTTATGTCCGGTTGATGCTGGACAGTCAGCTAAGTCTGCTGCACGCGCGTACGATTGTAGAAGAGATGGTTCAGCGGACAAACCTCTCAGATCTTACCGAATCGGTTAACCAGTACAAGCATTACAGCAGCCTGTTTCAACAGCAGATTACCGTGCTGGAAAAAGGTGGACAGTATCGAGACCATACCCTGGTTCCTCTACTGGAAATGGCTCCGGATCTTAATACTGGCTTGCAGGAATTGACCAGCTATTACGAGCACTTTTCCAGTAGTGTTGATCAACTATTAACAGCACAACGACTACTGGTTGTAGAAGCTGAGCAGGTTCTGGAGCAGGAACATATACTTGAAAATATCCAGCAGCAGGCGAGCGAACTGATTTCGCAGGTTAAAGCCGAAGCTGTACAGGAGATGATGACTGCACGTGAGGCGGGTCGTGCATCAGGTGAAGAGGCGCTGTTCTGGCTGATTACAATTGCAATTGCTGCCAACGTATTTGGTGTCATTCTGGGTACACTTGTCTCTGAATCTATTACCGTACCGCTGCAACGCCTGATCAGCATGCTGCGTGATATTGCTGATGGAGAGGCTGATTTGACCCGTCGACTGGATGAAAAGCGTGGTGATGAACTGGGAGAGGTCGGGCGCTGGTTTAACCAGTTTATTGACCAGGTTTCTGGCATTATCAGTCAGGTTAACCAGGCAACAGTGCAGGTTGCAACACAGGCAGAACAGTTGTCTGCGATTACAGGAGACACATCCAGAGGGATGGATCAGCAACATCGTCAAACTGATCAGTTGGCCTCGGCCATGGCTGAAATGGCGTCTACTATCCAGGAGATTGCCCATCATGCTGATCAGGCTGCATCGGCATCAAATTCGGCAGATGCCAATGCCATCCAGGGGAACCAGAATGTGCAGAATGCTGTGACTTCGGTAAATGAATTGGCAGGACAGATTTCTGAAACCTCACAGCAGCTGCAACAGCTGGACCGCCATACTCAGGAGATAGGTAATATCCTTGATGTAATCAAAGATATTGCTGATCAGACTAATCTACTGGCACTCAATGCAGCGATTGAAGCGGCGCGCGCGGGTGAGAGTGGGCGTGGTTTTGCTGTTGTTGCGGATGAAGTTCGTGTGCTGGCCAAGCGTACCGATGACTCTACAGAAGAGATTCATTCCCAGATTGAACGCTTACAGAAAGTAGCCCACGATGCGGTTATCTCCATGGAAGAAGGGCTGAGGCGTGCAGGTGCCAGTGCTGATCTTGCGACCCGTGCGGGTGATGAATTGAGTGATGTGATTCGTGAGTTTGATGAAATTAATAATATGAATCGTCAGATTGCTGTGGCATCAGAACAGCAGATCACCGTGTCGGATGAAATCCATCAGAACCTGCATACGATTAATAATATTACCGCCCAGACTTCATCTTCAGCCAGTGAAACAGCTGATAGCAGTGCCGAACTTTCTCGCCTGGCTGCGACGTTGAAAGATCTGGTCGGGAGGTTCAGGACAGCCTGAGACTTTATGCCTGGTGTAATTGGGCTTTCATATCCGGTACAGCTGGTAATTTCGCCGGGTTCATCTACTTTGAATGTGGTTATAACGAGGAGTAAAAGGGCGTATCTGAATAGCGTCAGGGAGGAGAGTTATGTTGCGTGAGCAGCTATTGCAGGGCTTAAATGTACTGATTATCGAGGACAGTGGAGCGATGGCCGGTATACTGGCATCCATGGTGCAGGCACTAGGGTGTAAAAAGTATGAAATTGCTTCGACATTTACTGATGCCCAGACCTGTCTGGAGCTGAATCGTTACCAGTTAATTTTGCTGGATATTAACCTTGATCATAACCATGACGGCGTTGCACTGGCAAAATGGATGCGGGAAAGGGATTGGAATTGCTCAGCTCTGCTTATTTTTGTTACCGGTAATACTTCTCGTACAGTGGTTGATGCTGCCAAAGATGTAAGTCCTGATGGCTATATCGCCAAGCCACTGTCTCCTGCCCGTTTGACCGCTGTAATCAGCAGAGCGCTGCTGCGTCGTGAGCGAGCTGGACAGCCTGTTGCCGTTGATACTGAAGATGACTTTCTGAAAGGCGTTGATGAAGTTGTAGTCAATGCCCAGGGAGAAGTTGCTGAGCCTCAGTGCGCCTCGTCTTCTCTTGATGAGTCTGCAAAAGTGGCTGATACGACCTCTACTGCGGACACCCCCCTTTCTTGCTAGTGCGTCTTTTGCTGTGCTGTTTGTTGTCCAGGCTGGATAGAACCCGGTCAGGGAATCTTAAATATTGTATGGCGGTGATATGTAATATGGCTGTTGAGATGGGACTGATAAACTGGACGGGCGGTATCAGGCACAGGAGCCGTGCCTGGTTCTCACTACAACGTCAGGTTGTTTTATCAGTATATCGAGGGAAATCGAGGGAAATAGTGTGGTAAATCAGAAGTTCAGGGATCTGGGCGTGATGACGGTGCTGCTACGTCGTATGTATAGTCAGCGATTGCCGCGTATTATGATGCTTAAGGAGAAGGTTGATGGTGGGGCGCGGCTTGACCATTATGACATCAGTTACCTTGAGCATATTCTGGCTGATACGCGTTCAATTCAGCCAACCATTGAACGTCATCCGGAGTATCATCAATTGGCGGCCCGTGTAATCGGGCTGTATAAAGCGGTTATTGATCAGGCAGTTGAAAACGAACGTCGTACCTGAATTCGTTCTGGCGGGAGTCTTTTGGCTCCTGCCAGTCTGAACTGCGTTATCAAAGGGGCTGCATATCTTGCTTATCGTTTTAAATAAACAAGGCTGAAAAGCATCTGTATATTCTGAATGTGGTTTTTTTGAAATAATTTCCGCTTAAAACAGTTCATCAAGAGCTGGCAGGCTTGGCCAGATACGATCTGCATTTTTTAGTAGTTGCTCATGCTCTTGTGGGCATATCATGCCTTTTATGCTCATTTCGGGCATGTCTGTTGCGACAATGCGTGCTTTCTGGAGGCGTTCGCCTTTCCTGTTAGCCACTATTGCAACATGTGGGGCCGCAAGGTTGTCCGTTCGGTTTCGAACTATACCTATAAGTCCGTTATTCAGCTCAACCAGACTACCCGGTGAAAAAATACCCAGTACATTTACAAACAGGCTGGCCAGGTCGCCATCAATCGTACTGCCGCGTTCCTGAAACAGTTCACTCAGAGCGGCTTTGGGTAATACACGGGTACGGTAGGCACGGGGACGAATCATAGCTGAATAGCAATCGGCAATCGCCATCATTCGGGTTTCGTAGGTCAGCTCATCACCGCGCAGGCTGTCAGGATAGCCACTTCCATCCAATCGCTCATGGTGGTGCAGCACGGGCTCCAACCAGCGAGACTCCGTAATACCCTGTTTTTTCAGTAGCTCGTAGCTGCGGCGTGGGTGGCAACGGATAATATGATGCTGCTCGTTCGTTAGTGGTGTGTTCTGGTGATACAGCGTTTCCTGAATTTCATACATGCCGACATCATGCGTCAGTGCCGCAGCGACCAACGGAAAACGCTCCAGCGGGCCATGCCCCATACGTGATGATGCAACTTCACATAAAATCGCAGCGTGTAGAGGATGGGCCAGTCCATGTGGCGCATCATGCATCAGTTGGATAGTGCCAAGCATAGCGTCTGGTTGTGCTTCACAGAGCCCCTGTAAATCAAATACAAGATGCATAATACGGCGAGTGAAGGACTGGTTGGCTACGTCATTGTGCAGCAACTCATAAGCCGCATGCATGCGCTGCATGATCGACTCAATCATTTCAAAGCTGTTGCGTGGGTCAGAGCGTGGCGCGTCGGTCAGGTTACCTTCTGGTGGTTCTATTTCAACGGTGACATAACGTCGTGGGCTGTTTGCAAGAAGCTTGTCAACAACGGTGCCATCCTTGACATGTGCGCCTTCTGGTAACAGCAGTGTACGTTGGCTGTCATAAACAGACCACGGTAGATCTTCACCGACAGTAAAGTCTTTATGAGAAAGGAGGATCTCAAGTTCCCGTGTTGTTGGTGCCTTGATGGCCGAATTTTCCACAATAGCAACCCTGTCTCTGAAACCAGATTTTAAACGCTGCATAGTAGTGAGTGGTGGGAGAGAGAATGATGACGTACATCATTAACATGGCATGAAACTGCCATACAGGCACTAAAGTGTAATGCCCACAGTGGTGATTACTATGGGCATGGTAAAAGAACCAGAAGTCAGGTTATGGGTTGATTACTCAGCAATTCAAACAGATAAAGCTATCAGAGTCTGCTCTGTACCCCATCTGCCATGGTGGTCAGCATGGCTAACCACCTTTGACTGTTTATGTCCGACTGTTTTTATGTCCGACTGTTTTTACTTCTGGTTGCTGTCACAGGACAGCGATTACTGCTGACTTACCTGAACAGCTGGGCTTAACAGGCGATCAATCATTCTGTTGATTGCCAGCATCTGTGGTGCATCTTTGCGGTAGTAGATATATGGTGGCAAATTATTGCTGGAATAGCCCCAGAAATCCCAGCAGCCACGTGGGTTCATCGGCATTAATTGCGATTTTTTCACCTGAGGGTAAAGAATGATCAGCTGGTTGGTGTCAGCCACTTCCATATAGCCGGTGTCTTCAATGTAGGTGGTGCCAATTTCGGAAATGCCTTGGCGACAACCATGAATGGATATATGCACGCGGCACTGGCCAGTTTTACAGCTTTTGGGAATATAAACGTAGGCGTCGCTGTCCATGCTGGTCAGATTACTGTCAATAAATTCACTCTGATTAAAACGTAGCAGTTCACCAGTGGGTTTAGCAGAGGCGGGCTTCAGCTTGCCATAAATATGGGTCAGAATGCGTTGAGCCTGCGGAATCTCGCAGTTGTTGATGTAAGGCGGCTCGGTTTTGGCACAGGAGGTGTCTGCTGGGTCCTTGGTGATAAATGCATGGCCAGCCTCAATGCTGCTGTTATAGAACACCTGGGCATCAGCAAGGCCCAGCTTTTGATAAAATTCCGCAGTGGTATCGACAACCCCGGTGACAACAGTTTTGTCTTTCTGACCAGAGAAGATATATACCTTGTCGTCCTTCAGGTTTTCAATCGGGTCTATATGGCCAAGGCCTGCTGTTGTCTTTGCCAGATCAGACAGGTAGCCACTGTTTGGGTACAGGTTGGATGGACAGCCAAACCAGCTGTACTTACAAGGGTCCATACAGGTGGATACAGCCGTAGTGATCGGAGCAATTAATGGGTTGCTGCCTGCGCAGTTCCATGGGCCTCCGGCGACAACACCAGCACCCACCAGTTTACTGGAGTAGGCGACATGGAATTGAGCGGCCATAAATGCACCAGATGAAAGGCCTGATACTGAAGTCTGGTTGGCTTGTGCGCTCAGCGCTGGCAGCGACGCTGATGGTTCCTGTGCCATAGTCAGGCTGGACAGACTGAGTGCCAGCGTAATTGCAGGTAAAGATTTGAGAGGTTGGGCAAACATAAAGCCTCCTTGCAGTGTTGATGAGATAAGGCATTCGTTGATACAAAAGCTGATCACACCGGCGACCGACTGCGCCATTCCCTGTCGCAGGTTGGAAAATGATCCTGTTATCTGTTTATAACCGACCTGAAAAGGCCCGTTCAGAGCCAGCTCGTTACATGGTGGGCTCATTATATAGCGGGTTTTTATAACCTGAATGGGGTTACTGTGGCAGTGTGATATGGCAGCTTTATGACGCAGCGCACAAAAAAGGCTCCAGTCGGAGCCTTTGCAGAGATCATCTGTTGCCAAATAGCGCTGAGTGCTTAACTCATCCGGCCACCGAACATTTCACCAATTGCAATTGAAAGTGCTTCACTGCGTTCCGGGTTACGGAAGCTGCTGAGTGCCTGTATACGAAGCTCAGGAGTAAACATCAGATCAGCCAGAATGCGAGAGAAGCCAGCCTGGCCAGCCTTACCTGCGGCCAACTGTTCCAGGAACTGTAACATCAGCGCCTGGTTATCCAGTGCATGACTGCAACGGGTGGCAATTGCTGCTATCACTTCTGCTTCCAGTGACACCTTATGTGCAAGTACCTGAGTCAACAATGCCTGTACTGTCTGCAAATTGCGGCCATTAGAAATAGCGCGAATCTGTGGGGCAATATGGTTAGCCCGGGTTTCACTCTGCAATGTTGCTTGCAGGCGTTGTTCAACCGCACTGAAAATACGGTGGTCGGGTACTGTATTTTCCAGTGCGGTACAGAATGCCTCATAGGGTTCATCAGGCATATCGGCCAGTCGCTCTGCCAGCGCAGCAGCATTATTGGCACTTTCCTGACGAATAACCAGATCAGCCAGTCCCTGATAACCCAGAGATGGCCAGCTATCTAGTGGAGCTTCACCACGCACATACTGCTGTGCGAACTCATAGTAGCGGGATGCCGGGTTGCCCATAGCAACCGCCGCGTTGGCATGGAAAATGGCCATCTTTTCCTGATCAGGGGTGAAAGAGAATGGGTTATCCTTCAGAGCATCCCGTACCTGACTGGCGTCACCACTGTCTTCCACTTGCAGCAGATTGTGTGCATTTTGCAGCAGTCGCTGATAAAGGTCATCACGGGCGGCGGCGACCAGGTGGCCCTGTTCATCTAAAGGTAGTTTCAGAAACCAGACCACATTCTGGGCTTTTTTTGTCGGTTCCCACATTAACAACGCTACCCAGGCATGGTGCAGATAGGGTGTTGGATAGGTGATCTGGCCCAGCTCAACCTTGTGGAAAGTCTCAGCCGACAGCTTGCTGACCCGGCGGCCCATATCAAAAATACGTAACTGGGCACCGCTCTGGCGCAGCAGATCAGTCAGGGAGTGGGAGGTAGACATGGTGGCTCCTGATTCAGACTCGTTAACAGGGGCGTCATTGTACCAGAGCGTCAGAGGAAAGCAGCGCAGCAAACTGACGCGCTGCTTTTGTGGAAAAATGATTACAGATTAAAGATGCCGTCTTAATATAGCTTAGCCAGCGACAGCTTGGTCAGCGCAGGTTATTACGTTGTTCTTCAGGTGTCATACCGGTGCTGAAATCATTATATTCGTCGGCAGCATCCAGCTCCGGCTTTGCTTCAATACTGTAGCCTTCACTGGCCCATTCTCCCAGATCAATCAGACGACAGCGCTCGCTGCAAAATGGTCGATGCGGGTTTTGCAGACTGTATTCGATTTCAGTCTGGCATTGTGGACAATTCATTTTACGGCTCATGAGAGGTGTCCCAGGTTCTTATGTGTTGTCAGTGCAGGCTGTGTTTCGTTGCCAGCGCAGGCTGCATTCAGTCGTCAGCGGAGGCGGCGTTGAGTAGCTGCTGGTGTAATGTGTCTACCTGCAGCATGAGGGTATCCATATCACCACGGTTGTCCAGCACACTGTCAGCACGCTTCAGGCGCTCATCGCGCTGCATCTGTGCGGCCAAAATAGCACGAACCTGCTCCGGACTGCTGTTATCCCTGTTTGCAGTTCGGCTGATCTGCTGATCTTCCTCGACATCAACCACCACGACATGGTTTACCAGCAGGTGCTGGTCTGTTTCCAGTAACAGGGGCGACACCAGCACTGTGTAGGCGGAGTCAGCCGCCTCCAGCTGTTGCAGGATACGATCTCTGATCAGGGGGTGGAGAAGGTCTTCCAGCCAGGTACGTTGTTTCTCGTTGCCAAAAACAATTTCACGAAGCTGACGACGATCCAGCGAGCCATCCGTTGTGATGACCTGATCACCGAAGCGCTGCGCGATTTTTTCCAGCGCAGGCTCGCCCGGTTCTACAACCTCACGGGCAACAATATCAGCATCAACAACGGTGATGCCCTGAGCTTCCAGGCGGCGGGATACAGCGGATTTACCGCTGCCTATGCCGCCGGTCAGTCCTGCAACATACATGAATCAGACCTTCAATGGTTGAAAAATGAAAGAGCTTGATTAAATAATAGCGGGCAGTCAGTAGCTGCCCATCAGCAATTGATAATATGCCTGGGTTACATCATCGCCCCAGAGCAGAGCAATCCAGCCTGCCATCGCCAGAAAAGGGCCAAATGGCATCGGTTGCCCTCTATTATGCCGTCCGAGTGCCATCATGAGTATACCCAGTACAGAGGCGATAAAAGCGGAGATAAAAATCAGCACCGGGAGTTTGTCGCCACCCACCCAGGCGCCCAGCGCGGCTAGCAGCTTGAAATCACCATATCCCATGCCTTCTTTACCGGTGATTAGCCGGAATAGATGGTAAATGCTCCATAGAATCATGTAGCCGCCTGCGGCCCCAAAAACCGCCAGATGCAGGGTGGTGAAGACACTGTAACTGTTGACCAGTAAACCCAGCCAGAGCAGTGGCAATGTCAGGGTGTCAGGTAACAGTTGGTGGTCGTAATCAATCAGTGTCAGACAGATCAGAAAACAGCTGAACAACGCGAATGCGATACCGATTTCGTTCAGGCCGTAATGCCAGATACCTGCGCTACAGATCAGTGCCGTACTTAGTTCAACCAGCGGGTAGCGTAACGAGATTGAAGTTTTACACTGGCTGCAGCGTCCGCGCAGAAACAGATAGCTCAGCAGTGGAATATTCTCGTACCAGCGAATTTTATAGTCACAACCCGGGCAATGTGAGCCCGGCACAGAGAGGTTATAGGCAGGCTGCTCGAAGGACTGTTCCTGAGCATCAGCAAGCTGCTGTTGCCATTCGTGCTCCATCATGCGTGGCAGGCGGTGAATGACCACATTCAGGAAGCTGCCGATACACAGGCTGACAATAAAAGTAAGGGCCAATGCCAGCATCGGGTGCCCTTGGAACAGATCAAAGTATAAATACATGCGGCCTCCGCAGTTTCAATCGCGTCGCTAATGTACCAGTCTGGCCTGATGCTGCGAAGCATTTACCGTAGAGAAAGTGAAAGCGGGTACAGAGAAAACGTTACTGATTACCTGGTGAGGGTTGTTACTTGGTGGAGGTTGTTACTTGGTGAAAGTTGTTACCCGGTGAAAGTTGTTATGGACATCCAGGGCATTGGCTACCATATCGCCTTGAATCGCGTTGCCCACTCCTGAATCGAGACCAGGTATAATCAGAATAAACCCCGTGCGCCTTTTGTCGTATGTGACAGTGCCCACAGCGCGGCTGTGTTCAGGTAGTATGGAGCGCTGTTTTTGTTCAGGAAGCTGCTGTAATGACTGCCGTAATGAAGCGAAATATTATCATTGGCCTGATTGCCGCCTGTGTCGGCATTACGCTGTATATTAACGAAGTGACACAGCCAATGGACCCTGCCATCAAATCACGGGTTGAAGCTGCCATTCTGGAAGACCCTCGCTTTCCTGCGCGGCCAGTCTGGTGGGAAAACGATACGGTGCTGGCAGTAGGGGTACTGAAAGAGGGTGAAGATCATAGTGCTGATGCAGTAGACATCTGCAAGTGGGTACGTGAGGCTGGCATCAAGTCTCTGCTGGTGGAAATGTATGATCTGCTGACCATCCAGAATGAAAATAAGTGGAACCGTATTGGGGCAGCACGTTGTGATGTTAAATAATCTGTTTGTGAAGCTTCTTTTTGCAGGAGCCTCATAGCAGAGTATTTTACATCGCAGGCAGGCCTGGTTCTGGCTCAGCTTAAGCGGTACGGTCGTACCGCTATATGAAGTGTTGGTGGCTCAGATAATTTGATCTCCGTCTTCCTTTGTAAAACTTGGTCAACCCCCATATCAATCACTAGCCAGCTAGTACAGTCGACTCTGTATATTGGTTATTGGCTTTATTGATCGCGCATCTAAGGCCCCAATTCAGGCTCAGGTACGTTTTTTATCTGTTATTTATTTTCCAGGCTTATGATACATAAAATTCATTTTATGCTTTGCTTTCAAGTGATCAAAGTCGATGCTGATGACATTAGTGTTCTCAATGATCCATGCCAGATCTTTACGGGATAATTTGAAAAATTCCCGGTTGTTATTAACCCGGGTATCAGCAAATTTCTTATGTAGCGACTTTTCAAGCTTTAATGCTTCAGGTGTCGAAATGAGCATGTCAATTTTGAATGGGTCAGGTACACCGGTAGCGGAGTTGATCTGGCCGATACGCTCTTTCGGTGATTTGGTTGTCATGCCAATTTTGAATATACCGCACTCAAATGTATCATTAGAAATAATGTATACAAAGTCGTTGTAGGGTGAGAACAGGGATTTGTTTTTATAAAAGGTGCGGTCTTTTTGTTTTTGTTGGCTTTTTTCTTTGGCTTTTTTTCGAATATAGGGGCATGTTACGATGGCCGTAATAATTGGCAAAGCAGAAAGCTCTGGCGCTTTTGTTATAAAAAAAATCCCTATCAGTATATAAATAATAGTCAAAAACCATGCTGTCAGTTCTATTGCTCGCTCCATGAAATATCCTGTCAATGCTTTATCTGTTACGGGTCAGGGCGCGAAGTATACAGGTTTTCCGGGCGTTCTGGTCTGTGCGGCGCATATTTCAGGGTGCTGAACCTGATGCAGAGTCACCGGTCACAGGGAGCAGCAACTGCATTGAAACAGTTGCTGCCGTTTATCTTTCATCCGGCAATTAATGCCCGTAACAGTTGGCGATTAAAGTGCTTCAGGTTTGGAAACAGTGTCGTTAACTGTTTGCGGGGTACACCAAACCAGTGAGCAAGCTCTGCATAAAGCTGGTCAGTGCTGGTGGTCGGAATCAATACACCATCGCCCATATTCAAAGGGTTGTCTTGCAGCGTCAGCGATGGATATTCGCCAAAAATTTCACCGCCATTGATCGAATTACCCATCACCAGGGTGTTACCACCCCAACCGTGGTCAGTCCCATTGCCGTTTGAGGTCAGGGTGCGGCCAAAGTCTGAACCAGTAAAAGTAATCACCTGATCACCCAGCCCCATATTGTCGAGTGCCTGCTGGAATTCACCGAGTGCCTGACTTAATACCTGTAGCATGCGAGCATGGTTATTCAGCAGCTCATCATGATGATCCCAGCCAATATAGCGCAGGAAAAAGGTCTGGTGTGGAGTGTTAAGACTGCTGGCCGCTTTGATACTCTGGGCAACCTTGCGCAGTTGTTGTGATAGTGGAGTATCAGAAAATTGTACTGATACCGTTTGATGCTCAGTGGCGCGCCGAAAGGTTTCATGCTGTGCCTGCGCTTCGCGTAACTGGCTCAGCCAGGTCTCACGGAAAGGGTCACCGTGATAACGGCTGTTAAGCAGGGTTTCAAAACTGTCCAGCAGTTCGTTATTCAGTGGATTGTTCTCCTCATTAACAACCAGCCCGACGCTACCTTGATCCGTAATCGAATAGTGGGATGACTGCACCCCGTTTTGCATAATATTGTTGCCTGCCAGCGATATATTCATCGGGATCTGTGTCAGTGCCCGGCCTGGTTGTAGCGCATCGGCAAAATAACCGAACCAGCCTGCGTTGATGCGTTTATCCGGGCGGCTGGTCTGCCAGTGTTTGAACTGATCAGCATGGGAGAGCAGCCCCAGTGGCAGACGGGCAGTACCATTGTCAATCGCTGCCTTGCTGACAGGTTCTATCATGGGCGCTACATTTGCTACGAATGCCAGTTTCTTACGCTGAAAAAGCTGTTGTACGTCTGACATGCTGGGGTGCAGGCCAAACGTTCGTCCCTGGTTGTCCTGATAGTGGTGGCCTATGTTGTTGTGCAGGGGCAACAGGCTATCCCGCTCCAGTGCCAGGTTGCTGCGGCTCTGCTGATAAGCCCGATAATGAGCGTCCGAAGTGGGCACCAGCATATTAAAGCTGTCATTGCCGCCATCCAGCATAATAAACACCAGTGCCTTTCGGGCCGGGCGCAGGTTCAGTGTGATGGGCTCCGGTTGCAACTGAGGGATGGCAAAAGAGGGCGCTGCACCGGCCAGTGTCAGGCCTGCTGCACCGGCTTTAAGAAAGCTGCGACGGTTCAGTTGGGTATTCATAATCAGGCCTCCTGGACGGTAAATTCAGCTGATATAGCCAGCATAAAAGCGACAGTTTGTACCACCCACAGCGGGTTGTCGGCATAATTACGGAAGGCATGCTTTATCTGTGTCTTGATGGGCAGTTCGGTTTTTCCGGTTAGCAGCAGGCTCATATGGTCAATCAGCTCATCGTGGCGTTCAGCACGTGCCAGCGCCAGCTCAGTACTGAAATCTGCTGACAGTTTGTCTTCGCTGTTGGTGATCAGGCGGTCCGGGTCCAGCTCGGGAACGTTATAGACGCCTGCTTCTGCTGAGATCTGAGTACTTACAGCCGGGTAGTAATCACCGAAAAACCAGTAATAAAGCATATTGACGTAACCGATACCGGTAGCAGAGGTCATCAATTCAAACTCTGGTGCTACCAGGCCTCGACGCTCCAGTGGCCCATGAGGTACAAAGTCGGGCTTGTAGAAATTGAAAACCGTGGGTGAAGAGAGTGGATGCTGCTGTAACTGTTGCTGAATATCATCACCAATCAGCCAGTAACGGCCAGAACGGTTCTGGACGTTAAATGCGCGCAGTAACTGAGTGGTGCGCAATAAAGGTGATTTCAGTTTCTGGGATTGCACCCGCTGGTCACCACTGCTCTTGTCGGGAGATGCAGAGTAGGATGATGCAGGGTAGGCAGAGGCAAATTCCAGTGTACTTACCGGGTGTTTCAGTGGCCAGCTTAGAATCTCTCGTATGACGGCTTTCAGATCACCCCGTGGGCCAAATTTTGCTGCAACTGCTCGGATATACGCCGGTGAAGGGTTGGATGTGACCAGCTGGTTAATCAGGTGGCGGGCAATAAAAGGCGCTGTCGAGGGGTGTGCGACCAGGGCATTAATCGTGCTGCGTATCTCCTGTTCACCATTTTGGTTAGCTGGTAGCTGTATCCAGCCTTTCAGTAATTGTTTGGGCTGGCGGTCATGGTAGTTTTCGTCGACTACCATTGGCCTGGTCATATTGACAAAAGGCACCGTTTTATAGGTTTTATCAATACCATCTTCAAAGCTGACACTGTAGCCGTTATAGGAAGCATCCCAGAAACTGGTACTCCATTCATACTGATAACTGTGTGCTTGCAGTCCAGTAAATACCCGTGCCAGTTGCTTTATATCGTTATTATCATAGGTTGGTACTGAATTACCGTTGCGATCTGTTTTATGGCTGCCATCCATGTTCAGTTCAAATAACCCGATGCTGAATAACTGCATGACTTCGCGGGCGTAGTTCTCGTCTGGATGTATGTTGTGTGATGGATCTGCCTTGCGGTTATTCATATGTGACAGGTACACCCCCATACAGGGATGTATGGAAACCTGATACAGTAAGTCGGCATAACTACCAAAGGCATGGTTGTAAAGAAGGTCGTAAAAGCTCGCCATGCCGATAGCATCCAGCTCCAGCGCCGAGTTATCAGAGATTACCAGTACCTCACTCAGTGCCTGGGTAATACGCTGGCGTAGCAGATCATCTTCACTGGTCAGGCAGTGCTGCCACCAGGCCATATGAAAGTACCATTTATAGGGCAGTGCCGGGTTATTACCTTCGCCATTGATCGCTGATTCACCATAACGGTTGACCAGGTCTTTGCGAAAATGTTGCCAGATACGACGGGTAGATGATTCAAAAAGGTTTGAATGATAAGCCGCTTTGCTCAGTTGTTTTTCCAGCCATGTTTCAATACCTGTTTCAGCAACCTGCTTGATAGTGGCGTAGTTAACCCCCAGCGTCGCCTGCATAAGAAAGCGGCTGGTATTGTGTAGCGTATCCATAATATATCCTGCCTTTATATAAGGGGCGGGTTTGACACTGTTTTAATGATCGATTTGTATATTTTAGAGGCTGTTTAAAAACTGATTGCTATGCCTGCCAGTAGAAACATGAAATGGCTACAGCCAGCCATAGTAATAATACTAGCCAGTAAGAAAAGGTTTCTTCAGATCGTTTAAACTCCCGGTGTAACCACACTCTGCCAGTGAAAAAGTCATAGATAACCCAGAGCAATAGAAAAATTCCCAGTATAAATGTTAATGACATAAAACGACTCCATTAATGAGTACTTGCTATTATTTGAGGATAGAAAAGAGAGGGGTTTATATAGCCTCTCTTCATCTTTTTCATATTCTTGGCAAGTGGTATTTGTTCATAAAACGGTATTTGTCCGTAAAATAGTACTTAGCTGATCAATGAAGTTTATTTTTTGATAATACTTCACCCGCAGGTTTCGCTAATGAACCAATCAGGCATTGCGCGGCCTGGTACGCAGGTTGCCGGTATTGCTGGTTCATTCCCAAAGGGGCAAGAGAGTCCAGATTGAAATAGATTGAGATCACACCGAAAGAGACAGTTTCCAGTTGTGCCGGGCTAGCCTCGGGGTGATCTCGCTGTAGTAGCATCACCATATCGTCGGTAAAGCGTTGCAGCCACTGTTGCATTCGCTGGCGTAACGCATCATCACGGCCTGCCGCAAATATAAGTGACTCTATCACCAGAATATATTCTGCATCGCTGTAGCTTTCACAGAACAGCCCATCCAGCAATGGTGTAACCACGTTGTTGGCAGGCAGATAGTCGATAAATGCTGACCATTGAGCATCAGATTGCTCAAGTACCCGGTCAACCAGCAGTGAGACCAGTTCATCCCGGTTGCCGACAAAGTGCCGTACCAGGCTGCGTTTCAGGCCTGATTCCTCGGCAATTCGTTCCAGGGTACTACCTTCAATGCCATAACGCGCAACACAGCGGTAAAACGCTTGCAGGATCTCTTCAGTGCGTTCAGCTTTTTTGCTGGGACGTCCCATAGTGGGCTGACCTCGTTTGTTGTCATGTTTGACAGAATACTCTACCATTTCTTTTATTGTCAAATATGACAAAAAACAAATATGACAAACACAAGAGTGACAGCGTCTGCATGTTCCGGTGGAGGTAAAGATGAATGAGTCGTTAAAAGAGATGCCATTGCATGGCACATCATTGCTGGAGCATTATCAGCGCTCAGCACAGGCGGGAGTTGAACAGGCCCGCTGTTTACCTCTGGCGGTCTATAATGACCCTGCTGTTTATGTAGCGGAAGTAAGCCGTGTGTTTCATAACGACTGGGTGTTTGCTTGTGCAGAAGACCGATTGCTGGAGGTAGGTCAGTACTATGCAATGACGCTGGCAGGTGAACCGGTTGTGCTGATTCGTGGTAAAGATGGCGAGTTGCGCGCACTGTCCAATCTTTGCCGCCATCGTGGTACGCCGCTGCTGGATGAGGGCTATGGTAAGCTGGGGCGGAATATTGTTTGCCCCTACCACGCCTGGACGTTCAGTGATACAGGTGAATTCAAAGGCGCACCGATGACTGGAGAAATCAGCATAGATAAGGCGGAACACTGCCTGCCTCGCTTTGCTGTGGCCAGCTGGCATGGGCTGATATTTATCAATCTGGCAGCCGCTCCACAACCATTTAGCGAGAAAGTCGTTGGGCTTGCTCCTTATCTGACGGCCTTTGAATTATCCGCTTTTACCCATAGTTATCAGCTGAAGTCTGAGCACTGGCAGGCTAACTGGAAGCTGGCGGTCGAGAATGGCATTGAAAGTTACCACCTTTTCAAGGTGCATAAGGAAACGCTGGAAGCTGTTACACCAACCAGACAAGCGTACTACGTAGCAGGCGGTGCTGACTGGAGTTTAAGCGGCGGTAAAATGCAGGATAACCGCAGCAAGTTGGAAAAACTGCTAGGTAACAGTTGGCTCAGTGGTGGTTACCCGGAAGCGTATCAGCACTATCTGCTGATTTTCCTGCCACCTTCGTTTATTGGTGTGCTGACGTACGAGGGGCTGAACTGGATTCACATTTTACCGCAGGGGCCTGAACATTGCAGTGTAACCCCCGGAGGGCTGTTGCAGCATAAGCTCAGTGCCAGTGATCTGAAATCCGATGAAATTGCTTTTACTCATCAGTTTCTGCTGGAAGATCAGTTGATCTGTGAGCGGGTACAACGGGGCACCCACGCTAGAAAAGGACAGGGTGGCAAACTGGTCAGCATGGAAAAAATTCTGGTGGATTTTCGTCAGTACCTGGCTCGCCAGCTGTTTGGCGCTGTGCCTGACGCATGTCTGGAAACGGCTGAAGCTGCGCGCTTCAAAGGTGATAGAACCTGAAGACAGATACCAGCCCTGGCACAGTTCAGGGCTGGTAATGAAGGGGAGTAGCGAGGGGTTACTTTAATTCCACTTCAATCAGCACAATGTCGACATCAGAGTCGTTCATAACGTTGTGCTCTACCCCGGCATCGCGGTAGTAACAGTCACCGGTTTTCAGTTTTACGGGCTTCGGGCCATCGCCGGTATCAATCTGTAGCTCACAATCCTGTACTGGCACAATCACGTAGTCCCGCTCATGGCGATGCCAGCGGCTCTCACCACCGGCAGGGAACAGCAGGTGGTTGACGCAGGTACGCGGGTTGTCGATCTGCTCGGTAATCACCAGCGGAGGGCGAGTGTCAGTTGTCATACGTATATTCCTTATGGCCAGAGCCGGAACCACAGTCCCGGCTGACTTGATAGTGAAAGCATTGTGCCATAAAGCTTGATGAGGGAAGTTTGTAAGAGGCTAATGTTCAGATTGATATCTTTTAATGACACGCGACTGAATCGCAGAAAAGCATAGAGTAAGAAGTAAATAATGCGAAATTTTCACCATTTAAAGTACAGCCAGAGCTTGTTCTAGCTCTGGCTGATAATATATCAACTTGATGCTTGCTCAGTATGAATGCCGGTTGGTAGTGATAAAACTTATGGGCCGGTTACTTCACCTGTATATGCACCCACATGAATCACATTATGCAGGTTTGTAGTGAATGTATAGAATGGCTCTGTGCAGATATTTGGGGCACCACCTGGCCAACTTAACTGAATTGTGCCAATGAACTTATCGCCACCATTTGTTTCATGCAGGCGTTTTTGGGCCTTTTCAAAAGCAGCCTGAATATCTACTTCAATACTACCAGACGGAATCGGCCGGGTGCCTATTGTCGGAGCTACCTCTACTGGGCCTCCCAGCAGTCGCGTTTCAGGGCCTGGCCAGCTCCAGTTGCTGGTAAACTTCAGCCAGGCTTCATCTGTTGCTCTTGTCACCATTTCTTCTCGGCAGATGTCTTCTACCTTGAGAAAAACACTATTCTCAGAGAAATACTCTTCTGACATCGTTGGAACAGCTTTCCATGTTTCTTGTGACATGACTAATTTCCCTTAATTACTCAATTTGCTGTATTTTAAAGCTAATTGATTTTGATGGTGGATGCTCAGGTTATTAGTCTTTCGTCCTGTTTGCTATTACACGGTATTACACAATCAGATAGTTATTTCTAATCATTCAGAATTTATTAATAACTGGGTGCACGGTATCTTTAAGAAAATAGTTAAACTGACGGGTTTTAACACTACCTATAGAATGGCGTTGTACCCTGCATAGAGTTTGGGGCTATTACCCATACCTGCTGGGTGTGCAGGCTTGAGTTTTTGAAAGCCTGCACGATTCACGACCTGGTCGGCCTGTCGGTTGTTATGGAAACTTGGGGATGACGCTTGTGCTTCGGTGCCAGGTTAGCTTTCCAGGTAGCGCACCGTACTGGTTACCGTGGCATATGCAAAGCTCAGCGCTGACATATAAGCGGTATGCACCTGTTCTGCTGGCACCACCTTATCGCCAAATTCCAGATCACGGCATGCACAGGCGTCTTCGATTACCGTTACCTGGTAACCGAAATCAGCCGCGGCGCGAGTGGCTGCGTCAATACACATATGGCTCATGGCTCCGACAAACGTCAGATCAGTAACACCTCGTTGATCCAGCAGTGCTTTAAGGTCAGTGCCCAGAAAGGCATTAGCTTTATGCTTGAGCACCACCGGCTCGTCAGCAGCAGGTGTCAAATCTTTGTGAATCTCTGCACCAGTGCTGCCCGGCGCAAAGAAAGGTGCTTCGTCAGTCGGGAATTCATGGCGTACATGAATTACCGGAATGCCTTGACGGCGGGCGGCATCCAGCACCTGGCGGGCGTTAGCGGCCGCCTGACTGATGTTATGCAATGCCCACTTTCCGCCTGCGAAGTAATCGTTTTGCAGATCAATAATAACCAGCGCCTGTTTACTCATGATAAGACTCCTGAAAGGTATGTCTGATTAAGTTGAGCCCATTGTAAAACCAGCAATGCTGCGCCAGGATTGGCAGATGTGACTTTTTTAGAGCCATATATGCCAAATTCAAAACTTCACTGTGCTGATCTGTCACGCTGTAGCCCATCCCATCAGCAACCTGTTGCTGAACCGATCAGACTGGCAATACTGGCGTATCCTTCGGCGCAGAAATCAGCGGTCTATGGTCTGGTTGATCTGCTGGATACGGCAGATCGGCTATACCAGCAGGAGTACCGCTCAACTGCTCGCTTTTCTGTTGAGGTAATGACGGATATTGCAGCGGCACTACATGCTGAAAAGGGGCAGCCAGGTAACTATTCAGCGGTCATTCTGCCGCCCAGTCTGGACGGTTGTGCAACGGCCTGTGGCCCCCAGTACAGTGATGGGTTGATCCGACTTCATCAGCAAGGGGTCGTGTTATGTTCTGTGTGTGCCGGTGCTTTTATGCTGGCCAGTAGTGGGTTACTGGAAGGGCGTCCAGCCACCACGCACTGGGCACTGGTAGAGCGCTTTCGTAGCGAGTACCCAGGGGTGAAGCTGGATGTCGATAAACTGATTATTGATGATGGCGATATTATTACGGCGGGTGGTCTGATCTGGGCCTTAATCTGGTTGATCGTTATCTGGGTGCCAGTGCCATGCTGGCAACTGCTCGCTTTCTGCTGGTAGACCCCGGTGGTCGGGAACAACGCTTCTACAACGTGTTTTCGCCAACCTTGAACCATGGTGATGCAGCCATTCTGAAAGTACAGCACTGGCTACAGGGGAATTATCAGCAAGCGGTAACAGTCAGGCAGATGGGTGATATTGCAGGGCTGAGCGCTCGCACCTTTATCCGCCGCTTTCAGAAAGCCACAGAACTGAACCCGTCGGACTATCTACAGCATCTGCGTGTTGGCCAGGCACGCACATTGATGGAGTCTTCAATCCTGTCGGTAGACGAGATCGCTTGGCGGGTTGGGTACAGTGACAGCAGCGCGTTCAGGCGCATCTTTCAGAAAATCATTGGCCTGACACCGCGTGCGTACAGGCAGCGCTTTTCGGCTGGCAACGGTAAGCCGGACGGCTCTACTAACGGCTGATCAGCAAATTCGCGCCAAACCCGGCCAGAAACAGCCCCAGCGTTATATCCAGCGCAGCTCTGGCGCGGTTAAAGAAAGCCTGAATCGGGCCGTGGGTCAGCATCAGCGCCACGCTGCAATACCAGAGCCCTGCTGTAACAGTTGGAATCATCACCAGTGCCAGATACACCCACAGCGGAGCCTGTTGTGGCACAAAGGTAACAAAAATACTGGCGTAAAAGGCCAACGACTTCGGGCTGGTCATACTGACCAGAAAGCCTTTGCCAATAAAGCGCAGAGAACTAACGCCACTATTATGTAGTGCCGAGCCAGGGGGCTGGCTATCAATCTCTGTGTCAGTGGCAGGCTGACGCGCTGCCCGTACCATTTTGATACCAATCCAGATCAGATAAAGCCCGCCTGCAATACGTACCGCATCATATAACCAGCTGGCATGGGACAGAATCAGCCCGATACCCAGAATAGCCAGCGCACTCCAGCTGATGGAGGCCAGCGCCAGGCCCAGCCCGGTCATCACCCCCGCCTTACGGGAGACGCCCAGTGACGTTGAAGTCACCACCGCAAAGTTAGGGCCGGGGCTGACCACACTCAGCATCATCACCCCGGTTAATGTCAGCAGCGAATTCAGGTATTCCATGGTGGCTCCAGCAGGCAGGCGTCTAAAAAGCGGGGATCATACGCCTGCCAGGGCGTTATTCAATATGCCGGGTGCGTTTTTGGTGAGTGCGCTTTCGTTTGTTGATTGGGTATCAAACTGTTGCTGTCAAGGCAGTGCTTTACGTAACGCAAATTCAAGCAGGGGGGCGATGTTTATTTATCCAGGCACCATCAAATTTCCTGCGGTCACTTCTGCACGGTTCAATCCCGCCAGCTGTACCGGCGTTATTGTTCAGGAAATTGTGATGGCCGGTGCCTGTCGAAAGTCGATGGGCTTGTCGATCAATCTGCTGTTGGTTTGAACTGGCTTGGCGCTTGGTCTGGCAATGAAACGCAGAACGCATCTCCCTGCGGATCGCTTCTGGAAATGGGCCAGGCCGGGGCATCAGAAATATCCGTTTTCTGTGTTTATATACAGTGAATTGCGAAAAATCTGGTTCGCCAGGAAAAAGAAGACTAAAGGCGTAGCCAGTTGCCGTGGCCTGGGCGGGGGGTATATGTTAAAAATCATATAGTTACAGTGAAGTTGCGAATTGTATATCTGGCGCGTTTTCTCAGATATACGCGTTCTCGAATTGCCCAGGGAGAGGCGAGGTTAATGCCAGCTATATATCCAATTATATCAATCAGTTACACCTTTCCGCTGGCCTTATGGCTATCCGTGTAAACGCGCTGGCATCATATTAAGCTGTTAGCTCGCCCTCTCAGCGACAGCGTTAACCTCAAAGAAGTAAAACTCATATACCTTCCTTAGATCGTGTAGAATCAATAGCTATCATATTCAGGCACAGCTTAAGTAGAACCATATGGCACTTATTGAAGGCATAAAAATACGGAATTTCAGGTCGTTACGCGATGTAACCCTAGGTAAGACTTGGCAAGACAGACAAAGGAAGCCTCTAACTCCACTTACCGTAGTTGTAGGTAAAAATGGTGTAGGGAAGAGTTCTTTGTTCGATGCATTTGGGTTTCTTGCCGATTGTCTCACTTTTGGAATTGATGAAGCATGCCATAAAAATGGTCGAGGTGGTTTTGACCGGCTCAGATCTTCAGGTACAGACGATAACATAGAATTTGAAATTTATTATCGTGAATCTTCAAATGAGAGGCCAATTACTTACGAATTATCAATTGGTGCTGACCGGTACGGAAGGCCTGTAGTAGCAAGTGAAAGACTAAGGCAACGGCGTCGAGGACAAAAAACAGGCTGGCCTTTTTCTTTTCTGGAGCTAAATCATGGCTCAGGAAAAGTATGGTCAGGTACAGCTCTAGCTGAAAGTGAAAATCCAGATGATTATCTGAAAGAAGAAACTAATGAAACGCAACAAATAAACCTTGAAAGTGCTCAAAAACTTGGCATTGCAACTCTTGGTAATCTTAAAGACCATCCAAGAATTGCCAAGTTTAGAAAGTTTATTGAAGGCTGGTATTTATCATACTTTACACCCGATGCTGCTCGGGATATTCCTCGAGCTGGGCCTCAAAAACATTTGAACCGAATTGGCGACAATCTTGGTAATTTTGTTCAGTTCATGGAACGAGAACATCCACGAAAATTCAAGAATGTATTGAACGAGATTGCAGGCAAAATACCGGGTGTTGAGAATATTGATACAGAGCCATCTCCCGATGGAAGGTTGCTACTTCGTTTTTGGAGTGAAGGCTTTGATAAGCCTTTTTATGCTCAACAAGTATCAGATGGTTCATTAAAACTATTTGCTTATATGCTTCTTCTCGAAGACCCTGAGCCAGCACCATTCATTTGTATTGAAGAACCTGAAAATGGGCTATATCACAAGTTACTAGATTCCTTAGTTGATGAATTTAGAGCTAATGCAAGTGGAAGAAAAGGAGATTCTCAACTTTTTGTTACCACTCACCAACCTTATTTAGTCGACTCACTCGACCCTGAAGAGGTTTGGATTCTTGAAAAACAGGAAAGTGGATACTCCACTCTGATGCGTGCATCTGATTACCCGGAAGTTGTCGCAATGGTTGAAGAAGGTATTCCTTTGGGAAGCCTCTGGTATAGCGATCATATAGATAGCCGGATGTAAGGGATCAGTTAATGCATTTTGAGATTCTTGTTGAAGGGCAAGCAGAACTGACCGCCTTGTCGATTCTCATGCCAAAAATCCTTGGTGAATATGAGAACCCACACACATGGAAAATTCATAAGCATCGAGGGATCGGTCGTATCCCCGATGATCCTATGCAGACACCAAACCCCAAGGACACGACACTACTGCATCAATTGCCTGCAAAGCTCCGTGCCTATTCAAGAGCTCCAAATACAAATCGAGCTATTATCGTATTACTGGATTTGGATGATAAGGATATTGATGTATTTTCTCAGGAGTTACGATCCTTACTAGCCTTATGTGATGGAGAATTTGAAGCAAACTTCGAATTTGCTATTGAAGAGCTTGAGGCTTGGTACTTAGGGGATAGAAACGCACTGGTTACTTTCAATCCAGATATACGCCTTAGCGCCCTAACAGATTACGTTCAAGATAGTATCTGTGGAACATGGGAGATGCTTGCAAAAGCTGATGATCCTTCAGTATTAAGTCAAAAAAAACGCGGTCGACACTCACTCGATAAGAAAAAAGAGTGGTCAAAAAAAATACCGCCTCATATGGATGTGGACTCTAACCAGTCCCCCAGCTTTAATAATTTTGTCAACTGCCTTAGAGAGCACACAGCTGCATGAATAAGCATATCAAAGGGGCAAGCTAACAAGTGCATCCAGGCGACCGCCTTCGGCGGCGCCTGATGCAGGCGTTAAATGTACAGGGAGTAATTATGTATACCGGATATTGGATTGACGATAATTACATTTGGGGGCCTGAAGAATCGGGCAAGTTCTGGATCGACGATGGTTGGGTTTGGGGGCCATACAATTCTGGAAAGTGGTGGATTGACGACAACCGGATTTGGGGCCCAACTGATGGCGGTAAGTTTTGGATAGAAGGTGGTCATATTTATGGCCCCTCCAATACACTTCCTTGGCTTAAAAAATAGGAGCCTCAAATGACTGAGTGGGTAAATGTTAGGTCTACGGCAATCCGCCGCATTGGGTATGACTCAGATTCAATGCGTATGTATATCGACTTTGAAGATAGTGACCCTGTCTATACATTTTGCAGGGTTCCTGATCGTGTATTTAGAGAGTTCGTGAATGCTCGCTCAGTTGGTCGGTATTATCACCAATGTATAAAAGATCGCTACGATTGCTAAAAACATTTAACAAGGCCAAGAACAATCGTGTAATGCAAAAAGCGCATTGCACTGGACGGCCTACACTACGTTTCGGCTGCTTGTGTTAGCGGCATTAAACCTGCCTCCAGAATTGACCAATATACAAGACAAGTTATAGTTGTTCAGACCGTCGTATAAGTGAGGCATGTATCATGCGGGTTGTAAATTTCTCAGAAGCTCGAAACAAGCTAAAAACCATTTTGGATCAAGTGGTTAATGATGCCGACTACACCATTATTTCTCGCCGGGATGCAGACGATGTAGTTGTCATGTCATTGGATCAATTTAATGGGCTTATGGAAACAGTCCACCTTCTTAAAAGCCCCGCCAATGCAACGCATTTAGCTAAATCCGTCAAGCAGTATCAAAAAGGGCAAATTATTCAGTGTGAGTTAAACAATGGCTGATCTTCTTTCATGGAAAAAATAAGCTTTATCAGATTATGTTTATTGGCAAGGGCAAGGGCAAGGGCAAGACAAGAAAAAATTAAAGCGTATAAATAAAATGATTATGGATGCCCAACGCTCGCCTTTTGAGGGCATCGGCAAGCTTGAGCCACTCAAAGAGAATTTGACTGGTTTCTGGTTTCTGGTTTCTGGTTTCTGGTTTCTGGTCTCGCCGTATCGATGAATCTAATCGTCTTGTTTATGCTGTCGATGACCATCAATTAACAATAATTTCTTGTCGCTATCATTACGAGAAATAATTTAACAAGCGGCAGCAGTTGGTGCAGGACTGGCCACCATGCGGCTCGCCTCTGTACTGGGCACTAACCCCTTGCCAACCCCTCAAATCCATGGCTAGATACCCATTCCCAGTCGGGTTTTCCGGCTGGGAATATACATTCAATTTCAGACGTATTTTTCAGCAGAGTATTTGAATTACTGATCAATCTGAATAACTAAAAGCGCTACGGCAGATGGCTGCAACCACCTGACCGCAGCTAACCAACCTAGACTAATCAGGAGTCTCGAATGGCTATAGGAAATTCTACAGCAGGGTTCCCCCTGCGCCAACGCTTTTCCCTTTACTTTCATGCAGTTAGCTGCATGAGGCTTTTCTGTATCCGGCGTTCGTTGTTTTGTTGTAAACGACGCGGTTTCTCTCTGTTTTCCCTGATGTTACAGCATCGTTTTCAACACGGT
>JAOXSF010000116.1 GCA_025800125.1 Marinobacterium sp.
GGGCACGCATACGAGCAGCGTATTCAGGGTTGATTGCATTCCACGCTTCGCCGTGGGTTTCACGCAGAGTTGCTACTGCATCAATATCGCTGGTGTAAGTAGACATGGTTTCCAATCCTTATATTTTTCTGTGCAGCTTGGCGCTGCTTTTCTCAAGGCTCGAAATGGATTCTATGCGGCGGGGCAGCATAATTGAAATAAATGTGCTTTATTTGTAATATTCATGATCTGAATTTAACTTAGGTATAACACCTATACTAAGTGCCGATAGACAGTGGCTTTCGGCCAGTTGCCTTTAAGGTCTGACACTTATGAACCTGGACAAGATTGATCTGAATCTGCTTGTGTACCTGGATGTTTTGCTGCGAGAGCGCAATGTCACCCGTGCAGCCAGCGCACTGGGGTTGAGCCAGCCTGCCATGAGTAATAGTTTGCGTCGGCTGCGCGAAACGCTCAATGACCCGTTACTTGTAAGAACAAGTGAAGGGATGATGCCAACTGAACGGGCACAGGCGCTACAACCATTGGTGCAGCAGATACTGTCGCTGACCGAGCAGGCTGTCTCGCCCAGTACCGAGTTTGATGCGCTGTCCAGTGACCGCGTATTTCGTATCATGACCAGTGACTATGGTGAATCTACGTTGATTCCAAGGGTGCTTGAACAGCTGGCGAAAAAAGCACCGGGGGTTGTGCTGGATATACTGACGCCTAGCGATATGAGCTTCCATGAAGTAGAACAGGGCCAGGTTGATCTGGTGATTAATCGCTTCGATACTTTGCCCCAGGCATTTCACCAGGTAATGCTCTGGCGTGATACCTTTTCCTGCCTGCTAAGCGTTGATAATCCGATTTCTGATCACTTTACACTGGAAAACTACCTGAAAGCTCAGCATGTCTGGGTCAGTAAAACAGGCATGGGAGCAGGGATGGGGTTAACCCCCAAAGACACCAAGCGTCTGGGCTGGGTTGATGAAGCTCTACAAAAGACAGGTAAGCAGCGGCATATCACACTCTTCACGCGCCATTATCAGTCGGCTGCGTTGATGGCGCATCAGAAACATCTAGTGGTAACAATTCCGACGCGTGCCGCGCTGGCGCATAAGAGTAACCCGGCATTGAAGGTCAAAGCTCCACCGTTTGACATACCGCCTTTTGAGTTAAAAATGGCTTGGAGCCCTTTGCTGCAACACAATGCTGCGCATAAGTGGATACGTAGATTAATTATTGATGTTGCGAAGAGTGATTTAACTGGATAATGCTTTGTTTTTTAAGCAGAGCTTAATTAAAGACTCTTCTTTTATCGGAGCTAGATTAAGTAATGGTTGCTAATGCCTTCAGGTTTGTAAGTAAAATATAACTTTCTGAAACCTGTATATTAAATCAAATTATTCTAAATAATTTTTTATCAATAAGTATTTTTATCATTTGCCGACACATGTCGTATTAGAATTTAAAATATACTGTGTGAATATCTGCTTTCCATATCAATGTAACCTAATGGAAGGCAAATAATATGAGTACAAACTCAATCATGGAAGTTATTATCACGACTTCAGCTGATGCCGCAAATATGAACGACCTGCAGGAAGGTCAACTGGTTCAGCTGACGGATCGTGACAATGCTTTTTACCGTGCAACATCTTCAGCCAATGGCAACTACTATAATGCTTATTCCGTGCTGAAGACTGGGAATGCTGCTATTAACCTTAATATTCAGGCAGGTGATAAAGTCACTCCAGGAATGCTGGGTTTTAATAACCCACCGAATCAGAAGCAAACACAGGCACGTCATAATTACCTGGCTATGTACCATACATTTAAAGTGTGTGCAGGTAAGTCTGCTACTGTCGTCATGCCTGACTCCGATTTCGAAATGGAAATTGACCGTGCGATCATTGTGCCTGCAAATACAACGGTACAGTGGGGTAAAGGTATTCTGACTCCGGTGCTGTCAGAAGGCATGCAGTACTATCCAGACGAAACTGTATCCCGCGATACATCAGGCGTTGCTATTGGCTATGGTGCTATTTTTGCTACAGGCGATTCCCAGAACGGCCGTATTTTTTCTGCACGTAACCAGATTGAAATGGGGACAGTGCATTGGATTGACGTCAAAATCAGTAATATTCGACGTACTGATCAGGGGGAAAGTTACTCTGTACGCAGCGATGATAAAGGTTACCTGCATGGTATTCTTGCTTGTGGTGGTATTAATATTTTCGAGCGCTGTCATATTGAAGGCATGCCAGACAGTGGTATTCGCTGTGATATGTTTGAAGAAGCGCATTATATTAATACTGACTGCAGCAATAATGGCCACGCAACCCGCAGCACTGATGCCTGGGCGGCCAATGGTATAGCGAACACCGGTACGCAAGCTTATTTAGACCTGGATGACGCACTGGATACCCGCTATGCAACTCGACTGCTGGTCATTGAAGGCGGGCGTTATTGCGGTAATGCCAAAGCGGGTATTATGGCAGCAGGAATTCCAATGACCCGTATCAGCCAGGTTGATTGTACTGATAATGGTTTTACAGCGTACTATGGTCCTGGTGAATCAAACTACAAACGTACTGCGCCACTTAAAGATGCAGATGGCAATACTGTTATTGAGCAGCTTGAAATTACCCATAGTTATCTGACCGGAACCCCAGGCAAAACCGTTCACTCTATCTATCTACGTGATGGCTATGCAAAACAGCTGAAGCTTGGTGGTAATGTATTGGGTGATGTAACCGGCAGCGCTGTGCATGCTGACTGTTCTGAATTGGGCTCTATCGAATTTACGCTGCGAAATCGTATTAACTTTCTGAATGATATGTTGCAGGAAGGCTGCCACG
>JAOXSF010000136.1 GCA_025800125.1 Marinobacterium sp.
ATGGGTAATCAGCAGAATGGCCATACCCAGTTTCTGTTGCAGCTCTGTCAACAATTGCAGAATTTGCTCCTGAATGGTGACATCCAGTGCTGTGGTTGGCTCATCCGCAATCAGCAGTTGGGGGTCATTAGCCAGTGCCATGGCAATCATAACTCGCTGACGTTGGCCGCCAGAGAGTTCATGAGGGTAACTTTTCAGGCGTTTTTCAGGTTCTGGAATGCCGACCAGGTGCAATAGCTCCAGCGTGCGTTGACGTGCTTGCTGGCCGGTAAGGCCTTTGTGCAGGAGCAGCGTTTCACCAATTTGTCGTTCAATATTGTGCAGCGGATTCAGCGAGGTCATCGGTTCCTGAAAGATAATGCCGATGTCGTTTCCACGCAGTTGACGCATGCGGGTATCGCTGGCATATAGCAGGTTTTCAGATTGTCCTGACATTTGATCCCCCCGGTAGATGATCTCGCCTTCGGGGTGGCTGGCAGTGTCGGGTAGCAGGCGCAGAATAGACAGCGCGCTGACCGATTTTCCTGAGCCCGATTCTCCTACCAGAGCCAGTGTTTTTGCGGGCTCTATGTCAAAACTGACCCTGTTGACCACAGTCGTTGATTGAACAGTTGAGTTATTCTGGCAACGATTGCTTTCTTTATTGTGGCTTTTTTTGTTGTCACTTTTTTTGTTGTCACGTTGTTGATTGCGGCTTTGCTGGTTATTACTGAAGGCAACCGACAGGTTGCGAACAGAGATCAGTGCGCTCATTGCAGGTTCCTCAGATCAGATACGGCGTGGGTCAAAGGCATCACGGACAGCTTCACCGATAAATATCAACAGTGTCAGCATCACTGATAATACGATAAATGCGGTGATACCCAACCAAGGGGCGTGCAGGTTATCTTTGCCCTGTGCCACCATCTCACCTAATGAAGGAGAGCCCGGTGGCAAACCGAAGCCGAGGAAATCCAGAGCGGTCAGGGTGACGATGGCACCGTTGAAAATAAAGGGCATAAACGTCAATGTTGCCACCATTGCATTGGGCAGAATGTGACGAAACATGATGAGCCGGTCTGACAGACCCAGTGCGCGGGCAGCGCGTACATATTCCAGATTGCGCCCGCGCAGGAATTCTGCACGCACTACATCAACCAGGCTCATCCAGGAGAACAGCAGCATAATGCCCAGCAACCACCAGAAGTTAGGTTCAACGATGCTGGCTAGAATGATCAGCAGGAACATCACCGGCAAGCCAGACCAGATCTCGATGAAGCGCTGAAAGTAGAGATCTACCCGGCCACCGTAGTAGCCCTGTACAGCTCCAGCGGCCACCCCGATGACGGAGCTAGCTAACGTTAATACAATGGCGAACAGCACCGAGATACGGAAGCCATAGATACTACGGGCTAGCAGATCACGACCCTGATCATCGGTTCCCAGCCAGTTTTCATCGGACGGTGGAGAGGGGGCCGGGGTGGGTAATTCATAGTTAATGGTATCGTAGCTGAAACGTACCAGCGGCCAGATCATCCAGCCATCACCGTCGATAATCAGCTCTTCTATGTACGGGTCTTTATAGTCCGCCAGGGTGTCGAACTCACCGCCAAACTCCAGCTCGCTATAGTCGTTCAACATCGGGCTATAAAGCTCACCCTGATAACCAATCAGCAGGGGCTTATCATTGGCAACCAGCTCTGCCATCAGGCTGATACCGAAAAGTGCCAGAAAAACCCACAGCGACCAATAGCCGCGACGGTTATTACGGAAGGTTTCCAGCCTGCGCCGGTTAATCGGGCTCAGTTCCATCCCTTATTCAGTCCTCAGTGATGCTGATGCTTAATTTAGTTCTTATGGCCTTGTTAACGATCATGGCTTGGAACCCGTTATTGCCTGAAACCAGCTATGGCTTGAAACCAGTTATGGCCTGATAAGTAGCTGTCATGGCCGTGAAAATTAATAATCGCGGCTTTCAAAATCGATCCGTGGGTCAACCAGAGTGTAGGTGATATCACTGATCAGCTTCAGAATCAGCCCCAACAGAGTGAAGATATACAGTGTGCCGAAAATAACCGGGTAATCACGCTTTATTACCGCTTCGTAACCCAGTAGCCCCAGCCCATCCAGTGAGAAAATAACCTCAATCAGCATAGAACCGGTGAAAAAGATACCGATTAGAGCCGCTGGCATACCTGCAATAATCAGCAGCATAGCGTTGCGGAAAACATGGCCATACAGCACTTGATTTTCATTCAGGCCCTTGGCGCGGGCGGTAAGCACATATTGTTTGTTGATTTCATCCAGGAAGCTGTTTTTTGTCAGCATGGTCAGTGTGGCAAAACTGCCGATAACTGATGCAACAACAGGTAACGTGATATGCCAGAAATAATCTTTGATCTGCCCCCACAGGCTCAGTTCATCAAAATTGGCTGATGTCAGTCCTCGTAATGGGAACCAGTCAAAGTAACTGCCGCCAGCAAAAATGACAATCAGCACAATGGCAAACAGGAAGTTCGGAATTGCATAACCAATAATAACGATGGTGCTGGACCAGACATCAAATGGCGTGCCATCACGCACTGCTTTCTTTATCCCTAATGGAACAGAAATCAGGTAGGTCAGCAGTGTTGTCCATAACCCCAGTGAGACTGAGACGGGCAGCTTCTCTATAATCAGGTCAACCACCGGTTTATCGCTATAAAAGCTGTTGCCAAAATCAAATACCAGATAACTTTTCAGCATCTGCCAAAAGCGCTCATGGGCGGGTTTGTCAAAGCCGTATAGCGCTTCAATTTCTTTGACCAGTTCCAGGTCAAGCCCACGACCGCCGCGATAGCTACTGTCGCCACTACTGTCGGTAATTTGTACGGTATCGGTTTTGACTCCGCTGCCCACCCGGCTGGTGGAACCTGGGTCAAGCCCTTCCAGTTGCGCGATGGTCTGCTCAACTGGCCCCCCCGGCGCTGCTTGTACAATCAGAAAGTTGATGGTGAGAATACCCAGCAGGGTAGGAATAATCAGTAGTAAGCGGCGAAGAATATAAGCAGCCATCAGTTACGCTCGCTCAACTGTGCATCAGGCAGAACCCACCAGGTGTCAAAGCCCAGACCATACTTGGGGCGTTTGGCTGGCATGCCGAAACGGTTCCAGTAGGCAACCCGGTAACTACTGATATGAAACTGTGGAATGACATAATGGCCCCATTGCAGCACCCGATCCAGTGCACGGCTACGGGCAACCAGGTCTTCGCGGCTTGGGGACTGGATGACCTGTTCAACCAGATAGTCGACGGCCGGGTCTTTGATGCCAATGATATTACGGGTGCCGGGCTGGTCTGCCATGCTGGAGTGCCAGTAGTCACGTTGTTCATTACCAGGGGAGCTGGATTGCGGAAAGCTGGCAACCAGCATATCAAAGTCATAGCTGCGATAGCGGTTGATGAACTGTGATATGTCGACCAGTCGAATGCTGACGTCAATACCCATGCGTTCAAGATTACGGACGAAAGGGGCTACGATGCGCTCAAATGACTTATCCCGTAACAGCAATTCAAAGCGGAACTGTTCGCCATTGGCATTGAGTAATTTGCCCTTGTTTAATGCCCAACCGGCACTCTTGAGCAGCCGAAGGCCTTTGCGCAGGTGGCCGCGAATTTTGCCGCTACCATCTGTGATGGGCGCCTTGTAAACCGTGGTAAAAACTTCAGCCGGTATCTGGTCGCGAAGGGGCTCCAGTACTGCCAGCTCCCGTGTGTCAGGCATGTCACTGGCAGCCATTTCTGAGTTAGAGAAGTAGCTGTGTGTACGGGTATAGGCATTGTAAAAAATGTTGCGGTTAGTCCACTCGAAATCAAAGGCGTAGGCCAGTGCTTGTCGTACTCGGCGATCACTGAATTGTTGGCGGCGACTGTTCATTACAAATGCCTGCATGCCCGTTGAGTTCTGATGTTGGAGCTCGCGTACCTGAATGTCACCGTTGTCAAATTGTGGGCCGGTATAGCCCGTTGCCCAGCGTTTGGAAGAGTTCTCTACCCGGAAGTCATACTCACCGGCTTTGAATGCTTCCAGAGAGACTGTATCGTCGCGATAGTAATCGTAGGTGATGGTGTCGAAATTATTGATGCCGCGGTTAACTGGCAGATTTTCGGCCCAGTAATCACTACGACGCTCATAGGTGATGGTTCGGCCCGATTCAAAGCTGGATATAACATAAGGGCCCGAGCCGATTGGGTGTTCCAGCGTTGGTTTGGTGAAATCTCGCTGTTGCCAGATGTGTCTGGGTAACACGGGGACCTCACCGACAATTAATGGCAGTTCCCGATTGGTTGACTGGCCAAAATCAAAACGAATTCGATGGGGAGAAAGTACGGTGATCGATTTTATATCGGCGTAATAAGAGCGATAAAGCGGAGCTCCTTTTTCCCGTAGCAGTTTAAAAGTGAAAGCTACATCTTCGGCGGTCAGTTGCTGGCCATCACTGAAACGCGCCTCTTTACGCATATTAAAAATGATGTGGCTACGATCATCAGGCATCTCCAACGATTCAGCTATCAGGCCATAGAGTGAAAACGGTTCATCATCAGAGCGTTCCAGCAGGCTGTCATAGAGCAGGCCCAGCCCGTCGGCAGATGCACCTTTGATAATGAACTGGTTAAAGCTATCAAATGTGCCAACACCCGCCTGGGAGACTTTGCCCCCTTTTGGGGCGTCGGGGTTCGCGTAGTCGAAGTGACTAAAGTCTGGGCCGTATTTCAGATCCCCATGCATAGCAATGCCGTGGTGGGGTGTCAGTGTCTCTGCGTATGCCTGTAAAGGAAGTAACGCACTGATCGTCAATATACTTTTCAGCAGTAAATGCTTGAATGTAACGTGACCGGGCAAAGCAAGGTTGTCAGACGTGTTGTGTGTTAACAAACGGCTTTTAAGAGTACAGTTTTTCAGCGCAAAGCTTTTCAGAACAGTCATCTGTGATCCGTCACCCGTCGGGCCCGGCTCTGTCTTTCTACTCAGACAGAGTCAGGCAATTATGGTGTCAAGGCGGGCGGTTGCTTCGGGGACGGGTGTTCAGCCCCGGCAGCATTGCCCGTGTGGCTGATGTTCAGACTCTGGTTCAGACGTTTTGTTCAGAGGCTGGTTGTTTTGATGGCGCAGGCTCAAAGCCTGCAGCCATCTGTTCAAGCTTTTCATGTATCTGTGAGCGTGGCGTACCAGCTGCCTGCAAGTCGGCCAGTTGCTGCTGCAAATGTACCAGCAGGGCTTGATTATCTCCGGCCAGTCCTTTAATCAGGTCTGCGTCCATCCAGCGACGGATACGGCGAAACAGGAACCATTTAAAGGCGATGGCGGTAATCGTTGTAACAACGATGATAGCAATGCTGGTAGCGTCCATAATTGATCCTTAACGAGTAATATCAACGTACAGTGTCAGACGCTGGCCTGGCTGCAAGTATTTGGACTTATCCAGTTTGTTCCAGCGCTGAATATCGCTGATTTTAACCTTGAAACGCCCGGCAATTCGAGAAAGTGAGTCACCACTGCGCACACGGTAACCAATTTTACGTACCATCTGGCCACCCTGGCGTACTGATGCCAGTTTGGTTGAGCTTTTTGGTTGCTGCCAGATGACCAGTTTTTTGCCGATGCTCAGAGGGTCACGCGGGGCCATGCTATTCCAGCTGGCCAGACTGCGCACATTAACTTTGTATTTACGTGAAATACTCCAGAAGCTGTCGCCAGATTTCACTGTGTAATTCACTTTACGTTTACGGGTGGTGCGGGCAATTTTTTGTTGTGAACGAAGCTGGCGTTGTGCCTGGCTCAATACATAGCTGCTTGGCTGGTGACGAGCCTGTGGAATCAGCAGCGGCTGGCCCACACGAATCAGGCTGCCCTTGATGTTGTTAGTAACCCGTAACACTGATGCCGTTGTTTTGTATTTTTGGGCGATAGTACTCAGTGAGTCACCTCGACGCACAACGTAACGGTCCCAGCGCATACGTTTGTCGGCAGGTAGGGCTGCCAGATTTTTTGCGAAGGTATCGGCCTGTTCGACTGGAATCAGAAGGTAGTGCGGCCCTTTCGGGTCTGTTGCCCAACGGTTAAAGCCTGGGTTAAGCAGGTACAGCTCTTCAATATTGATACCAGCAAGGCGGGCAGCTTCTGCCAGATCTAGCTGGCCGTCGGTGGGGACAATTTTGAAATATGGCTTGTCTGGAATGGTTTTGGGTTCAAAGCCAAACTCTTCCGGGTTATTAAAAATACGGGCAACGGCCAGCAATTTTGGTACGTAGGCACTGGTTTCTTTTGGTAACTTCAACGACCAGAAATCAATAGGTTTACCAGCACGACGATTACGCTTGATTGCCTTGTCTACATTACCTTCACCACAGTTATAGGCTGCCAGTGCCAGAAGATAGTCACCGTTGTAGCGTTTTTGCAGCAGGTCAAGGTAATCCAGCGCCGCGCGGGTAGATGCTACGATGTCTCTGCGCCCGTCATACCACCAACTCTGGCGCAGACCAAAGCGCTTGCCTGTGCCCGGAATAAACTGCCATGCACCGGAAGCGCGGCCATGAGAATAGGCAAATGGGTCAAATGCACTTTCTACAACAGGTAGCAATGCAATTTCAGCAGGCATGCCACGTTTTAAAACTTCACCCAGAATATGGTGGTAATAGCGTGAGGCACGGTCAATTACACGGTTCATATATTTAGGATGAGTGTCATACCATTTCAGTTGGGCACGGAAACGTTTCTGATCTGGGTTGAGGTCGAACTGGAAGTTATTGCGGGTTTGCTGCCAGAGGTCTGCTGGTGGCTCTGGTGTGGCTGATTGGAGCACTGCAACGGTGGCTTTTGCGTTTGCAGAGCTTGTGTTTGCAGAGCTTGCATTTGCATAAGTAGCAGTAGCAGTGCTTTGGTTTGTTGTAACGGCAGCAGCAGCGCTACGCTGGACAAAGTTTTCTGGGTTATCTGGGGTAGCAGCTTGCGTTGGCTGGCCCGTTAAACCTGCACCTGTGCGGGCACTTTCCGTTTGCTGCATGGTCTGACAACCGCTCAATACAAGCGCAGAGAGCAGGGAAACGGTAAAAACTGGTTTTAAAATCATGAACTTCCCGCACAGTTGAAATCAGTGAATCGGCCATTCTATGGACACGCCCTGAGGGGGTCAACAGTGGTATTTCTGTGTCTGACCATATAAATCGGCAGATGGCATGAAACTGGCGTTATTTTCTCATGAATTATATGCATATAGGCGCCAAATGCAGGCATTCTGCGCCTTTGAGGCTGGGTGTATGGCTATAAGGAATAGCTATAGCACGCAGGCCAATTTGCGTTACAGGCTAGTTAGAACTGATTTTTCCATTCACGGATTGCGGTAAATATAGCGATTTCGTCACCTTTGGTACCGTTAAAACGTGCCGCAGCGGCAATAACGTCTGGCTGGTTGCTGCGCATAAACGGATTTATCTGCAGTTCTGTTGCTATATTGCTGGGCAATGTCGGCTGGTTAAGGTTTCTTAATCGCTGACATTTTTGCAGGCAGGCCTGAATGGCGTGATTGTCTGGTTCAACGGCTGAGGCAAAAGCCAGGTTGGCTAATGAGTATTCATGGGTGCAATACACCTCAGTGCTGTCTGGCAGATTGCGGAAATACAACATTGCATCCAGCATTTGTGATGCGCTGCCTTCAAACAGTCGGCCGCAACCGGCCAGAAATAGCGTGTCGCCGCAAAATAGTTGGCCATCACCTGTGCTGAGATAGTAGCTGATGTGATCCAGTGTATGGCCTGGGACTTCCTGGATATGCAGAGTCTGGCCAAACAGCTCCAGCCGGTCACCCTGCTGTAATGGGTGGGTGATGCCATTGAAACTGGAATGATGGCTGCCATAAACAGGGATGCCTGTTGTAGCCAGTTCTGCGACACCACCGGTATGATCGCCATGATGGTGGGTGATCAAAATGGCGCTCAGTTCAAACCCGTGCTGAGCAATCCATGCTTGTACCGGAGCAGCGTCACCCGGGTCTACAACAGCAACCTGTGTTGATCCGGGCTGTTGCAGTGCCCATATATAATTGTCATCAAATGCGGGAATTGGTGTTACATGAAACATGCAGGACCTCACTGTCAAATATAACCTGAGTAACATACGTTGACGTTGTTATGGATACGTTGACGTTGTTATCTATCTTCTGACTGCCTTCTGGTGAGCAGTTCAGGAGGTCTTCAGATTACTCTATAATGTGCAGCCTGTTAAAGGGCGATGATCCGGGAGGGGATATGTCATTCCGATCACAACCATCGCTGGAAGTATTACTGCCGGAATTACAGCAGTGGTTTGATTCCGCATTGGGGCAGGAATTACTGGTGGCAGAGCGTGAGCTGATCAAGCGTGCGCTCGCGCCCTTATATGGTATGCATCTGCTGCAAATCAGCGTTGATGACAGACAATCCTTGGTTGCCGAAAGTCAGGTGCATCATCGTTATAACCTGTGTTCCCGTGTATCTGATGAAGCGGTTGAGAGTGCTCTGGTTGGTGATCACCATGACTTGCCTCTACCGTCGGATGTGCTGGATGTTGTTGTTTTGCATCATATTCTGGACTTTGCGCGTAGTCCTCATCAGGTGGTGCGTGAAGCGGCTCGGGTCTTGCGCCCAGGCGGGCATCTGATAGTTATTGGCTTTAATCCGGCCAGTCTATGGGGAGTTCGGCGTACCTTGTGCAGAGGAGAGCAGCAAGGTATTCCCTGGCGGGGTAACTTTCTCAGCCATCGACGGCTGCAGGATTGGCTGGCGTTACTGGAGCTTACAGAGTTAAAAGCTTGGTCAGGTTACCATAGAGCGCCTTTTTCCAGTGAAAAGTGGCGTAAGCGTAGCCGAATAATGGAAGGTTGGGTGCGTCGAAGTCCTGCGCGTAACGGTGCGTTTCTGATGATGCTGGCACGCAAGGATGTTGCGGGTATGACGCCTGTTACCCCGGCTTGGCGTCGTCAATTAATGTCATTGGCCAAGCCCGCGAAACCCGCAGCGAGAGCACGAGGACAGCAGTCGTTTGAAAGTCGTTAATATTTATACTGATGGAGCCTGCAAAGGTAACCCGGGCCCCGGTGGGTGGGGCGCATTGTTGCGTTATGGTGAGGCTGAAAAACAGCTCTATGGTGGAGCGCCTGAGACGACGAATAATCGTATGGAGCTGCAGGCAGCCATTGAAGCGTTGACGATACTGAATCGGCGTTGTCAGGTTGTGTTGACCACCGACTCCCAGTACCTGCGAAAAGGTGTGACCCAGTGGCTACAAAACTGGAAGCGTAATGGTTGGAAGACTGTGGCTAAAACCCCCGTTAAGAATGTTGACTTGTGGCAGCAACTGGATCAATTGATTGCTGAGCATGATATAGATTGGCGTTGGGTGAAAGGGCACTCTGGGCACCCTGGGAATGAGCTGGCTGACCAGCTGGCTAACCGTGGCGTTAACGCAGCGCACGATAAAGTGAGGTAGAAAGCAGAACATGCGGCAGATAATACTGGATACAGAAACCACGGGTATTGAGCCAAAAGAAGGCCATAATATTATTGAGATCGGCTGTGTGGAGATGATCAAGCGTAAGCTGACCGGTAATAACTATCACCAGTATGTGAAGCCTGATCGTGAAGTAGAAGCTGAAGCAATCTCTGTACACGGTATTACTAATGAGTATTTGGCGGATAAGCCAAAGTTTCGTGAAGTGATGCTGGAATTCCTGGAGTTTATTCGTGGAGCTGAGTTAATCATTCATAACGCCCCCTTTGATGTCGGGTTCATTAATGCTGAGTTTTCCCGTAATGGCATTACTGAGCGTGTAGAAGACATCTGTACCGTGACTGATACCCTGGCAATGGCGAGGCAGAAACACCCGGGCCAGAAAAATAACCTTGATGCGCTCTGTCGTCGTTATGGTATTGATAACTCCCATCGTGAGCTTCATGGCGCTTTGCTTGATTCCGAAATCCTTGCTGATGTTTATCTTATGATGACCGGCGGCCAGACAGCGTTAATGCTGGATGGAAGTGATGAGGGTAACGGGCAGGGAGGGGGAATTTCCGGGGAAATTCGCCGGGTAGAGTATGGTGGAGATTTGCCGGTTATTTTAGCCAGTAACTTAGAGGAAGCAGAGCATGAGGCCTTTATTGCTCTGTTAGATAAGAAGAGCGGTGGAGAATCTGTCTGGCGACGCTTGAGAGTGTCTGGTTCACTGGAGAAGGCTGTAAAACTACATTGAGCTTTCACCAGGCGCTAGCTTATTTTTTCCACTAAAACTGCTCCGCTGAATAGCGGCTTCCATCGGACAGTCTTTGTTGAGATAAAAATAAAAAGCAGGCCATCAGGCCTGCTTTTTTAACGATTATGACTGTTGAAATGATTTACAGTGTCATGGTAACAGCGATGTAGCCTGTGATACTCATGACGATAGTATATGGCAGTGCCATCCATACCATTTTGCCGTAAGACAGGCGAATCAGCGGTGCAATAGCGGAGGTCAGCAGGAAGAGGAATGCTGCCTGACCGTTCGGTGTTGCTACGCTCGGGATGTTGGTGCCCGTATTAATTGCAACAGCCAGTGCATCAAAGTGCTCACGGGAAATTGTACCGTTGTTAAGTGCTGCTGATACTTCGTTAATGTATACCGTTGCCACGAAAACATTATCGCTGATTGCAGAAAGTACACCATTTGCAACAAAGAACAGACCCGGCTGAATAGATGGGTCCATGCTCAGTACCCAGGCGATAATCGGCTGGAACAGATGCTGCTCATGAATAACAGACACAATGGTGAAGAATACAACCAGCAGTGCTGTAAATGGCAGCGCCTCTTCGAATGCTTTACCAATCTGATGTTCTTCTACCACGCCGTTGAAGGCGGTCAGCAGTACGATGATCGTCAGACCGATAAGGCCGACAGCAGCCAGGTGGAATGCCAGTGCAAATACCAGGAAAACAGCAACAACCATTTGAACGACCAGCATTGCCTGGTCTCGGGTTGTACGCTTCTTGTCTTCTTCTGCTGCGAAGTTTTCCAGAATACCGCGCACGTTATCTGGCAGCTCTGAACCGTAGTCAAATAGACCGGTTTTTTCCAGCAGGGCACAAGTAATCAGGCCTGCTACCAGCACCGGCATCGTGATTGGTGCCATCAGCAGGAAGAATTCAACAAACTCCCAGCCAGCTTTCTCGGCAATCAGCAGGTTCTGTGGTTCACCTACCAGGGTGCATACGCCGCCCAGGGCGGTGCCGACAGCGCCGTGCATCAACAGGCTACGCAGGAATGAACGGAAGCGTTCAAGATCCTGACGATGGTTGTCGGTTACACCGTGGTCATTGGCGTAATCATGATCACTATTAGAAAAAGAAGTGCCTGAGGCCACTTTGTGATAAACAGCATAAAAGCCGACACCGACGCTGATCAGAACCGCAGTTACTGTCAAGGCATCCAGAAATGCTGAAAGTACCGCCGCAGATAGAGAAAACATCAGCGATAACAGCATTTTGGAGCGAACCTGCAGCAGGATTTTGGTAAATACCCACAGCAGCATACTTTTCATAAAGTAAATGCCTGCCACCATAAACATCAGCAGCAAGATTACTTCCAGGTTTGCTTCGACTTCATGAGAAACGCTTTCCGGGCTGGCTAACCCGATTACAATGGCCTCAATGGCCAGCAAACCACCTGGCTGCAGTGGATAACACTTGAGCGCCAGTGCCAGGGTAAAGATGAATTCGAAAATAAGTAACCAGCCAGTTACAACTGGTCCGGCAACAAACAGGAGGATGGGATTTAGGATCAGGAATCCGATAATGGCCTGTTTATACCAGATAGGCGAATTGCCTAAAAAGTTACGTACAAACGCCTGGGGTAGCGTGTTGGTCATCTATTGTTCTTCCTTTAGCCAGAGCACGTGGGTAGGGGAAAGTAGTTATAACGAGACCTTAAAAGCCGTGTCAGTGTAGTTTTCCATACCCTTGGAACGAGCCTGTCGCTGACAGGCGGTAGCTAGACTAGCAGTTGATGCAATAAAGCAAAAGAGGCTGCCATGTTGAAACCCGTATATTTTTATACAGAATTTCATGGTAACAGGGCGATGTTATATGGCTGGAAGCCGCGCTAAATCTGATGTTTTACCAGAGATTGCTCCAGATCATGAATTATATGAAAAGAACGCTCAAGTATAGTTTTGGGTATGATTTTAATAACGTATGTTATTGCTTGCGCTGAATGACGGTATTTGAATAAAAAAGACCTGCCTGGTAAACCTTCGGATGAATAATTCGAGTATTTTGCACCGCCCTGAGCTGTTGTGAGAAGGCTGGCTTTCAGTGACTGAATGACGTTGTGACGATGAAATCAGTTGTGTCAGGTAATGAAAGCCAGTAATTGGAGCTGCAGGTATATCAATTCAGAATGCAGGTTCAGCTCTGGCGTTCTCGAGAAAACAGATCGCCAAGGCGTGTTGCCAGGAGTAGATTACCTTCGGCTTTCAGGCGTCCCTGCATAAAGGCGTTCATACCATCAAGCTCGCCGTTGATGACTTCAAGCAGGGTTTCAGAATCCATAATCAGAGTGATGTCAGGATCATCATGTTCGCCTCGAGTGGACAGGCATTGCTGGTTTGCAATGTGCAAGTAAAAATCGTCATGGTCGTTCAATTCAAACTGAAATACAGCTTTGAAATCAGCTGCGCGTTCAGCAATAAAGCGAGATGGAAATTTGTCGATAATTTGGTCAACAGAGGTCAGAGCGCTCATGATGCTGGCTGGGCCTGTGCAGTGGGTGCCATCTGGCACCTGTTTGAAGAATAGATCAGGTTCGCCATAATGTGGCATTTCCTGAGGCAGGTCAAAGTATCAAACACCCGTTCTTACATTGGCAGTAATAATGCCATAAGAGGGTGGGTATCATGGTTCTTTGGCCATTACTGTTTATGGTACATTAGCTGCCATTTTGTGAATACCACCATTAAAACGGGAGTGCGGTGAGTGACGGAATTTCTGGTCGAGTATGGTCTGTTTCTGGCCAAAGCTGTGACGGTAGTTATTGCACTGCTGGTTGCTATCGCAGGTATTGCGATGGTATCCGGTGGGCGTCGACCATCGGGAGATGGCGAAATCAGTGTTGTCTGCCTGAATGATGAGCTGGATGATATGCGTCATTGTCTGGAAGAGGCTGTGCTTGATAAAGCTGATTATAAAGCGCAACTCAAAGCAGAAAAAAAACAGGGAAAAGCTGAAGAAAAGGCCCGTAAAAAAGAGCAGAAAAAGAAACCTGGATCAACAGAAGTTGCAGTCGAGCAACACCAGAAGCGTTACTATGTACTTGACTTCGATGGTGACATTCATGCTTCTGAGGTTGCTCAGTTGCGTGAACAGATCAGTGCAGTGCTGACGTTGGCCGATGAGCACGATGAAGTTGTGCTGCGTCTGGAAAGCCCGGGTGGTTTAGTGCATGCGTATGGCCTGGCAGCATCTCAGCTGGAGCGTATCCGTCGTCAGGGTATTCCGCTGACAATTTGCGTTGATCAGGTTGCCGCTAGCGGTGGATATATGATGGCCTGTCTGGCAGATCGTCTGCTAGCTGCCCCTTTTGCTGTTATTGGCTCCATTGGTGTCGTAGCGCAGATGCCGAACTTCCACCGTCTGTTGAAAAAGCATGATGTCGATGTTGAGGTGCTGACTGCTGGAGAGTACAAGCGCACATTGACCATGTTTGGTGAAAACACTGATAAAGGTCGAGAGAAGTTTCTTGAAGAGCTGGAAGATACCCATGAGCTGTTTAAAGACTTTGTTGCTGAGTATCGCAGTGAGTTGAATGTTGAGGCTGTTGCGACTGGAGAAATCTGGTTTGGCAAGCGTGCGCTTGAGATGAAGCTGGTTGATGAGCTGATGACATCAGATGAATATCTGACAAAGGCTTGTGAGTCATCTGATGTATTTCTCATTCGCTATGAAGTCAAAAAAACATTGCAGGAGCGTATCTCGGATATAGGGGTGCATGCACTGGATCGTACGTTTGCCCGTATCTGGGAACAGGGCCTTAAGGCACGTTTTATGAGTCGCTGAGAGCTGCTCAGGTTCGGGAACCGGAGGGCCGGTTGAGCCCTCTGTGTATTTAATATGCTGGTTTGAGGTCAGGAATGCAGTATACAGGGACTGCGGCAAATATTGTCCGCGCAGCTGAGACATTATTCGCTGAACAGGGCTTTACAGAAACAACAGTACGTCAGATTACCGCGCGAGCAGATGTCAATCTGGCGGCGGTTAATTATCACTTTGGGTCAAAGAAAGGGTTGATTCAGGCGGTGGCAGAGAAGTTTCTGGGGCCCCTGTGTCAGAATATCGAGCAGGTGCTGGATCAGCGTATGGCTGCATCGGATAAAACCATTTCTCTGGAAGAGTTGCTTGAAATGCTGATGCGAGCTTTGCTCGGAGTTAATCAGAATAACGATCACGCTTTGTCGGTGTTTATGCGTCTGCTGGATCTTGCATATATGAAGCACCAGGAAGATTTGCGTGATTTTCTTATAGAACGTTATGGCTCCCGTGTGCAGACATTTATTGCCATGATTCGTAAAGATGCTGCGCCAATGGAGGATGACGAGTTCTTTTGGCGCCTGCATTTTTTGCTTGGGTCAATTACTTTTACTCTGTCTAACTTCCATACGCTGAATGCTATTGAACGACGTGAGTTTGAAAGTGGCGCTGAAGTCGAGCGTATCTTGCATCGCATGATTCCCGTACTGACAGCGGGTTTGCAGGCTCGAGCAGATCGCGTTTACTTTTGTCGCATCTGATGTTGGATGTCTCTGAGCGGTGGATCTGATGTTGGATGATCTGACACTGCATGTCTCTGTGTCCAGGCAACAGCTATCTGTGCTGTGTGCTGGCATAGTTGTTAGCTACTGGCCGGTTTCTACCGCTTTCAATGGCGTAGGCGAAAATGAGGGTAGTGGTTGTACACCGCGTGGTTTGCATACTATTCGTGCCTGTATCGGGGCGGGTTTACCTGTGAATGCTGTCTTTGTCGGGCGTCGCTTCACTGGAGAAATTTATAGTGCTGAATTGGCATGTGCGTACCCAGAGCGAGACTGGATTCTGACGCGTATTCTCTGGTTGTCCGGCTGTGAGCCGGGTAAAAACAGATTGGGTAGTGTCGATACAATGCGCCGCTATATCTATATTCATGGTACGCCAGATACCGAACCAATGAGTGTTCCGCAATCTCACGGCTGTATTCGTATGCGTAATGCAGATTTGCTGCAGTTGTATGATCAGGTTGGGCCGGGGACGGCGGTTATTATTGAAGAGTAAATCGTGTGAATAGCAAGTTGTGTGGTCGTATATTATGCGAGTATTTAAGGAGTCGATCATGAATCCCGGAGCGTTGATGCTGGACCTTGAGGGGCTGGTACTGACAGAGGATGAGCGCTCGCTGTTACAACAGCCTGAGGTGGGTGGGTTGATTCTGTTTGCGCGAAATATTGAAAGTTATGCGCAGTTGAAAGCCCTTGTTGTCTCAATTCGAGATGTGGCCCCGAATATCCTGATTGCGATTGATCAGGAGGGAGGACGAGTACAGCGACTGAAAGATCAGGTTGCGTTATTACCTCCGATGGCAAGTCTGGGTGAAATTGCTGATGCTGGCGAAGCGCAGCGTGCTGCTCGGCAGTTGGGCCTTTTGATGGCCTGGGAGTTGCGGCAGTTGGATATTGATATCAGCTTTGCACCAGTACTTGATCTTGATTTTGGTCATTCTGCGGTAATTGGTGATCGGGCATTTGCCAGAGACGCTGTGCGTGTTGTGGAGTTGGCTGGTGCATTTATTGAGGGCATGGCTCGGGCGGGTATGGCTGCTACGGGTAAGCATTTTCCTGGCCATGGCTGGGTTGAGGCAGACTCTCACCTTGCGGTGCTTGTGGATGAGCGGCCATTGGCGGAAATAGAACGTCAGGATTTACTACCCTTTATAAGACTGGTGCGCAAAGGGATGCAGGGTATTATGCCCGCCCATGTGATTTACAGTGCTGTTGACGAGGCCCCGGCGGGGTTCTCTCCATTCTGGTTGCAGCAGGTATTACGGGGGCAGCTGGGTTTTGATGGTGTTATTTTCAGTGACGATCTGACTATGGAGGGGGCCAGTATTGCTGGTGGATACCCTGAGCGAGCGGCGCAGGCATTGGCTGCAGGTTGTGATATGTTGCTGGTTTGTAATAACCGGGCGGCTGCGCTGGAGGTGCTGGGTTATCTGCGGGCGCAGCAACATGGGGGTTCTGCGCGTATTGCTTCTATGCGCGGGCAGAAGGTTGCAGGGCTGGATGTGGCTCAGCTGGAATCTGCCAGGCGTCTTGCTGAACGCCTTTCGAGTTAGTTGGCTTTTGAATCTAAGCGATAAAGCCCATAAAAAAACCATCGCATGCGATGGTTTTTTTATGGGTTATTCCTGTCCAGGAAAGTCGGTTACGCGTTACTGCGAAGGTATCTGTTGTTTAAGTGGCAGCATCAATACCAGAATGCCCATTAGCGGATGATCAATATAGTGCACTTCTTTGGAGCGCATTCTTCGCCCTTGGCTCATCTGTACAGTAAGGAAGTCCATACGAGCAGCCCCCTGGTCAGTATGGGTTACTTCCTGTTGTTCAAAGGCGTTTAGTATATTCTGTTCTCGATTATCAAGTTGTCTGCTATGAAACAGGTCGGGGCGAAAATGTAGAAAGCGGCCACGGTCAATGGTGATATAGCCTTCGAGTTCGTACTTGCCATTACTGAGTTCCTGGCCTGCGCGAATATATACGGGCTTAGCGTTTCGTTTGCTGACAACGGGTTGTTTCCAGCCGCCATGGAAGAGTACCCGGAAGTTTTCATACTGCTCGATTCTGCGTTTTTCTGACGTGAACAGCAGGGAGCTGCCAGGTAATCGGCTATATGCTTTATGGCTGTTGGTGCTTGCCAGGGGGATAGCGTTGGGTTTTTCCGGGACGCTCAGGCCTGTCGGCCAGAACTCATCATCCAGTGCGTCCGGGTCATTATTGGCGAAGATCAGTACCTCCACCTGATACCAGGATACACTCCATGCCTGGCTGGCTGGCAGTAAAACCAGCAAGCAGGCAGTTATCATCAGTTTTGTCAGTGCTTTCATATCCATCAGACCGCCAGTTCGCCAAGCAGCTTTTCTACTACCTTGAAGCGCTGCTCCGGGTTGTTGTTATCCTGAGTAAAGCGTAGCTTGTCAGCGCCTTCCAGGCGATAGCGCTGGGGCTGGTTTTGCACCATCTTCACCAGTGTCAGTGGGTTTATGTTGGTGTCTGTTGAAAACTCCAGTCGACCACCTGTCTCGTTTGCGTCAATTTTGCGGATGCCCAGTTTTTCCGCGCTCAGTTTCAGTTGTGTAAGCCTGAGCAGGTTTTTAACAGCGTCGGGCAGCAGGCCGAAACGGTCAATCATTTCGACCTGTAGCTCGTGCAGCGATTCCTTGTTGCGGGCAGAGGCGATGCGTTTATATAGAATCAATCGGTTATGCACATCTGGTAGATAGTCATCTGGAATCAGCGCCTGTACCCGTAGATTAATCTCGGCTCCCTGCCGCAGAGGTTGCTCCATATTGGGTGTCTTGCCTTCGCGGATAGACGCTACAGCTTGTTCCAGCATCTCCATGAACAGGCTAAAGCCTACGGTTTGCATCTGGCCGCTTTGTTCTTCACCAAGCAGTTCGCCAGCGCCGCGAATTTCCAGGTCGTGAGTTGCCAGAGTAAAGCCTGCACCCAGGTCGTCAGCCTGTTCTATCGCTTCCAGTCGCTTGATAGCATCTTTGGTCATCGCTTTTGGGTGCGGTGTCAGCAGATAGGCGTATGCCTGGTGGTGGGAGCGGCCAACACGGCCACGTAACTGGTGCAGCTGAGCCAGGCCAAACTTGTCAGCGCGGTCAATAATGATGGTATTGGCATTCGGTATATCGATACCGGTTTCAATAATGGTTGTACATACCAGCAGGTTATACCGTTTATGGTAGAAATCAGACATTACCTGCTCAAGTTCACGCTCACGCATCTGGCCATGACCGATGCCAATACGCGCTTCAGGCACCAGCTCCTGTAATTCGCGGGCGACCTTTTCGATGGTTTTTACTTCATTGTGCAGGTAGTACACCTGGCCACCACGCAGCAGTTCGCGCAGGATTGCTTCCTTGCTGATGCCCGGGTCGCTCTCACGAACAAAAGTTTTGACCGACAGGCGGCGTGCTGGTGGTGTGGCTATAATCGACAAATCGCGAATGCCAGACATCGCCATGTTCAGTGTACGTGGGATAGGTGTAGCTGTCAGGGTCAGAATATCGACTTCAGAGCGAAGTGATTTCAGCTTCTCTTTCTGTTGTACACCGAAGCGGTGTTCCTCATCAATAATCAGCAGGCCCAGATTCTGGAACTTGATGCTGCTGCTGATCAGCTTATGGGTGCCGACGATAATATCAATCTGACCACTTTCCAGCCGTTTCAGTGTTTCATCTTGTTGCTTGCCTGATCGGAAGCGAGAGATCAGCTCTACATTAACGGGCCAGTCAGCAAAGCGGTCACGGAAGTTTTCGAAATGCTGCTGAGCCAGCAAGGTCGTGGGTACCAGAATAGCAATCTGCCTGCTGCTCATGGCAGCAACAAAAGCGGCGCGCATTGCCACTTCTGTTTTGCCAAAGCCAACATCACCACAGACCAGGCGGTCCATCGGCTGTGGTGATGTCATATCAGCAATAACAGCGGTAATCGCAGCAGCTTGATCAGGTGTCTCTTCAAACGGGAATGCGGCTGAGAACTGGCGGTACTGATTGTCCGGGTTGCCAAATTTGAAGCCTTTGCGTGCGGCGCGACGTGCATAGATATCCAGCAGTTCTGCTGCTGCATCGCGCGCTTTCTCGGCCGCTTTTTGCTTAGCTTTGCTCCATTGCTCATTACCCAGTTTATGTAATGGTGCCAGATCATCGCTGGCACCTGTGTAGCGACTTATCAGGTGTAATGAGGCAACTGGCACATAAAGTTTTGCATCACCTGCGTAGTTGAGTGTCAAAAACTCTTCACTTTGCCCGTCAAGCGTTATGGTCTCCAGGCCCTGATAACGACCAACACCATGGTCAAGGTGGACGACAGGCGCACCAATGTTCAATTCTGACAGATTACGTACTACCTGGTCTGCCTGTTCCTGCTCGCGGGAGCGACGGCGGCGCTGGAAAACCTGGTGGCCAAATAATTGGGTTTCGGTAATCAGGTGTGCAAAGCCGGGAATTGAAAGGCCGCGTTCCAGTGGCGCGACTGTAATGGCCAGATCATGATTGCCTGTAATAAATGTGTCCCAGCCATCCAGTTGTTTTGGATTAAGGCTGTGACGGCTAAACAGTTCCAGTAATGCTTCCCGGCGACCTGCTGATTCGGCGCAGAACAGCACCGGGCCATCGCATTCTGACAGGAATGTTTGCAAACGGTGTAGTGGCTGGTTTGCCTGAGCTTCTACGGTCAGGTCACAGGTTTCTAGTGCAGGCAGGTTGTAGCGGCCTGCTTTTTCCTGTTGCTCAATACATTCAACACGCAGGCGATTACGGCGCTTCAATTCACCTGATAGTTCATCAGTGGGCAGGAAAAGTCGTCGCGGTGGCAAGATAGGGCGGGTCAGGTCGTAACGGCGCTGTTCGTAGCGAGATTCGACTTCCTGCCAGAAGTTATTACAGGCTTCTTCCAGTCCGTCGCTAAAAATTATCTGGCTGTTATCAGGCAGATAATCGAATAATGTTGCTGTTTGCTCAAAAAATAGTGGTTGGTAGTATTCAATCCCCGCCGGTATCAGGCCTGTGCGAATGTCCTGATACATAGGGCAGTCACGGTAGTCAACATCAAACTCAGCACGCCAGTGAGCCATGAAACGATTCAAAGCATCACTATCTGATGGAAACTCTCGGGCGGGCAGTAGTCGGATCTGATGGTGCTGCTCGATTGAACGTTGGCTATCCGGGTCAAAGGTGCGTAGTGTTTCAACTTCATCATCAAATAGCTCAATACGCCAGGGCAGGGGGCTGCCCATGGGGAATATATCAATAATGGCGCCACGCACAGCAAACTCTCCCGGGTGATACACGCTATCCACCGCGCTGTATCCCGCATCGCTCAGGCGTTGACGCAGTTGCTCTGTATGCAGTCGTTGACCCGCGTCCAGTACAAGACTGTTGCCAGCGACAAAACTGGCAGGAGCAACGCGCTGCATTAATGTACTGACAGGCAAAAGCAGGATGCCTTGCTGCAGGTCAGGCAGGCGTCCCAGTGTGCTTATGCGTTCCGAGATAATGTCCTGGTGCGCAGAAAAATTATCGTAGGGTAGAGTTTCCCAGTCAGGAAAGTGCAACAGATTGTCGCGGCCTCCGCTGAAGAAAGCGATCTCCTCTCGCAAGCGAGTGGCCTCGTCGCTGCTGTTGGTGATTACCAGGGTCAGGCCCTGATGGCGCTGGCTGGCATTGCTGATCAGCAGTCCCTGGCTACTGCCAATGGCTCGACCAATCCTTTTCAGATCACCGTTTCCGGTGGGAAGGCTGTATGCCTGATCAATCACGCTGAACTCCTCGTCACTCCGTCGCGCTCTAATTGCTGGTGCGTAGTGTAACCGTTGCAGGTCAGGCCTGCACCGTTGTGGTGGTTGGCTCGTTTTCTCAGGCAATATACAGCAGGTGAGGTTTTGTATCTTCATGCCTTTATTTGTGCATCTTGCTGTATGCCGTGGGCGAAAAGGAGGGGTAGTGTGGGCTGGTAACAGGTACAGCGATGTATTTGATAAATTTTTAAACAGATTGTTAGCTGGCGAGGGTGTTAAATAGAATAAAAGTCGTCGTTGCGGGCTTAAATGCTGAAATGGTTTACATCAAAAAAGCACTGTCGTGAATAAGTCATTATGAAAAGGTGGTTTATGGAATAACAGCGGCGAAAGTATAAGGCATTACGGATTTGCTCGCAGGTGCGTAAAAGAGGATAATGCGCCCCAGCCAAAATACTTCGTTGACTATATCTGGAGTTTTCTGTGAGCCAAGAACAAGTTTTCACCGACTGGAAAGCACGCGAAGCCAAAGCAGAAGCATTGGTGCCGCTGGTGGGTGGCCTGTACCGTGACCACAACGTAGAGTCTTCTGTGTTCGGTCGTCTGATGATGAACCGCTCTGTAATTGACATTCTGAAGGCGCACCGTTACGCACGTCAGGTTGAAGCTCAGGATCTGACCGTTCATGACACTTACCCGGTGCTGGACGCGGTGAGCAAGCTGAATGTTCGCAATGCGCACATTGACGTGGGCAAACTGGCCATCAAATTCCGCAATGAAGGCGGTGATGACCTGGAAGCTTTCCTGCGTACAGAGCTGGAAAGTGTAATTGATGCTGAAGAGCGTACAGCAACAGATGTTGTATTGTACGGTTTCGGTCGTATTGGTCGTCTGCTGGCTCGTCTGCTGATCGAGCGTACCGGTGGTGGCCAGGCGCTGCGTCTGCGTGCAATTGTTGTGCGTAAAGGGCGCGCTGCAAATGACCTGGAAAAGCGTGCCAGTCTGCTGCGTCGTGACTCTGTTCACGGTTCTTTCAAAGGCACCATCACTGTTGATGAAGAAAACCAGGCACTGGTTGCTAACGGCAACATGATCAAAGTGATCTTTGCTGATGCGCCGGACACTATTGACTACACCGAATACGGTATCAGCAATGCGCTGGTCATCGACAACACTGGTAAATGGCGTGATGCGGACGGCCTTGCGCTGCACCTGCGCGCGACCGGCGTTTCTCGTGTTGTACTGACAGCACCGGGTAAAGGTGTGAAGAACATCGTAATGGGTGTTAATGACGGCGATATTACGCCAGAAGACACGATTCTGTCCGCTGCGTCTTGTACTACTAATGCCATCACGCCAGTGCTGAAGGCACTGTGTGATAAATACGGTGTTGAAAATGGTCACGTTGAGACTGTGCATGCTTACACCAACGACCAGAATCTGATTGATAACTACCATAAGGGTGATCGTCGCGGTCGTGCGGCTGGCCTGAATATGGTTATCACTGAAACAGGTGCTGCCAAGGCTGTATCCAAGGCACTGCCAGAAATGGAAGGCAAGCTGACAGGTAACGCAATTCGTGTGCCTACGCCAAACGTTTCCATGGCAATTCTTAACCTGAATCTGGAAAGTGAAACCAACAAAGAAGAGTTGAACGCTTACCTGCGTGAAATGGCATTCCACTCTGACCTGCAGAAGCAGATCGGCTGGAGTGTTTCTCCAGAAGCAGTTTCTACTGACTTCGTAGGCTCTCGTGCGGCGGGTGTTGTTGACGCTCTGGCAACAATTGCTGAAGGTAAGCGCTGCGTACTGTACGTATGGTACGACAATGAGTTTGGTTACAGCTGCCAGGTAATGCGTATGGTTCAGAAAATGTCTGAATGTACACTGCCTGCATTCCCTGTTGCTGAGAAGTAATTTATAGCAACTGCTGATTAAAAAACCGCCTTTGTTGGCGGTTTTTTGTGCGCTGAATTTTATATTCCTTATTGTTATTTTCTTATAGCTATATGTTCTATACGGTAGGCCGCTCATCAGAGCGGAAACCTGCTGATTCTAAAGGGGGTTTGTAGCAAAACTACAAGGGGCTCAGGTATACTTAGCCGGATTTTTGGGTGGGGTAGTTCTGTTAGCGTTTCGTCGTATCTGAGGGCCGATAAATATCAAAATTAACGGTGCCCAGATTGAAACAATGGCAGGATCCTGAAAAATTTAATTGTGATTGGGTGAGGCGATGATCAAGATCAAACAAGGTCTGGATCTACCAATTACGGGCGCACCTGAGCAGTCGATCAAATCTGCTGCACAGGTTAGCTCTGTCGCTGTGATCGGTCAGGATTACGTAGGTATGAAACCTACTATGGCTGTGAAAGAAGGCGATCGGGTGAAGCTCGGACAATTGATCTTTTCCGATAAGAAAACAGAAGGTGTTAAATACACCGCGCCGGGTGCCGGGGTTGTCAAAGCAGTCAACCGTGGTGAGCGACGTGTACTGCAGTCTGTTGTTATCGAACTGGATGGTGATGATGCTATTGAGTTTGAAACATTTGCTGCTGACCAGCTGGGTGGTCTGAGCCGCGAGAAGGTTCAGGAAATCCTGGTTGAATCTGGTCAGTGGACTGCGCTGCGTACCCGTCCATTCAGCCGTGTACCTGCACCAGGTTCCGTTCCTGCATCTATCTTCGTAACGGCGATAGATACCAACCCGCTAGCGGCAAATCCTGCTGTCATTATTGCGGAGCAGGCAGAAGCGTTCAGCCAGGGCCTGACCCTGCTGACCCGTCTGACGGACGGTGCTGTAAACCTGTGTAAAGCGTCAGGTGCAGAGATTCCATCTGCTGATGGCGTGGCTGTACACGAGTTTGGTGGTTCGCATCCTGCTGGTAACGCAGGCACACACATCCACTTTATTGATCCGGTATCCCAGCAGAAAACTGTCTGGACCATCGGTTATCAGGATGTAATTGCCTTCGGCAAGCTGTTTACTACAGGCCGCATCTTTACTGATCGTGTAGTGGCTGTGGGTGGCCCGCGCACGACCGGTGGTGCACTGGTTCGTACCCGTTTGGGTGCATCTGTCTCCGAAACTGCCAACGGTATGATTCAGGAAGGTGAAAACCGTCTGATCTCCGGTTCCGTATGGAATGGTCGTACCGCGAAGGGCGCGTTTGACTTCCTGGGTCGCTATGCGAACCAGATCTCCATTCTGGAAGAAGGCAATCAGCGTGAACTTCTGGGCTGGTTGGTACCGGGTACAGAGAAATTCTCCGTTCTGAACGTGTTCGCTTCTTTCTGGGATCTGGGTAAGAAGTTCGACTTCACCACTACAACCAATGGCTCCGAGCGTGCCATGGTACCGGTGGGGCAGTTCGAAGAGCTGATGCCAATGGATATTCTGCCGACTCAGCTGCTGCGTGCGCTGGTAACTGGCGATATTGTACTGGCGATGCAGCTGGGCTGTCTGGAGCTGGACGAAGAAGACCTGGCTCTGTGCACCTTTGCCTGCCCGGGCAAATATGAATACGGTCCAATCCTGCGTGATAATCTGGCCCGTATTGAGAAGGAGGCGTGATCCGTGAGCCTTAGAAATATTCTCGACAAAATGGAGCCGCACTTTCACAAGGGCGGTAAATATGAAAACTGGTACGCGCTGTATGAAGCAGCCGACACCATTTTCTACACTCCAGGTCACGTAACCAAGGCAGCTGCGCACGTACGTGATGCCGTTGACCTGAAGCGTATGATGATCCTGGTATGGATGTGTACATTCCCGGCGGTTTTCTTCGGTATGTACAACGTCGGCATGCAGGCGAACGAAGCGATCGCCGGTGGTCTGACAGCAACTGAAGGCTGGCGCACAGGTATTGCTGCTGCTCTGACCAGCTTTGACCCGTCAAGCCTGTGGGACAACATCATTCATGGTGCTCTGTACTGGCTGCCTATCTACATCGTGACATTCGTTGTAGGTGGTTTCTGGGAAGTGCTGTTCGCGATGAAGCGTGGCCACGAAGTCAACGAAGGCTTCTTCGTAACTTCCATCCTTTTCTCACTGATTCTGCCGCCAACCATCCCGCTGTGGCAGGTTGCGCTGGGTATCAGCTTCGGTGTGGTAATCGGTAAGGAAGTGTTCGGTGGTACAGGTAAAAACTTCCTGAACCCTGCGCTGACTGGTCGTGCGTTCCTGTTCTTCGCATACCCTGCACAGATGTCTGGCGACGCTATCTGGACTGCGGTTGATGGCTTCTCCGGTGCTACACCGCTGGGTCTGGCTGCAATGGGTGGTGTGGATGCGATCCTGGCTGCCAATATCACCTGGTTCGATGCTTTCATGGGCACCATTCAGGGCTCTGTCGGTGAAGTATCTACCTTTGCGATCATGATCGGCGGTGCAATCCTGCTGCTGGCCAAAGTTGCTGCATGGCGTATTGTCGCTGGTGTAACTGTCGGCATGGTAGGTATGACTATGCTGCTGAATATGATCGGTTCTGATACCAACCCGATGTTTGATCTGCCGTTCTACTGGCACTTCGTACTGGGTGGTTTTGCGTTCGGTATGTTCTTTATGGCGACTGACCCTGTGTCTGCTTCCATGACCAACCTGGGTAAGTGGTACTTCGGTGCGCTTATTGGTGTGATGGTGGTGCTGATCCGTGTGGTTAACCCGGCATTCCCTGAAGGTATGATGCTGGCGATCCTGTTCGCTAACCTGTTTGCACCGCTGATCGACAATTTTGTTGTTCAGGCGAATATCAAACGGAGGCTTGCACGCAATGTCGGCTAAAGATACAACCAGACAAACCGTTATTGTTGCGACGCTGCTGTGTGTTGTCTGCTCCGTAGTAGTATCTGCTGCTGCGGTTCTGCTGAAGCCTCTGCAAGTCGCCAACAAGGATCTCGACCGTAAGAGCAACATCCTGGCGGCGGCTGGTATCTCTGATTCCAGTAAATCCGTAGATGAGCTTTTCACGCAGATCACAACTAAATATGTTGACCTGGAAACCGGTAAGTTTACTACTGATGTTCCAGCCAAATATGACGCTAAAAAAGCAGCTAAAGACCCTCAGCTGGGTCAGGCACTGACTAAAGATGTCGACATCGCTTCTATCAAGTACCAGGCCAAAGTTATGCCTGTGTACCTGGTGGAAAACAAAGACGGCATTGAAAAAGTTATCCTGCCTGTTCACGGCTACGGCCTGTGGTCTACTCTGTATGGCTTCCTGGCACTGGAAGGTGACCTGAACACCGTTGTTGGTCTGGGTTTCTATTCTCACGCAGAAACTCCGGGTCTGGGTGGTGAGGTTGACAACCCGGCATGGAAAGCGCTGTGGCCTGGTAAAAAGGTTTATGGTGCTGAGGGTATGGAGCCAAAGCTGGGTCTGATCAAGGGTTCTGTTGACCCTTCAGCGCCAGGTGCTGAGCACCAGATTGACGGTCTGTCCGGTGCGACACTGACCGCCAACGGTGTAACCAACCTGGTTCAATTCTGGATGGGCAAGAACGGTTATGCACCGTTCCTGGCGAATCTGAAAGCGGGGGAGGTGTAAGCCATGTCTGCTGCTAAAGACGTACTGACGCATCCGGTCGCGAAGAACAACCCGATTGCACTGCAGATTCTGGGTGTATGTTCTGCGCTGGCGGTAACGTCCAACCTGAATACTGCTCTGGTTATGACCATGGCAGTAATCGCGGTAACTGCGTTCTCGAACCTGTTCGTGTCGCTGATCCGTGAACACATTCCAAGCAACATTCGTATCATCTGTCAGATGACGATCATTGCTTCACTGGTAATCGTGGTAGACCAGATTCTGAAAGCCTTTGCATACGATGTATCCAAACAGCTTTCTGTGTTTGTGGGTCTGATCATTACCAACTGTATCGTAATGGGTCGTGCTGAAGCTTTCGCGATGCAGAACCCACCGGGTATTTCCTTCATGGATGGTATCGGTAACGGTCTGGGTTACGGTGTAGTACTGATCTTCGTTGGCTTCTTCCGTGAGTTGCTGGGTGCAGGTTCTCTGTTCGGTATCGAAATTTTGCCACTGATCAACAACGGTGGCTGGTACCAGGCAAACGGTCTGCTGCTACTGCCGCCAAGTGCATTCTTCCTGATCGGTATCTTCATCTGGATCATTCGCACCTGGGACCCGTCTCAGGTTGAAGCGCCTGAGTTCGAGATGGCACCGAATACCAAGAAGGAGGCTGCGTAATTATGGAACAGTACATCAGTCTTGCTGTTAAGGCGATTTTCGTCGAGAACATGGCGCTGTCCTTCTTCCTGGGGATGTGTACATTCCTGGCGATCTCCAAGAAGGTACAGACGTCCCTGGGTCTGGGTATCGCGGTAATCGTGGTACTGGCGATTACGACGCCAGTAAATAACCTGATCTACAACGGCCTGTTACGCGAGGGTGCACTGGCATGGGCGGGTTTCCCGGAAGTTGATCTGAGCTTCCTGGGTTACATCTCCTACATCGGTGTAATCGCAGCGATGGTACAGATCCTGGAGATGTTCCTGGATAAGTACGTACCTGTGCTGTACAACTCTCTGGGCGTGTTCCTGCCGCTGATCACCGTAAACTGTGCCATCATGGGTGCTGCCCTGTTCATGGTGGAACGTGACTACACCTTCAGTGAGTCCATCGTTTACGGTACAGGTGCAGGCATCGGCTGGGCGCTGGCGATTACCGCGCTGGCGGGCATCCGTGAAAAGCTGAAGTACAGCGACGTACCAGCGGGTCTGCGTGGCCTGGGCATCACCTTCATTACTGTTGGTTTGATGTCTCTGGGCTTCATGTCTTTCTCCGGCGTACAGCTGTAAGCCGTGCGGCATGATCAAGTGAAGGATTAAAGCGTATGACTGCAGAAATCGTTCTTGGCGTAGTCATGTTTACCGCAGTGGTGCTTGCACTGGTTGCGGTAATCCTGGCTGCCCGTTCAAAACTGGTAAGCTCCGGTGATGTTCGCATCAACATCAATGATGACCCGGAAAAAAGCATCACTGTTCCAGCGGGTGGCAAACTGCTGCAAACGCTGGCAGGGGCCGGTATCTTTGTACCGTCTGCCTGTGGTGGTGGTGGTACCTGTGCACAGTGTAAGTGTCAGGTACTGGATGGTGGTGGTTCTATGCTACCGACTGAAGAGTCTCACTTTACAATGCGTGAAGCCAAAGATGGCTGGCGTCTGTCCTGTCAGGTTGCTGTAAAGCAGGATATGGAAATTGAACTTGAAGAAGAGATCTTCGGTGTTCAGAAGTGGGAATGTACTGTCGAGTCCAACCCGAATGTAGCTACGTTCATTAAAGAGCTGACCCTGCGTCTGCCTGAAGGTGAAAACGTAGACTTCCGTGCTGGCGGTTACGTACAGCTGGAAGCGCCACCACATGTGGTGGACTATAAGGACTTTGACATCCAGGAAGAGTACCGCGAAGACTGGGATCGTTTTAACGTATGGGACAACGTTTCCAAAGTTGACGAGACCGTTATCCGTGCTTACTCCATGGCTAACTACCCGGAAGAGCGCGGTGTTGTTAAGTTCAACATCCGTATCGCGTCTCCACCTCCAGGTAGTCAGGGTATCCCACCGGGTCAGATGTCTTCTTACGTTTTCAGTCTGAAGCCAGGCGACACAATCACTGTGTACGGACCGTTCGGTGAGTTCTTCGCGAAAGACACCGACAACGAAATGGTCTTCATCGGTGGTGGTGCAGGTATGGCGCCTATGCGTTCCCATATCTTCGACCAGCTCAAGCGTCTCAAGTCTCAGCGTAAGATCTCTTTCTGGTATGGCGCACGCTCCATGCGTGAAGCGTTCTACGGTGAAGAGTACGACATGCTGGCGGAAGAGAATCCTAACTTCGTGTGGCATCTGGCACTATCCGATCCACAGCCCGAAGATAACTGGGATGGTATGACCGGCTTCATCCACAATGTACTGTACGAAAACTACCTGAAGGACCACGAAGCGCCTGAAGATTGTGAGTACTACATGTGTGGGCCTCCAATGATGAACGCTGCTGTTATTCAGATGCTGCTGGATCTGGGTGTAGAGCGTGAAAACATCTTCCTGGATGACTTTGGTGGCTGATGCCGTAATGGCTAACACTGGATGGTTTATACCGAATGCGTGATTTTTTAAACGCACTGAAACGGCCTGCAGCTCTGCTGCTGGCCGTTTTGTTTATTACAGGCTGTGGAAAATCTGAACCACAGCAACAGCTGCTTTCGATCAGCGGCATGACCATGGGCACCACCTACAGCATTCGCTGGGTAGAAGGTGCCAATACCCCACAAGCTTCCCGTCTGCAGGCGGCGGTTAATGCCGAATTGCAGGCGATCAACCGCAGTATGTCCACCTATATTGATGATTCCGAACTGTCATTGCTGAACCGTCACCCGGTGAATCAGTGGTACCCGGTTTCCGGACGTCTGCTGGATGTATTGCAACAGGCTGCGACTATCAGTGAGCAGAGTGAAGGCCTGTTTGACAGCACTGTTGGCCCGCTGGTTAACCTCTGGGGTTTTGGCCCGGATGGTCGTATTGAGACAGCGCCATCAGCGGCTGAAATTCAACAATTGCGCCCGCGTATTGGCTATCAGCTGTTGGAGATTGACCCGGCTGAAAAACGGGTCAGGCGTCTGGCGAACATCTATGTTGATCTTTCTGCCATCGCGAAAGGTTATGGAGTTGATATAATTGCTGGGTTGCTGGAACAGCAGGGCATCCATAACTATCTGGTCGAGATTGGTGGTGAGATGCGACTGTCTGGCAGTAAGCCAGAGCAGCAACCATGGCGTGTCGCTATTGAGCGTCCCGATGTAGCTGGGCGCAGTGTTCAGGAAGTGGTAAAACCCGGGACCCATGCCGTGGCGACCTCCGGTGACTACCGTAATTATTTCGAGCAGGATGGCATCCGCTTTTCTCACACTATCAACCCGCATACTGGTAAGCCGATTACTCATAAACTGGCATCGGTGACTGTGATCAGCGACAGTTGTGCTCAGGCTGATGCTTATGCTACAGCACTGACTGTGATGGGCGAAGAGAAAGGCTATGCGTTTGCCACTGCTCAGGGGATTGAAGCGTACTTTATTGTCAAGACGGCCGATGGCTTCCGGGTACGCATGACCCCAGGTTTCAATCAATTTATCGATTCTCAGGAGTAAAACCGTGGAAGTAATGTTTATGACACTGGCTATTCTGGCGCTGGTCATTCTTGGCATGTCTGTCGGTGTACTGATGGGCGGCAAGCCGATCGCCGGTTCCTGTGGTGGTATGGCAAAACTGGGGATGGACACGGAATGTACCATCTGTGGCGGTAATCCGCAGTTGTGTGAAGAAGAGCAGGAGCGCAAGACAACCGAATCAGCCTCCGCTGTGTCAGGCGCAGCAGATAAGTTTGACCTTGCATCCGAGGTTAAGGCTAAAAGCTGATTGCATCGCAGCAGCCTGCATGCAACGCTGCTGCAGTATAAAAACACTAAAAAATCAACGGGATAACAATAGGGGATAGCGATGGCTGTGTACGACTACGATGTAATCGTGATCGGCTCCGGGCCTGCCGGTGAAGGTGCTGCAATGAACGCTGCCAAGCATGGCAAGCGAGTAGCGGTAGTAGAAGAGCAGAGTTCGGTTGGGGGTAACTGTACCCACAAAGGGACAATCCCGTCCAAGGCGTTACGTCATTCCGTACGTCAGATCATCGAATTCAACACCAACCCGATGTTCCGTGATATCGGCGAGCCGCGCTGGTTCTCCTTCCCTCGGGTACTGAGCCGTGCCGAAAAGGTGATGTCTAACCAGGTGATGTTGCGTACTAATTTCTATGCGCGTAATCGTTGCGATGTATTCTTCGGTAAGGCTGAATTTCAGGATGCCAACACTGTTGTTGTACGCGGCACGGTGAAAGGTGATGAAACCCTGCGTGCTAAAAACGTGGTGATTGCGACAGGCTCGCGTCCATATTGTCCGGCGGATGTCGATTTTACCCATCCTCGCATCTATAACTCTGATACGGTGCTGAAGCTGAGTCACACGCCACGCACACTGATTATCTATGGTGCGGGTGTTATTGGTTGCGAGTATGCCTCTATTTTCAGTGGGCTGGGAGTAAAGGTTGATCTGATTGATAATCGTGACCGCTTGTTGTCTTTCCTGGATGGCGAAATCTCCGATGCACTGAGTTACCACCTGCGTAACAACGCAGTGAAAATTCGTCATAACGAAGAGTATGAAGCGGTAGAAGGTGATGCGTCTGGCGTTACTTTGACGCTGAAGTCGGGCAAGAAGATCCGCGCTGATGCTTTCCTGTGGTGTAACGGCCGTACCGGTAATACCGATCAAATTGGTCTGGAAAATATCGGTCTGACCGCTAACAGTCGTGGCCAGGTGGATGTTGATGATCATTACCGCACGTCAATAGACGGTATTTATGCAGTTGGTGATGTGATCGGCTGGCCAAGCCTGGCATCGGCGGCGCTGGACCAGGGGCGTGCAGCATCGGCTGATATGCTGAAGGCAGATGACTTCAGGTACATTAATGAAGTACCAACCGGTATCTATACTATTCCTGAGATCAGTTCTATCGGAAAAACTGAAGAAGAGCTGACGGCGGAGTGTGTGCCTTATGAGGCAGGCCAGGCTTTTTTCAAAGATACAGCTCGTGCGCAGATTTCTGGCCAGCCCATCGGTATGCTGAAAATACTGTTTCACCGTGAAACCCTGCAGATTCTGGGTATCCACTGTTTTGGAGATCAGGCATCTGAGATCGTCCATATCGGACAGGCGATTATGCGTCAGGAAGGTGAAGCAAATACTATTAAGTATTTCATTAATACAACCTTCAACTATCCAACGATGGCCGAAGCATACCGTGTTGCAGCTATTGCTGGCCTGAATCGGGTTTCCAATCTGTAAACCGGATGTCAATTTTTAAATAGAGCAGATAAACTTCAGGCGTTGATGCTACAGGTTGGTATCAACTGCCCTGAAGTTCAGACTTCGGTTCTGTATTCTGTTGTGCAGCCTGCTCTATAAAGCACAGTAGTTCTGGTTCAAACATCGGTTTGGCAAAATAGTAGCCTTGCAGATAATCTACCCCGGCCTGCTGTAAAAATTCTAATTGCACCTGTGTTTCCACGCCCTCAGCTACAACGGCCATGTTCAGGTTTCTGGCCAGCCCGATGGTCGCCAGAATAACTTCCTCTTCATTCACTACCTTACTGCTCTTCTGGTGTTGTCCTATCTTTTGCACGAAAGACGCATCAATTTTCAGTACTTGAGCATCCAGCTCACTGATATAACTCAGTGAAGAGTAACCGGTGCCAAAATCATCAATTGAGATCTGCACACCCTGATTACGTAGTGTCGCCAGGTTTCCAGCTACCTTGTTGCTATGCCCCATAAGGGCAGTTTCAGTGATCTCGACGGTTATTCTGCTGGTAGGGATACCATAGTGGTTCAGCCAGTAAAGTAGTCGCTGAGCAATGTCATCCCGCGCAAGTTGTACCGGAGAAACATTAAGACTTATGTTAATCGTGGCCAGGCTGGTCGCTTGCCATTGACGCATCTGAGTGGTCAGTTGTTCCATCTGCCAATGGCCTAGCTCCAGAATCAGGCCTATATCTTCAGCGACAGGTATGAACTCTCCCGGAGAAACCCACTGTCCATCATCTGTTTGCCAGCGCATCAGTACTTCTGCTGATACCGGTTTAAGATCACTGGCTCGAATGACCGGTTGGAAGGCTAGCTTGAAACCCCGATTGCTGGCCAGTGCATCCCGCATACCCTGTTCCAGCTCTACATGCCGTTGCATCATGTAGTCCATATTTTCATCGAAGACACTGAATGTATTGCGGCCAGAATGTTTGGCTTTATACATGGCCATATCAGCCTGTTTCAACAACACTGACGCAGAACTCTGGCCTGCAGCGCCAAAGGTGATGCCAATGCTGCCTGACAGAGTAAAGTGACTGTCTTCAAATTCCAGTGGACGTATCAGTTGCTCAAGCAGTGCTTCAACAGCATGTATTATGTCATTAAGATCAATTGCTTCCAGCAGGATGGAAAACTCATCGCCTCCCAGTCTGAATAATTGGGCCTGTTCGGGCAGTATGGTCTGCATGCGTTGTGTTACCTGGCATAAGACATCATCACCAGCCTGATGCCCCAGGGTGTCATTGATGGTTTTAAAGTGGTCAAGATCAACCAGCAGCACAGCCTTGCTGATGATTACCGGGCCTGATAACCAGTTATCGAGGGCCAGGCTGAAGGAATGGCGGTTGGGCAGGCCCGTTAGCGGGTCATGTTGTGCCAGATAATGAACCTGGCGTTCGGCCTTGGTACGCAGGGTGACATCTTCATGTACAGCGATGAAATTACTGACGCAGCCTTCTTTATCCAGAATAGGTGTGATTGTCTGGTCAACAATAACATGGCGGCCATCTCGGGTTTTATTGGTTACTTGTCCACGCCAGACGTTTCCCGCAGTAATGCGTTGCCATAGATGTTGAAAAAAGGCTTTATCATGCTGTCCTGAATTCAGGAAGGAAGGCGTTCTGTTTGCAATTGTTGCTGTTGGCCAGCCAGTCAGTTGTTCAAAGGCTTTATTAGTCCACTGTATATAGCCCTGATTATCGGTGATAAATACAGCATTAGCCGTGCTGCTGATTGCGCTGGAAAGCAGGCGTATCTGGCCTTCCATCCGGTATTTGCGTAGTAGAGAAAGCGCAATCGCTGAACCACCGATGGCAATGGCAAATGCCAGCGCTATAAATACGGTCAGAATCACTTTGAGCTCTTTATGCCAAGCTGCCAGCCCTCGCTTGAGATCCAGATGTACATTGACTACCAATGGAAGTGGGGAGGTAGAGCGATAGCTGGTGATAATTTGATCCGGTTGGCTATTGGTATGCTTGGCGGGTTGCTGAAAAGTACCAAACTCGGAATCTGGCAGGTAGTTACTGAAAACAGTGTCTGCCAGGTTATCTGTGAAAGGCGCTATTTTTTTTGAATAATCTTTTTTGTCGGTAAGGTCAGTAGCAAAAGCATCTGTAGCTGTTTGGTAGTCTATGCGGCCCGCTATCAGTTTTTGACCTGCATAGCTGTAAAGCTCCACCCGTACCGGGTTCAGTTCATGTGCCGGGCGAAACAGTTCCTGGAAGTAATCCGGGTTAATGCTGCCGGTAATTGTAGCGATCACATCCCCTGTTGGGTCATGTAGTGGTATACATACGGGCAGATGTGAGGTCTGGCTGTTATTACTGATGTCACCAAGATAACGCCCCTG
>JAOXSF010000158.1 GCA_025800125.1 Marinobacterium sp.
CGGCATGGCCGCCACGGCGCTGCATGGCCGTTTTGGGGCGTTCAGCTGGTGTGTTAACGGTTAATTCCCGGTACTCGCCGGGTTGTAGGTCTTCCAGTGACCACTGGCCGATGGCAACACGTATCAGTCGCAAGGTTGGAAAGCCGACGGCTGCTGTCATGCGGCGCACCTGGCGGTTGCGTCCTTCCGTGATAATCAGTTCCACCCAGCTGGTCGGAATGTTTTTTCGCTCTCTGATCGGCGGGTGGCGTGGCCATGTAGCTGGAGCGTTTAGCCGGGCTGCTTTGGCTGGGCGAGTCGGGCCATCATTTAATTCAACGCCGGATGCGAGTTGTTGCAATGCTTCGTCTGTAATATCTCCCTCAACCTGAGCCCAATAGGTTTTGGGTTGTTTGAAATCCGGGTGTGCGAGTTGATGCTGCAAGCGGCCATTGTCTGTCAGCAATAATAATCCTTCAGAGTCATAATCCAGTCTGCCTGCGGCGTAGAAGCCGGGGCGGTCAATATAATCCGACAGATTCTTTCGGCCCTGATTATCCGTGAACTGAGTCATTACCTGAAACGGTTTGTTTAGCAACAGAATGCAGGATGTTGCGGTTGCGCTATCAGGTGATGAGCTGCTTTGCTTTGAGCCGACCTGCTGTCTGGTATCGGAAGTTTTATTATCTGGCTTTGGTTTATTTCTGTGTTGTGGTTGAGGCCTGTTTTTTTTTGAGGGTTTGGAGTGTTTTTGAGATTGAGAGTCTGACACTACGAAGAATCCAGAGGGTTGAGCCAGGTTGAAAGGGGCTGTTTGAATAGATGCTGTTATTAAAAAATAAGCTTTTGTTCAACAATAGGGAAGCGTAACGGCATTGTAGCGGTTGGTAAACTGAGAAAACAGCCGTCTACAAAGATAAAAACCAGTCGCGAGGACTGGTTTCATAGACAGGTCAGCGTGACGCACAAACGCAGATGCCGACTGTGATCAGTGGCCCCCAGAAGGTTTGATATTAACGGCATGAATGCCTTTGGGCCCCGGTTTGACCTCAAATTCAACCTCTTGCCCGGCTTTCAGGCTTTTGTATCCATCAACCTGAATAGCCGAGTAGTGGGCGAACAGGTCTTCACCGAATTCATCCGACAGGATGAAACCATAACCCTTGGCGTTGTTGAACCACTTCACTTTCCCTGTTTGCATACATTACTCCTGCTATGACGCTGTGAAAATCTGGCAGCCTGTGAACAGAGTGGCCTGCTACAATAGATAGCAGTGACATCCGATTCGATCGGCCAAAACGTACAGGTACATCAGACTCAAGCAACCCTGCTTTACGCCAGTATAGCACCTCGTACAAAATGCTCTATCGCTGAAGTATTCAACTAATACGATTTACCTATGATCCATGCGGTTACCATGTAATGTGCTGTAACCTGTGGTTTTTTCTTTGAAGTTAATGGGGAACAGGTCTCTATGAGTGAAATTCTGCATCTTATTCGTAATGGTGACGAACCTGACTATCACGACGACCGGGACACAGGGACTGTTGTTGAAGAGGCAAAGCCGGCGCTCAAGCGGCCACCCATGTATCGGGTTGTTTTGCTGAATGACGATTACACGCCAATGGAGTTTGTTGTCAATATTCTGATGGCGTTTTTTTCCATGGATCGGGAGAAGGCAACTCAGGTGATGCTGGCGGTCCATACTCAGGGTAAAGGTGTTTGTGGTGTTTTTACCCGCGATGTTGCTGAAACTAAAGCTGCGTTGGTGAATCAATATGCAAGAGACAATCATCATCCACTGCTATGTGAAGTCGAAAAAGTATAAAAGGGAGGCGACATCATGCTGAATCGAGCGCTGGAAGATACCCTCAGTGTGGCGTTTAAGACCGCCCGGGGGAAGCGGCATGAGTTCATGACGGTGGAGCACCTGTTGCTTGCACTGTTGGATAATCGTGAGGCTGCTGAAGTACTTCAGGCATGTGGCGCGCAGCTGGACTCGCTGCGTAAAAGCCTGAGTGAATTTGTAGATGAAACAACACCATTACTGCCAGAAGCGGTGCCCGATGTGGAGACGCAGCCAACGCTGGGTTTTCAGCGTGTGTTGCAGCGGGCGGTTTTCCATGTGCAGTCCTCTGGCCGCCAGGAAGTAACAGGTGCCAATGTGTTGGTGGCAATTTTTAGTGAGCAGGAGAGCCATGCGGTTTACCTGTTGCAACAGCAAGGTGTTGAACGCATTGATGCGGTTAACTACCTTTCTCATGGTGTTTCGCGCCATGATGAAGAAAGCCCATCTGTGCCTGACAATACCGTTGAAGGTGAGGGTGGTGAAGAAAAGGATAAAGGCGCGCTGACCAAATATGCAGTCAACCTGAACCAGCAGGCAACGCAGGGGAGAATTGACCCTCTGGTTGGTCGTATGCCTGAAGTAGAGCGTGTTATTCAGATTCTATCTCGTCGTCGCAAGAATAACCCGTTGTTGGTGGGAGAGGCTGGTGTTGGCAAAACGGCGATTGCTGAAGGCCTGGCCAAGCTGATTGTGGAGGGCGAAGTCCCTGATATTATCCAGCAATCTACGGTGTACTCATTGGATCTTGGTGCGCTGTTAGCAGGTACGAAGTATCGTGGTGACTTTGAGAAGCGCCTGAAAAGCTTGCTCAATGAGATAAAGCAGCAACCCCATGCGATTCTGTTTATTGATGAAATCCACACCATTATTGGTGCAGGGGCCGCATCCGGTGGTTCTATGGATGCCTCGAACCTGCTCAAACCATTGCTGAGTTCAGGTGAGTTACGCTGTGTGGGCTCTACGACATTCCAGGAGTTTCGTGGCATCTTTGAAAAAGACCGTGCTCTTGCGCGTCGCTTCCAGAAAATTGATGTGCTGGAGCCGGGGGTTGAGGATACCTATCAGATTCTGCGAGGCTTGAAATCCAGGTTTGAGCAGCATCACGAGCTGGAATATACCGACGAGTCATTGAAAGCGGCTGCTGAGCTGGCTGACCGTTATATCAATGATAAACATATGCCAGACAAAGCCATTGATGTGATAGATGAGGCGGGAGCTTATCAGCGTTTGATGCCGGATGAGTTGCGAAAAAGCTGTATTGATGTGGCTGAAGTTGAAGCGGTGGTTGCACAGATTGCCCGTATCCCGCCAAAAAGTGTCTCTGCGTCTGATAAAGACCTGCTGGCCAAGCTGGAGCCAAACCTGAAAATGGTGGTGCTGGGGCAGGATGAGGCTATTGGTACGCTGTCTGCGGCAATCAAGCTGTCCCGTGCTGGCCTTAAAGAGCCAAACAAGCCTGTAGGTTGCTTCCTGTTTGCTGGGCCGACGGGGGTGGGTAAAACAGAGGTGACAACTCAGCTTGCACGTCAGATGGGAATTGAGCTGGTTCGCTTTGATATGTCAGAGTACATGGAGCGTCACACCGTATCTCGGCTGATTGGTGCGCCTCCTGGTTATGTTGGTTATGATCAGGGTGGTTTGCTGACAGAGGCGATCACTAAAAATCCGCATTGTGTGTTGTTGCTGGATGAGATAGAAAAGGCGCACCCTGAAGTCTTTAATCTGCTGTTACAGGTAATGGATAACGGTACGCTGACAGATAACAATGGCCGCAAGGCTGATTTCCGTAATGTTATTCTGGTAATGACGACGAATGCGGGTGCTAGCACTATGTCGCGACCGTCTATCGGATTCACCGAGCAAGATCATACCACTGATGGTATGGAGGCTATTCGTAAGCTGTTCTCTCCAGAGTTCCGTAACCGTCTGGATTCCATTATCCAGTTCAGTGCGCTGGACAAGGATATTATCAAAGGTGTTGTCGACAAGTTTATTACTGAGCTACAGGTTCAGCTGGATGATAAGCAGGTTGTGTTGCACCTGGGTGATGAGGCGCGTGAATGGCTGGCAGATCAGGGGTATGATCAGCAGATGGGTGCGCGCCCAATGAAGCGTCTGATTCAGGAAAAAATCAAGAAGCCACTGGCTGAGATGATTCTGTTTGGGGAGCTTGCTGAAGAGGGTGGTTCAGTTGAAATTGGGGTAGATGCAGAAGGTGAACTGCATCTGGAGGTAATGGTGGCAGCCTGAGGCTGCCACCCGGCCTGGTTACAGGTCTTGAAAAAGGCCTGTTAACGGGCGCGGTATACGATACGGCCTTTGCTCAGGTCGTATGGTGTCAGTTCGACTTTTACCTTATCGCCGGTCAGGATGCGGATGTAGTTCTTACGCATTTTGCCGGAGATGTGCGCAGTTACGATGTGGCCGTTTTCCAACTCAACGCGGAACATAGTGTTTGGCAGGGTATCGACCACCGTGCCTTCCATTTCAATACTGTCTTCTTTAGCCATTCAATTCTTACCTTGGTACCTGGACCCTGTTATGGAACCTGCGAACCTGTCGTTCAGATGCACCAGACAGAGACTGTCGGGCATTATTCCCAGGTCGATTATGAGCGCAGTATTTTGCCCTAAACCCTGCTGTATAGCAAAGGTATTATAAGCACAATTGTGGCGCTCTGTGAGAAACCCTTGGCATTTTCTGGCTGTAGAAAACGGCTTTATTCTGTGCTGCCCTCTGCGCTGATAAGTGTGCGGCTCATGTTGTATGGCTTGTGGTATTGAGTATTGGGCTTGCGAGGAAAATTTGAAACCGGGTGCATTATTATGAAGGGCCTTAATTAATATTGAATTCCTGTTCAGGATACTGTAACCCAGTTGCTGTCCAGCAATAACTCCGCAGGGCGGAATGCCAGTTTATAGTTCATTTTGCGGCAATCTTTTACCCAGTAGCCCAGATATAAACAGGGTAACTCCAGTCGCTGACATTCCGTGATTTGCCAGAGTATGGCAAAACTCCCCAGGCTACGCTTTGTCATATCGGGGTCATAAAATGTGTAAATAGCTGACAGGCCTTCATTAAGAAAATCGCAGACAGCGAGTGCTACCAATGTATTTTGGCTATCACGGAATTCAAAAAAAACACTATCCTGATCTCCTTCAACCAGGAAAGATGAAAACTGTGCCTGGCTTGGGGGGTACATATCCCCATCAGCATGTCGGGCAATAATATAGCGTTCATATAGCTGATAGTATTCCGGCGTTAGTTGGGGGGGGGTTGCTCTGACTTTGAGATCCCGATTGCGGGCCAGGAGTCGTTTCTGGCTTTTGCTCGGGCGAAAGCGTTCTACGGGAATACGTACAGATATGCAGGCTTGGCACTGGTCGCAATGTGGACGATATACATGCCGCCCACTGCGTCGAAAGCCCAGATCGGATAACTCGCTGTAGGTATCCTTTGCTATGATCGCCTGAGGATCAACAAAAAGTGTCTTGGCCTCCCGGTTGTGCAGGTAGCTACAGCTATGGCCCGGTGTTGCATAGAAGTTGAGGGTTCTCAGATTCGTCATGTGCGGCACTCAAACCAGTCTTTTTCCAGCGCAAACTGCCAGTCTGATAACGAAGGCTGGGTTACCTGTTGTGCGAGTAACTGTGCAAATAGCTCTCGACTGATTTCTTGTGCGCCGAGGCTGATCAGATGCTCGCTGCGAACCTGACAGTCAATTACAGCATAGCCCCAATTTTTCAGTTGTTCGACCAGCCAGGCAAAAGCAATCTTGGAGCCGTTGCTGACATGACTGAACATGGATTCGCCAAAGAATACCCTGCCAATAGCGATGCCATAAAGCCCTCCTGCCAGTTTGTTGCCCTGCCATAATTCTACTGAGTGAGCCCAGCCTTGCTGGTGGAGGTGGCAATATGCGGCAAACATTTCGTTCGTAATCCAGGTGCCGGGGTTGCCTGTGCGTGGGCCTGCGCAGGCCTGCATGACTTCAGCAAATGATTGGTCAAAAGTCACGCTGTAGTTTTGCTTGCGCATACTTTTGCGCAAGCTACGGGAAATATGTAGCTGGTCAGGGAAAAGTACACAGCGTGGGTCAGGGCTCCACCATAAAATTGGGTCGCCATCACTGTACCAGGGGAAAATGCCCTGCGCATAAGCTTCAATAAGTCGTTGCTCGCTGAGATCGCCACCTGCGGCCAGCAGGCCATCGGGGTCGCTTAGTGCCTGAGATAGAGGGGGGAAGCCAGTCTGTTCCGTCAGCCAGGGAATCATAGGTACGTAATCACCGGAGGATATTGCAGGGTGTATAGCCTGAAAAGCTAAAGCAGGCGCTGCAAGTTGAATTGCAGTGCCTGGTGTTGGAATAAAGGTGCTAAATCAAGCCTGGTCATCCAGGAAGCGTTCAGCATCCAGTGCAGCCATGCAGCCAGAGCCTGCTGATGTAATCGCTTGGCGATAGATGTTGTCGCAAACATCACCAGCGGCAAATACACCTTCAATAGTAGTCTGCGTTGCATTTCCTTCGCTGCCAGATTGTACTTTCAGATAGCCGTCTTTCATCTCCAGCTGGTCTGCAAACAGGTCGGTGTTCGGTTTGTGGCCTATAGCTACGAATACACCGGCCAGTTCCAGAGTCTGTGCGCCGTCATCCTGAGTGCTTTTAACACGCAGGCCGGTTACACCCATATCATCCCCCAGTACTTCATCCAGCTGATGATTCCATAGAATATTAATGTTGCCGTTCTCTGCGCGCTCGAACAGTTTGTCTTGCAGGATCTTTTCGGCGCGCAGGGTGTCGCGACGGTGAACCAGGGTAACTTCTGCTGCGATATTGGACAGATAGAGTGCTTCTTCGACTGCTGTATTACCGCCGCCAATAACAGCAACTTTCTGGTTGCGGTAAAAGAAGCCATCACAGGTTGCGCAAGCGCTGACCCCTTTGCCTTTGAATGCTTCTTCCGATTCCAGGCCCAAATACTGTGCGGACGCACCCGTGCAGATAATCAGGGCGTCACAACTGTATTCACCCATGTCACCTTTCAACTTGAAAGGGCGATTCTGCAGATCAACTTTGTTGATATGGTCGAAAACCACTTTAGTGTCGAAGCGCTCAGCATGCTGCTGCATACGCTGCATCAGTTCTGGCCCCTGAACACCATCTACATCACCCGGCCAGTTGTCGACCTCTGTGGTGGTGGTTAGCTGGCCGCCAGCCTGCATGCCTGTGATCACAACAGGATTCAGGTTAGCGCGAGCGGCATAAACAGCGGCAGTGTAACCGGCAGGGCCTGAGCCCAGAATAATCAGACGATGGTGCTGCAGTTCACTCATAGCAATCAGGATCTCTCGGAGAGTACAAATAATGAATAGTACCAATAACAGTGCCTTAGTCATCTGATCAGATGGTGGGCACTGCCTGATGAAGACAGCAAGCATAGGCAGCTGGCTGAATAATTCAAGCATATATGAGGGTATTTTAAGAAGTAATAGTTATAAAAAAAGATATGTTTACGCGCTGGTGTCTCTTTCTGTATCTGTCTCAAGTGCAGGCTCAGTGCTGCCGGTTGCTGAGTTGTTAGATGTTACGGTGTTTTCCGGGCTGGGTTGAAGATATCTGTTTCCAGAAAGATCAGCGGTGAGTTGCCGGTACAGCCTGATGACATCCAGCATCATGAAAGGCGGGCTGCTGTTATGGCGTACGTAGCCGATTACAGGCTCGTGTCCTAGTGTCTGTATAGATCTGTCCAGTTGCTGCGTTTCATATTCAATGATGTCATCAATTTCTTCCAGAACCAGGGCAAACCAAGGAGTGGCGCCGTCTTGTGTCAGATGCAGAATGACAGGGTGTGGAGTGTCAGTAAGCGTAGGGGGACGAGGGGTAGGGGGGCATATGTGAGTGTTGTTTTTAGGTTGTGTCTGGTGGGTATGGCAGCCGAGTATAAAACTGCATTCAAAGACCTGAATCAGTTGTGACCGGTAGTCCAGAAAGCCTGAAAGCCCCGGGGCGGGGGAAATTGCAGGGCGAACTTGATGATATGTATCAGAGAAAGACAGAATGTTGCTGACATCAATACCAAAATGCTTGTTATCAATGTGAAATGTCAGGGCTCTGGGGTGATCCATGGATAAGCTTTCCAGACTCATGATTGGCGTCCTGCTTTTTGATGTTCAAATCAGTTTTTAAAATATATCAAGTCGATATATGCGTTAAATGTTCGATAATCTTTTTATATTGAATGTTGTCAGTGGGGTTCATAGGAATATGGACTATGAATTACCTTGTTGCCAGCGCCGGGCATGGAAAAAAAACGACGTTGTGGTATGGTCTGGCGCATTTGTTTCATCGTTTTAATTCGTGTCGGAGCCCCCTTTGAAGAGCGAAAATCCGCAGAATGCGCACTTTGTACAACGTCTGACCCGTACCCTGAAGGAATCCGGGCTGCTGGTGCTGACAGGTCTGTTACTGTTATTGCTGCTGACGCTGATCGGCTACGATGCGCAAGATCCGGGCTGGTCGCATACAGGGGCGCAGACTGAAGTTTCTAACTTTACCGGGCGTTTTGGTGCCTGGTTGGCTGATCTGATGGTATCTGTGCTGGGGCTTTCTGCATGGTTGGTACCTATACTGATTGCTATTCCGCTGGTACGTTTTCTGCGTCGTAAAAACAGTGAGTTTGCAGAGACTGCTCCTTATTTTATGGTGCGTACTGGCGGTAGTCTGATGCTGCTGGCTGGTAGTTGTGCGTTGGTATCTACCCATATCAGCAATCAGGCTTTGTCTTTCCCGTTCAGTGCGGGTGGCTTGCTGGGTGAGGTCTTTTCTGATTGGGCAATATCCTGGTTCAGCCTGGTGGGTGGTTCTGTACTGCTACTGCTTTTTACTCTGATTGGTTTGACGCTTTATCTGGAAACAGGGCTGTTTGAGAACCTTGAAAAGCTTGGGGGGCTGGTGATGCGGTTAACCAGTCGGGTATTCCCATCTCGAATTCCCGCAGAAGACCCGATGGATGAGCGTGATGATGATCAAGGGGATGCTTCTCAGGACGATTTTGACCCTATAGACGATATAACAGCACATTTGCAGCCACGCAAAAAAACAGTGCCTGAGTCTGCTGCCGCGCCAGCGTTTGCTGCTGCGCATCAAGCTGATGCTGGTTCACCTCGTACTGATGGTCAGCTCCATATCGAGCCTACATTTGATCTTCCTGCGCAGTCGGATCAGCGCCAGGAGCCGGTATTTGATTCCGCTAACCTCGGGCTGAGTGCTGGCGAGCCTGGAGGTGTATTAGCAGGTTTAAGTGCGCGTCATGATGAAGATGTTGATCCGCCCGGTTTTTCTTTTGCACCTGCACCTGCACCTGTAATAGCCGACACATCGAAGCCGAGTGCTGTATTTGATAACCATCTCTCTGCCATAGATGACTCCCCTCTTACCAGCGAAGCTGATAAGTACAAGGGTTATGAGAATGCGGCTGAGATAGCTGGTAATAGCGCTCCGCAGAGGGAAGGGTTTTACGCTTCAGATGGTGTTGAAGCCCCAGAGGGCATCGGTACTGAGCGACTTGCTCAGAAGAAAAATATATCGGATGTCAGTGTGTCGGTCGATGGGGGAGAGCCTGGTTCATCTGCACCATGGTCAGTTGATACTCCAGAGGTTGAGGCTTCTGCAAATAAGGAGTATGTCCTTGATGAGCCGGCAGGAAAGAGGATAGAGCCTTATGTCTTCGATGAGTCGAAGGGTGTAGAGCCTCCGGTATTCATGACAGAAACAGTGCATGTTGCTGATGGTCATGCAGGTTCTGAGCAGCGGGCACCGAGTGATTTTGCAGCAGATGATGGCTTTGATGGTGATTTCGACCCTGGATTGCAGATTGATATTGAGGCTTTACGTGTCCCTCAGTCTGAACCCGAGCCTGAGCCTGAGCCCATATTGCCTGAGATTGATTTAAATTTGGACCTGGAACCGATTGATGAACCAGAATCTGTCTCTGCGGCGCCACAGCTGAGCTTGGTGAGGCCGGCAGTGGCAGAGCAGCCGCTTGCCATGCCGGAGGATGCGCAATCTGACCAGCAGTATGCTTCAGAGCCCTTAGCGTCTGAAGCGCCTGCTCCCGAGGTCGTTGATACTGAATCAATTACGCCTGAGCCATGGTCTGTGCCGGAGATACAGCCTGTTCCAGAAGGACAGGCATCTAGCGCGCCATTGTCGGAGTTGCCGCCAGCATCGCCTCAGCCAGGGCGGCAGACAGCGCAGATTGTACAGATGCCTCGTCCGATGGCGGCCAGTATTCCTGAGCCGGTGGCTCAGCCAGTCTCGCAGCCAGTCGTTGAGCCGCTGCAGGAGCGTATCCCTGGAAACTCCCAGGAGGCTCAGTTACAACGCGCTGTTGCTGCTGATCAGGCGCGCAGAGAGCTGAAAATTGTACCGTTGTCAGAAACGCATACGCCCATGCAGGCGTCCGAGCTTGGTATAGATGGCCCGGAAGGGCAGGCGAGTAGCGTCGAGCCGGTGGTGCAGGTGCCGCGTTTGCCTGATCTGGATATTCTGGACCCTCCTTCAGAAGATCGCGATAACGGTTATACCGAAGAGCAGCTGGAGCAGATGTCCAGGCTGCTTGAGATCAAGCTCAAAGAGTTTAATGTCGTTGCTGAAGTGGTTGAGGTAAATCCGGGGCCGGTCATTACCCGTTTTGAAATTCAACCAGCGCCAGGTGTTAAAGCCAGTAAAATCACCAATCTGGCGAAAGACCTTGCGCGTTCCATGGCGGTTACTTCAATTCGTGTGGTGGAAGTGATTGCGGGTAAATCGGTTATGGGGATTGAAATCCCGAACACTAACCGGTTGACGATTGCATTGAAAGAGGTGCTGGATTCCGAGGTTTATCTGGAGGCCAGCTCGAAGCTGACATTGGGGCTGGGGAACGACATTGGTGGTAATCCGGTTGTGGCTAATCTTGCCAAGATGCCACATCTGCTGGTGGCGGGTACGACGGGTTCTGGTAAATCAGTTGGCGTTAATGCCATGTTGCTCAGTCTGTTGTTTAAGGCTACGCCTGATGAAGTTCGCCTGATTATGGTGGACCCGAAGATGTTGGAGCTTTCAATCTATGAGGGCATACCGCATCTGTTAACACCTGTTATTACTGACATGAAGGATGCCGCAGGTGCGTTGCGCTGGTGTGTTGGCGAGATGGAGCGCCGTTATAAACTGATGGCCAAAATGGGTGTGCGTAACCTGGCAAGTTTTAACGATAAGGTTAAAGCGGCGGCAGC
>JAOXSF010000177.1 GCA_025800125.1 Marinobacterium sp.
CCATCTGGAAAAAGATAACCAGAGAAATCAACTTTCCAACATTCATCAAGTGGCTTGAAGTTTTTATATACGACTCTACGCCAAGAAGGCTTCTTAGCAAGTTTATCAGTCAATCGAAATCGCGGCTGCCGGTGAGGGGTAAAATCAACCTCTGAAAAATCCACATTATAAACCGGGTTCTCTCTCACCCACTGGTTCCAAGCTTCCCTCCCTTTCTTCCAAAGCGCTACCGCTTCGTCTCCTTTCAGGGTTTTGACTTCAGTTTGCATATCCATACTGCTGGCTCCCTTCCCTCTGATCGTTCTGGAGCCAGCTTAACCAGGGGGGACCGGTAGAGGCCAGTGCCTGTATCAATTCCCTTCAGGTTGTCGCTTCCTCTACTGTTTCACCCCCCAACGCCTGCACCCGCATCCAACTAGGCGGCGGCAGGCCCGCATCTTTCCGTTCCTGCGTTTCGCGTATCTGTTGCTTGAAGGTTTCCTGATAGTCTTCGCCCATCAGCGCCAGTTCTTTTTCATAAGTGCTCAGGCCGCTTTCGATACGCAGTACCGCTTCTTTCACTTCCTTCAGGCCGTCGATTGCCAAGCGGCCAGCGCCGATAAAGTCGCAGTGACACCAGGCGGCTTTGCCTTCGTAGAAGTTGCGGGTGGCCCCACGGGGCAGGGTCAGTTCACCCCGGTGCAGCGCCTCTTCAAAGGCGAGGCCGAACACCTGAGCACCGAAGCGGCTGGCGATCACTTTGCGGCGGCCCATGTAGTAGCGCCAGCCTTCCAGCATGGAAGATCGAGCGCTGCTGTAGCTGCTGCCCCGGTAGTCTTTTGCGAACGGTTCAAAGGGCACGTTCAAGCCTGCTGCCAACCAGCGCAGTACCGAGCTTTCCAGGTCAGCATAGCCGTTGTCGGCGTTGCCACTGGTTTGCATATTCAGGCGTTCAAACGGCAGCAGCTGCGGGACTTTCACGCCATTCATTTTGATGGCATTGCTGCTGTGATAGTCGATAACATTGGCCATGTAACTCGCCAGCTTCGTTGTACCATCATCTGCCCCCAGTATCTGCGAGGCGGCTTCAGGGCCAAGATCACTTTCCAGCGTTGCAGCGTACATGGCATGTACAATCGCATTCTGCAATTTGGTGTGCTGCATTTTGGGCAGCATCTGCATCTGTTCCAGCACCGTTAAAAATTGGTTAGCCCCGCGTGTCTGGCCGTCTTCCGTTGGTTCAAAAATATGCAGAAAGTTAAGCCTGCCATTGGCGGCACGTTTGCGAATGCGTTTCCAGCGGTGGCCCATACCATCACCGAATAGCCCGACGCTGTCTGTGTTGCGAACGTGATACGCCAGCGCAGCACCATCGCGATTAATCTCAATACCCGCACGCAGGCCGGGGCGATCTTGCAGCTTGCCAGGGTTACACACTCGCTTGGGACTGATCATTTTGATACAGGTGCGCAGGTTAATACCGGCACGCTCTCGCCACTGCGCAACGGCCATTACTTCACCGCTACGGGTGTGTACTCCTATTGCCTGCCGAACAAGCATGGTAAAGGTGCTTTTTCGTTCGGCATCCAGCCAGCAGCCGTCCGGGTCTTCGGCGTATTCCATCCACCAGGCTTCAACGTCACGGGCAAAAGCGCGGGCGTCATCTTCGCTGATCCCCAAACGCTGGTAACGGGGCTTGTAACTCAGCCGAAACAGGTGGCCAACAATGTTATCTATATGTAGCTGTACACCATTACTGGCAAAGGCATTATTACGTACAACATCGTCAGCACGGGCATTGCCCAGGTCCAGCTGGGGCAATAACGCGGCATCAACGGTTGATGTAACAGGGTGCCAGTCTTGCAATTGGCCGCCGAAACCTGCGCCCGCGCCCTGATAACTGCTGGCACGATTGCGCAGCGGTTGGCCGTCTGGGCCCAGTATTTCAACAACCGGTGTGCTCATAATCGAAACCCCAAGGTACGACGCCGTACCCCCTGGCCTAGCGCCAGCTCAAGCTGTTTGATGTATTGCTCCAACGCTGAGGCATCAGCCGGTGTGTATTCAACCAGCTTACCTTCACGCTGTACCTTGACTGCCTGTTTACCAATGCGCAGGCGATGCAGCGCTTGCCGCGCTTCATCCAGTTGCTGTTGTGTTGCCATACATAGTTACCCGTTCGCCATACGGCCAAGGTTGGCCAGGGAGTTACTCACTGATCGCCGAGGTTTGGAAGGTGATTTGACTGTGATAGTTTTGAACGCCGGTGCCGGTGTCTCTGTCGCGTCAGGCTCTGTCTGAGTAACCACATCGTCATCTGGCCGATGGTCAATATTGATCACCAGATCATCGGGTTCATCGTTTGCGAACAGATCAACGCTCAGCAACTGTTGGCGTTTATCTTCCCACCAGGACAACCTCTTGATATGCAGTTTCTCAACCAATGCGGCATGGTGCCCATATACCTCACAGTCCAACGCTTCTATAGGCTGCCCTGATTTCGGTTGCCACGTCATTTTTCCACGGTAATTTTTGTCCGGGGCTTTCACTTCACCCGTCACCTGATCAAAATAATCTGGCCGTACAGACTCATATATGTGCATTCGAGCGGGCCCACAGCCTGTCAGCTTCAAGCTACCGGCAAGCTGATCTTTTATCAGTTGAGTACCAACGTTCCAGAGCTTCAGCCCCCACTTGTCCGCGTTAGTTTTAGTGCCGTTGAGGTCCATCTTTTTCGGTATGGCAACCATCGGCGCATCCGGGTTCTTAGCACCTTTAATGGCCATCAGGTTGACGCCTTTTCCCTGTCGGGTTCGGACATAGTGATAAGTGGAGCCTTGAGTAATACCGTCACTGGTATCAAGGCTGGCCGCTGTTATACGCAGGTATGCGCCACTGGCATGTAGATAACTGCCAAACAGCAGCCTGTCCAGCTCTGTCCATACCGGGTCATTCTTGTCATTAATATCCCGCGCTGCCCAGATTTCACCGAAGTAGACCAACCAGGATTCCATACCGGCACCATAGGCCCGGATGGTAATAGCAACACGATCACGCTGAATGTCGATGCCCGCCGTCAGCACCACACCCTGATCAGGCACAATCAGTTCTGGGTACTCTTCTGTCTTGCCACGCAGTTCATCGGCGGTGGCGTTGTCATCTTTGTACTCATAAGCAAGCCCCAGCTTCTGGTTAACGAACTTGATCATCAAGCTATCGTTACCACGCTCTAGCGCTGCTTTTGCCGCAAGGTAATCATCAACGACAGCACCAAGCGATGTACCAGGAATACAGACATACAACTCGTTCAAGTCCATAAAGCCTGCACGGTTACCGCGCTCTGCCGTGGCCACCCAGCCACAGCCACTATCTTCCGTCTCGCCATTGATGTAAGCGTTGTACGCCTTGAAGCAGGTATTACGGATATTTTCCTGACGCTGATGGTCATCCCACTCTACGCCGCAATGTGGGCAAACATAGATTGCAGAATACGGGTCAGACCGCCCATAGATTGGGTGCTCAGTCTCTCTGGCCTCGGTGTTCCACACAACGTTATCGAAGTTCAGCAAGTGCGAGTCGCCACAGGCATGGCAGACGATTGGTAACTGGCGCTGATCGGTACGCTTGAGTCGTTCCTCAGTTTTGGACAACCCTTTTACTTTCGGCGTACCACCAACAATCAGTTTGGAACCGATGTACCGCTTCAGGCGCTCTTCCAGCAAGCCAATCGCATCACCCTGGCTCGCCACGTTATCAGAAGTGTCGTCTGGTTCTTCTACAACGCCCACGCCCACTTTCGAGGTAGATTTCACATTACCCGGTGAGTTAGAACCCACCAGTTTCAGGAAGCCACCCGGAAAAGATTTGCTATCCCAGCGGTTTGACGACTTGCGACTCATGGATACATCCATGCGTTCCGCGACAACCATGGTCGCCAACACAGCCGTCACTAACTTTTCATCGTGGAACTGCTTTGCGGCTGGCGAAGTTGCAAACAGCATCATGATTGGGCAGGGCCGTCCTTCCGCTTCAACAATGCGCTTAAAAATGTAACCCAGCAGGAAGTAGGTCCAACCGATCTGCGCAGCCTTCATCAGGACGATCTCGTCTATCTCGGGGTCATCCAGCGCCAGCGCAACGCCCAGAAAGTAAGGCGTGTTGTAAAAGTCATATTCGCCGTAGTCTGGCAACTGGTACTCAGACTCCAGAAACGCCTTCGTTGGTAGCTCCTTCGGCGGCTGGAACATCGCCGCGACCGTCACCAGAGCCAGGGCTAAGTTTGTCGACATAGCCTCTGATTCGTTCGGTTGCAGTTCCAGCATATTTTTCTCTCAATTCAGGCGATATCTCGATACCGTGCTCACTCTCAATCGCCAGCACCATGCGTTCAAACGCCTGCATAAACTGGCGGTTGGCAAAGGCTGCCCAGCCACCTAAAAACTCTTTGGCCTCTTCGATATCAACCAGCCGTCCCAGTTCTTTGTGATACTCCAGCCGGTTGAGTGCAGTTTTCACCTGCTTCTCTTCCACCGTGGCCTGCGCAACGCTGGCCTGCTCTTCACCACCACGACCAGCAGCCTTTTCACGAAGATCATCAACATAAGCAAGCAACCATTCGCGGTAGGTTCCGCCCTTATGGAGCTGGCCAGACTGCACCCGGCCATTAACAGCAGGCTGAGAAATACCCACCAACTTAGCGAACCCAGTCTGAGATGCCTTTGCATTCAACGATTCAAAATCCATGAAAAACCCTTTATTAACAGCCAGTTATTATCATAACCCCCCATGGAGTTTCCCATCTGCGAGACTCTCGCGATCTCGCGACTCGTATAGAAAAAAGCGGCCAGAAGAACCTATTTTTCTGGCCGCAATCCCACTGCTACTCAGCACTTGCACTGACATCTGCCACTGCACTTACCTGTGCCACGGCCAGCGCCAACCCCTTAACCCGCTTCATAGTTAACCTCGCTCAGCTGCTGCCAGAACTCTGACAGTTCCTCAGCTGAACGCAGCGGGTAGATATAGCGTCCCTCATAGCGTAGCCACACCACCCGGCCAGGCCGCAGATCCAGATGCAGCATCGGCTCAGGCTTACCACTTGGCCCAGTTGTATCGAGATACACCCCGATACCCCCAAACCAATCACAGCCCTGTGCCACCATCAACGCCTTACGAATATCACAGCGCGGAAACACATCACCGGCATCCGACAGACGACCAACAGCGTAATGCCGACTGGTTTTACTGCCATCAAGACGATACCAACCACCGACAACCGGCGACGGCACAACACCATGCCCCAGCCGATCACGGAAGGCATCCAGCGCCAGCACCAGCTCTGAATCAACATGGGCCAGCGCATCACCAGGCCATTCATGCGCACCAAAGTGATCAACGCATTCAAAATTCAGCTCAGCTGCTGGCTCTAATTGCTGCTCCATTACCGATTCCCCTCATGCCGTTCCAGCGCATCCACCCGCACCTCCAGCGCCCGCAGTGCAACACGGGTATCACCGACATCACTGATCTGTGCAGACATTGCCCCAACCCGCTCTTCCAGCCGGGCAATCTGCTCTGCACTTTCAGACACCTCCATGCCCACCCAGCCAATCAGACTTGCCACCACCAACCCCAGCACAGTTTGCACATGGCGCTCAAAACCACTTGATACAGCAGGCGGCCCCCGCTGATCTGTAGCGACTCCAGCCACTTTTCCCTCCTGCCCGCAGGCACAAAAAAACCCGGCGCTGATAACAGGGCCGGGCTAAGTCAGTATGTTGATCGCCAGATTCAGGGCATAAAAAAGCCCGAGCGGTAAACTCGGGCTTGATCTGGTCGCACTGATACGACGATGCAGCAAAGGTACTGCCCACCCCCCCATTGCGTCAACCGCTTTTTTCACACCTACGATTCAGTAATCGGCTACAAGCCCCACCAGACGGGACATAGAGCGCCTGAAAAATTTTTAATCTCGCCCGGCTTAACAGCTTCTCATACGCTTTTACAGCCACCCCTAAACGTCTTGCTCGCTGCTCCTGCAACAGATCAGAATGCAGATATTCCATTTCGACCGCATCACGTTGGCGATCAGTCAGCTGCTGCACTGCCCTGTCTGTATCAAAAATACCATCGGGCATTCCGTTAGCATCAGGGTTCGTACTACCGCCGCAGCCCAGCCCGGTTAAATCACCGGCCAGTGAACGGATATACCCACCTTCGCCCCGGATCGCCCGCGCCGTCCATTCACCCCAGGCCCGCAGACGCTCATCTGCCGCACGGGTCTGACGCCGTGTCCG
>JAOXSF010000184.1 GCA_025800125.1 Marinobacterium sp.
GCTGATATATCCCGTTCGGGGATCAACTGCTGGCAGCGCTGCATAATGCAGTCTTCAAATCCGGGCTTCAGGGACATAACGTCTGGGAAGCAGGATGTCGCCTAGCTCACCGCCGTCCAGAAACAGGCCGAAGTCGCGTGCCTTGATGACTTTGAGGGTATTGTATTGCCCAATCTGCGCCATGATGGTCTCTCGTGATGAAGTTACAGCAGGCGCTATGATACCGGGCATAACAGACAATTGCCCGACTTATCAGCAGAATTCTATAACAACGGTGTTCCCTTAAAGCGTTATTGAGCCTGTGAGGGTCAGGCTGGACGAAGGGTGAGTATGATTAATAATGAGGGTTTCGCCATGCTGGAGGGCTGATATATCCCGTTCGGGGATCAACTGCTGGCAGCGCTGCATAATGCAGTCTTCAAATCCGGGCTTCAGGTGAGTAATACGTATCGGGCAATAATGATTAAACATCGCCAGTTCCTGGGCCAGTTGTGATGGTGTCAGGTGGCCGCTCAGACGCGCCAGTTCCTGTACATCATCAGTAAAAGAAACGTCTATAATCAGGAGATCCGGCTTTTCGTGGTTCAGAACAGGCCAGAGCTTGTCATTACATCCATTGTCACCGCTAAAGGCAAAGCTGCCACTGTCATGTCTGACCAGATAACCGACAGTTGGTGTTGGGTGGCTCGCTGGTAAAGCCGTAATGTCATACCCTTGGCATTTTAGTTGGTCACCAACGTTGATTGTATGCATGCGCAGAATTGGCTGGTGCTCAGGTAATACTGTGTAATCAGGCCAGATTGTCCAGTTGAATATATGCTGCTGTAACGCTGTAACCACTTCTGGCAGGGCATAAATGTCAATAGGGTGCTGATGCTGGTCATAGATGGTTGCCAGCATTAGCGGCAAGCCTGCAATGTGGTCGATATGGGCATGCGTAATGATAACAGTGCGAACTTTTAGCATCTGTGTCATCGTTAACTGCTCGACACCTGTGCCAGCATCAATCAGCAGGGTTTCATCCAGCAGAAATGTTGTGGTTTTCAGGCTTTTGCCAATACCGCCACTGCAACCAAGAATTTCCAGCTTCACTCTGTTTGTTATCCTGTTATGGGCGTCGGCATGACTGGTTTGCTGACACACTGCATCGTTTGCTGACTGGGCAGCGCTCCACATCGTTTTGATCATGGCAGATCATAATACGGCAGAACTATAGCACTCGCCCCAGAACAGCCTGAATAGATATTCCGTTACTTTACCAAGCCTGAATTATGACCAGAAATACCACCGGTGCAATCCCTGACCTGCGGGTCTACCAGACTGAAGGTGACAGTCATCGCCACGATTGGCATCAGTTAATCCTGCCCGTTCAGGGCACGCTGGAAGTCAGCACCCGTAGCCATGAAGGGGTTGTATCGGACTGTCAAGGCGTATTGATTGAAGCGCATGATCTGCATACCTGGACGGCACAAGGTGATAATTGTTTCCTTGTGCTGGATCTTCCACTGGCGCTAACGCCTGTGTTGTCATCAATACCAGCCTGGTTTGCTGTTGGGCCGACACTGCATGAGTATCTCCGTTTCATGGCTATAGTGCTGCGACCTTCATCACAATTTCCGGTATTGCCGGGTACAACTCAGTCATCAGGAAATGCAGACAGGCAAGATCTGATAGCGCCCCGGATAGCGGGAGAGCAGAGTCTTCAGAGTTTGCAACAGATGACAGAGTTGCTGGTGCAGTTGCTGACTGAACAATATAGTAAGGAAGCCCGTTATGACCGAAGGGTAATACTTGCCTGTCAGTTTATTGATACGCATCTGGCCAGGCCGTTAACGCTGGCGCAGGTTGCTGCTGTTGTGCATCTCAGTCCACGCCAGCTGAGTACGCTATTCAGACAGGCGCTTAACTGCACACCTGCTCAGTATCAGCAACAACAACGTATGCGGTTGGCTCAACGGTTATTGACGCAGACGCAATTGAGCGTGCAGCAGATTGCTGAGCGTTGTGGCTACAACAGTCTGGCTGCCTTCAGTGATCGCGTGAAGCGGGATACAGGTCGCTCCCCTCGGCATTGGCGAACAGGTTCGGCTGTCCAAGGTGTCATTTTCCCTCCCTGATCGTTCTCACAATGGCGGATGTTTATTTCAATCGAGGGCTCAGATAAAACAGAGCATACCGGTTGTTATTACGCCAGTCCGGCAAACTTTTGTGCCAGCTCGAGAAAGACAGTTCCTGGCCCGAGGCTTACGCTTTGCTTTGTAGGGTTGGGCCTGGCATGGATTACATATATGCCGTTTCCAGCTGCGAGTGAGTTGGTGAAGAAGGGGTTATCGGTGGTGAATATTGGTATATCAGCGAAAGCTGCTGCATCAGGAAGCGAAGAAATTTCTATACACTCTGATGTTACTGCATCAGCAAAGACCGGCCTGGCTACCATGATTGGAGCTATTTCCATTGTGTTATGGGGGGCACTCGCGTTACTGACACGCCTGACCGGAGGAGATGTACCGCCGTTTCAGTTACTGGCGATGACGTTTACGCTGGCGTTTATGACAATGGTTATCAGCTGGATATGGCGTTGGCGTTCACCGTTGCGTTACCTGCGCCAGCCCTGGTTAGTCTGGGTTAACGGTGTGGGTGGGTTGGCGGGATTTCATTTGCTTTACTTTATTGCGCAGACCCATGCGCCTGCTGTTTCAGTCAGTCTGATTGCTTATCTCTGGCCGTTGTTGATTGTGCTGTTTTCTGCGTTGCTGCCAGGAGAATCATTTCGGGCAGGCCATTTGGCAGGTGCGTTGCTGGCGTTTGCAGGTTGTGCGTTACTTATTGGTGGTGACAGTTTTCAGTCGGAATATATGATCGGTTATCTGTCTGCATTCGGGTGTGCGCTGATCTGGTCGGGTTATTCTGTTATCAGTCGGCTGTTCAGTGCTGTACCGACAGATACCGTTGGCTGGTTTTGTGGGGTGACAGCTGTATTAGCCTGGTGCATACATTTGTTGATAGAGACAACCGTCTGGCCTCAACAGTGGATTGCCTGGCTGGGCGTATTGGGGTTGGGGCTAGGGCCTGTTGGTATTGCTTTTTTTACATGGGATTATGGAGTCAAGCATGGCAACCTGCAGCTGCTTGGCGTATTGGCCTATGGAGCGCCGCTACTGTCTGTGCTGTTGCTGATTGCAGCAGATATGGCAGAGCCGGAACTCAATCTGTTGCTGGCTTGCATTGCGATTGTTGTCGGCGCTCTGCTGGCGGCCAGGGCCAGCAGAGCGGCTTGCTGATATTCGCAAGGGCTAGATCTGGATAGTGATCAGATCTGGAAGGTGGACAGTCTTTTTTCCAGTTGTCTGGCCAGGTCGGCCAGGCTGCTGCTGGTTTGGGCGGTGCTTTGAGCGTCCTGACTGGTTTCTTCAGCAATCTGTGAGATTGTGGTGATATTGCGGTTCATATCTTCCGCGACAGCACTCTGCTCCTTGACTGCGCTGGCCACCAGGGTGTTCAGGTCCATGATTTCGTTGACCTGATTGACAATGGTGTGGATATAGTTACCGGCTTCTTCGGCACTGGTGGCGCTTTTGCAGGTGTGTTCGTGGCCATTTTTCATCATGGCGACAGCATTGTGGCATGCACCTTTAAGACGCTCATTCAGGCAGCGAATCTGCTCGGTTGATTCCTGCGTGCGTTTGGCCAGCTGGCGAACCTCATCTGCCACAACGGCAAAACCACGCCCCTGATCACCGGCCCTTGCCGCTTCAATCGCTGCGTTTAATGCCAACAGGTTGGTCTGGTCTGAAATATCACTGATGATGTTCAGGATGTTTTCAACTTCTTCCGTGTCCTGTTCCAGCTGACTGATAGTGGCCAGCAGGCGCTGCATTTCGTCAGCAACGTCGGTAATGCGGTCGATGGTTCTGTTTACGATGTTATTGCCGTTATGGGCGGCTTCATCGGCATCATGACTGTTAGCGGCTGTGCGCTCTGCGGTACTGGCGACCTCCTGGGCTGTCATGGCCATTTCATTCATTGCTGTGGCCAGCGCCTCCGTTTCTTCATGCTGACGGCGCACACCATCAAATGTGTTTTGTGTCGTGCTGGCTGCTTGCTCTGACGCTTCCCTGATTCTTGAGCAGGATTGTCCAACATGCTCAATCAGTGTGCGTAGCTCCTGAATGGTTTCATTGACATTCTGGGCCAGCTTGCCCAGTTCATCTTTACCCTGTGTCTGCACCTGGCCGGTCAGATCACCCTTGGCCACTTTGCGCATTAACTGGTTAATTTCATCCAGTGGCGAGGTAATTCCGCGTACCACTATCATGGCTATGTAAGCGATCAGTGGCACGACGACCGCCAGGGCGATTAGCGCACTCATCAGCTGATTGCGAAACAGGGTGTCAATGTCATCTACATAAACACCGGTACCGATGATCCAGTCCCAGGGTTTAAATAGCTGCACATAAGAAATTTTGGGTTCAGGTTCGCCGGTACGTGGGTGGGCCCAGATATAATTGACTCGCCCTTCACCCTGACTATTGGCAATGTCAGCAAAGGCCTGGAAAAGTCTGAACCCGTTCGGGTCGGCTGCGGTGCTCATATCCTTTCCGTCAAGCTGAGGCTTGATGGGGTGCATAACAAGGTGTGCACGGGTGTCTGAGATAAAGACATAATTGGTATTGTCATAACGAATATCAGCCAGGGCTGCTTTTGCTGCGGCCTTGGCATCTTTTTCGCTGTAGCTGCCCTGACGCGAAAGGTTGTAATAATGTTGCACAATAGAACGTGCGGTTGAAACAATCTCCCGTGATTGTACTTCTCGTGACTTCTGTAGCTGAAAGCGATAATCCCAGACATTTATAAATTCAAGTACCAGGGTCAGCCCCAGCATCAATACGATGATAAATCCCAGCTTGTGACGCACTGGCATGTTTCGAAGGAGTTGCATGGTTCCCTACCTTTGCTCCATATACACTGACGTTATTGCAAAGCACTGCTATTTCACGATGCTCTGATGTTTACTGGATGCAGGGCCAGAAACGGTCAGTATTGGCAGATTATCTGGCCGGGTTCCCGGCACAGTCTTCTGCGGTTTTTATTTTTTGTATTCCACCCAATGACAGTTTTATACCAATTGGGGATGTCATTGTATGATCTGTGTCGTGTAAGGAATTTGCAATATGTTGTCGGCATAAAAAAGCCCGACACAACGGTCGGGCCTGGTGGTCAGGGAAATTTGGGGTCAAATCTTGAACGCATCCAGCCGGTTCTCCAACTGTCGGGCAAGCGCTGCCAGATCTTTACTGGTTTCTGCAGTTTCGTGTGCGCCCTGGCTGGTTTCTTCAGCAATCTGTGAAATTGTGGTGATATTGCGGTTCATATCTTCCGCCACGGCGCTTTGTTCTTTGACGGCTGTAGCAACCAGTGTATTCATGTCCAGAATGGCATTGACCTGGTCAACAATGGTATGGATATAAGTACCCGCATCCTGAGCACTGCTGGCGCTGTTCTGAGTATGTTCATGGCCGTTTTTCATCATAGCGACGGCATTATGGCAGGCACTTTTGAGGCGCTCGTTCAGCTCGCGAATCTGCTCTGTTGATTCCTGAGTACGTTTGGCCAGCTGGCGTACTTCATCAGCTACCACTGCAAAGCCCCGCCCCTGATCGCCAGCGCGTGCGGCTTCAATCGCTGCATTCAAAGCGAGCAGGTTTGTCTGATCAGAGATTTCACTGATGATGTTGAGGATATTTTCAACTTCCTCTGTATCGCGCTCCAGCTGACTGATTGTTACCAGTAAACGCTGCATTTCGTCAGCGACATCGTTAATCCGGCCAATCGTTGTATCAACGATACGATTGCCTTCATGGGCGGCATCATCGGCATCATGGCTACTGGCCGCCGTGCGTTCTGCTGTGTCCGCTACTTCCTGAGCTGTCATTGCCATCTCATGCATGGCGGTTGCCAGTGCTTCGGTTTCTTCATGCTGGCGTTTAACGCCGGCAAAGGTTTGTGCCGTTGTTGCTGCTGCACCCTCTGATGCTTCGCGAATTTGAACGCAAGAGCTGCCCACCTGCTGAATCAAGGTACGTAATTCATCGACAGTCTGGTTAACATTCTTTGCCAGAGTACCCAGTTCATCGCGGTTACTATTATGCACCTGGCCTGTCAGATTGCCTTTGGCAACCTGTCGCATAACCGTAGTAATTTCAGCCAGTGGGGCCGTGATACAGCGGGCAATACGAAACGCGATCAGCATGATGATGGGAATACCAACAAACAAAATAGCAGCCGTTTTCAACAGCTGTTCCAGAAAGAGCTGTTCTATGTCATCAACGTATACACCGGTTACAATGATCCAGTTCCACGGGCTGAAACGTTGCACGTAGGAAATTTTGGCTACAGGTTCTTTAGAGCCTGGCCGTGCCCAGTGATACGGAACAACGCCCTTACCTTCTGCGCGAGCCATATCAACCAGTGCCTGGAAAAACAGGAAACCGCTAGCGTCTTTTGAGTTTCTGAGGTTTTTACCATTGAGTGACGGTGTAATTGGGTGTTCGACCACAACGCCCTGTAAATTACCAATAAAAATATAGTTATCACCGTCATAGCGCATAGCTGCAATGGCAGTGCGGGCCAATTGTTGCGCCTGTTCAGTATCGAGTGTGCCACTACGGCTTTGTCTGTAATAATAATCGGTGATTGCGTGCGCCGTGGAAACAATCTCTCTGGACTGAACGATACGACTCTGTTCAAGCTGATGTTTATATTCCAGCAGATTTATGCCTTCCATGGTAATGGTCAGGCCCAGTAGCAGAAAAATAATGACAGACAGTTTTTTTCTGACTGAAAGATTGTTCAAAAAGCGCATATTTCATCCTATCTTGAGTTTTGCTTCCCTTTTGCCAGATAAACGCTTGTGACCCGAAGTCAGGCTTTGTATCTGGCATACTGCAGCTACTCTACGGTAGCTTTGGCGTCGCGTTGTTTCAGAGGTAAACGTGCATCTGTTACTAAATCATAATACGAAGTTGCTTACAGTTGCCCGCTGTTGACGTTACACCATTATGAAATTAAGGGCACTGCCCCATAGGGTGTTAACCGGCTGGATATGCTGGAATATTGAGCTGTGACAGTGAATCAGAGCTAGAGGTAGGTGGGTAGTAAAACACGCACAATTAAGGTGGTTTAATTCAGAGATGGGGAAAACGAAGGGATGGAAACTCTACTTGACCGCTCTGTAGGCCTCTGTGTTAACGACTGCCAGTCTGTGCTGGCAGTCGGATGCTATCTGTTACAGAGCTTGTTGTTACAGAGCTTGTTGTTACGACGTCTGTTATTACTGCTATGCAGTCTGTTTTTACCGTTACAAAGCCTGTAGTTACAAAGCCTGTTCTGCCAGTTTAAGGTCCAGTGTTGCTTTAAGCAGTTTAAACAAACGAATTGAAGCATCAATTTCATCTTTCCGGTTGGTCAGGCTTTCAATATTGAGGCCTAACGGCAGGTTGTAATCTGCTACTGCTTCCAGAATTTGCTCCAGGCTGTTACGGCAGGTACGAATGGACTCTGCAAGTGGGTCGCGTGCATCCAGAATACGCCAGCGGGTTGCATCGGGTACGGAAATGCCCAGCCATTCCATAAATTCCAATGTTTTGGCGCTACCGCAGGGCGTAAATGTCAGAATGATGCGTTTCGGCGCAACGCCCAGGTCACGACAGCTGCGTGCATAGCTGGTTAATAGATCAATTGTTGCCTGAGGGTTATATACCGCCTGCGAGACAAAGAAGTCGCAGCCCTGGCCAGATTTAGCCAGCAGACGCTCATGTTCATTGCCTTTGCTGGCGTGACGTTCCGCAATGGTAACGCCGCCGAGCTGGAAATCGTGTTCGCTGTCACGCAGTGCCTGGTAGGCTTCATTCAGTGGTAGCTTTATATCACCCTCTGAAGAAGGGCTACCCACCAGTACCAGGTCTTGTACGCCATAATCTGTAGAGGCTTCTTGTAGCCATTGCGCAAAGTCGGCCCGGCTACGTTGGGAAACACTTTTGTAGGTGATTACAGGCAGTTGAGCTTTATCACGCAGCAGACTGGAGTACATGCGCGGGTCATGTGTTTCCAGGTAAGGGAATGGGCGCGGTGCATCAATTCGGCTGCTTTCATCCTGAATGTCGTAAACAACCAGACCGTCGTAGTCGATGTGGCTCAGGCGAGCCAGCAGCTTGCTGGAAATTTCTTCCAGTTGTTCGTCAGTGGTGCCCAGCTTGGGTGGGCAGGTGCCGATAAAATAGACACCACGTTGTGGGTCATTAAATTTCTGGCGCAGATCAGATTTCATTGTGCAGGTCTTCAGTCTGAAATGGGTATCTCTGAAGCAGAGCCATACTGCGATGTTTGCTTCATGTGAAATAACAGGTTTCTAATTGCGATCTAGTCTAACAATGAATTGTTTTAATGTGTTCTGGTTATAAGATGAAAGTTTCTGCAGTCTGATTGAGAAGATTTAATCTGCAGCTTGAAATGGAGTCGGCGGTAAGGTTTGAGATGGCCTGTGCTGACAGCGTAGACTGGCGGTAATGATGTAATGGGAAGGAATCGTCGTGTCTGTATCTGATGCTGAAAAAATTGCTCTGTCGACCCCTGCTTTTGACCTGAATACACTCAGTCAGCAACTGATAAACAATTCGGAGTCTGGCTTTCCACCAGTTGACCAGTGGCACCCTGAGTTTTGTGGTGATATTGATATGCGTATTGCAGGCAATGGGCAGTGGTTCTATATGGGAACCCCTATTGGCCGTCAACGCATGGTTGAGCTGTTTGCCCGTGTGCTCTGGCGGGAAGAGGGGCGTTATTTTCTGAAAACGCCGGTTGAGAAAATAGGTATTCAGGTAGACCGGCTGCCATTTCTGATCACCGCTGTGGAAGCGGTAGAGACAGAACAGGGTATGCAGTTATGGTTTACCAGCAGTACGGGTGATCATATCTGTGCCGGGCCGGACCATCCGTTGCGCGTGCATGTTAATGACCAGACTGGCGAGCCGGAGCCCGCCATTCATGTGCGTTTTGGCATGGAGGGGCTGATTGCTCGCCCGGTGTTCTATCAGCTGGTAGAAATGGCAACGCTGGAAATGGGCGAAACCGGTGAGCAGCTGATAATTGAAAGTGCTGGCGAGCGTTTCAGTCTGGGGCAGCTTTAGGCACACTCGCCAGCAAGTAACTGGTCAAGGCAATCTACAGCCTGATGGATTTGCTGGCTACCCAGGTTCAGAGCTGGCATGAAACGCAGGGTGTCAGGCCGCGGAGCGTTGATAAGTAACCCTGCTGCCAGAGCCTGTTCTGCCAGTTTCTGTGCGTTGTGTTTGCCAGTATTAATAGCCAGCAACAGGCCTTGTCCCCTTACTTCACCTAGCCCATGCCGTTGCGACAATTGTTGTAGCGCATGGGCCAGTTCATAACCACGTGCTTTAACGTTGGCCATAAAATCTTTTTCCAGTACAGCGTTTACCACTGCTAGCGCAACAGCGCACATCAGTGGGTTGCCATTGAATGTACCGCCCTGGTCGCCATAATCGAAGCAGCTGATTTCACTATCAATCAGCATGGCAGAGATGGGTACACCGCCGCCCAGCCCCTTGCCCAGGGTCATGATATGCGGGTTTACCCCCAGCGCCTGGTGGGCAAATAGCTGACCGGTTCTGCCGATGCCGGTTTGCACCTCATCAATTATCAGCAACAGATTATGCTGGTGGCATAGTTGTTCCAGCCCTTTCACGAAGGCTTGCTGTGCCGGTATCACCCCAGCTTCACCCTGGATTGGTTCCAGCATGATTGCTACGGTCTGGTTGTCTATTGCCTGTTCTACAGCCGTTAGATCATTAAAAGGCAGGTGTATAAAGCCGCTGACTTTGGGTTCGAACAGTGACTCAAAGGCTGCTTTGCCTGTGGCTGACATAGTGGCCAGCGTTCTGCCGTGGAAACTGTCTTTGAACGTGATAATTTTGAAAGCACCCTGCCGATACTTTTGTCCCCACTTTCGCGCCAGTTTTATTGCGCCTTCATTGGCTTCTGCGCCGCTATTAGCAAAGAATGCCTGGTCGAGCCCGCTGTGCAGGCAAAGTAATTGAGCCAGCTCCAGCATGGGTTTGTTATAAAAGCCAGGGCCGGGGTTCAGCAGCTTGGCAGACTGTTCCGCCAGCACTTGCTGAATCAGAACTGGGCTGTGCCCTAGTGTATTGACGGCCCAGCCCTGCACCATATCCAGATAATGGCAGCCATGCTGGTCGATCAACGTATGTCCCTGGCCTGCAACAAAAATTTGCTCAGGCCGTGGGGCAACCGGAATCAGATAATCTGTAGATAAGGTGTTGGTACAGGTGGTGTCCGTAGATGTGTACGGTTGTGTGGGTGAAGCATTTTGCATTGTTGGCAGCGATGAACTCATGAGTCTTAATCCTTTAATCGGGTTCTGTATGTCGGTGTGACAGGGCACCCCACGGCAGGGAAAAGTCTGGTCATCTCAGAAACAAAAAAGCCGCAGGGGATAACCTGCGGCTTGCAATTGGTCGGGGCGTAAATTCAGTTACTGCCCGATATAAACACTCAGATGCCAGACACAGGTGATTGTGCTCTGGCGTCGTCGCTGAGCAGTCATCTGAGAGGCATTTGCCGAAATGGCTGATACATGGCTGAAAGTGTTCATGCCTGACAGTATGCCAGGCTGCCAGGAATGGCGTCAATATGTTTTTGTCAGTCTTTGTGCGTATAACAACCTCTCAATACCAATACAGTCAGGCCTGAATCAAGCTTCAATATGTCGCTGCAATAGCTGCGTTTGGTGAGGTTTTCCGGTGTGCGAGACTACTCAGGGCTTATGGTTTCCAGAGCTTATAGTTTCCAGAGCTTACAGTTTCCAGGGCTTATGGTTGTCGGGGCTTATGATATAGTTGACGGCATCAATGACTGGAACTCTGGAAAGGTAATCATGGCCGGGTCGTTACAGGATCAGCTACTGAATATGGGCGTTGCTACCAAACAGCAGGCAAAAAGCGCCAAACAGCAGAAACGTAAAAAAGCCAAGCAGGCAAAGCAGGCACCTAAAGTCGAGCAGTCTGACGCTCAAGTGCGTCAGCAGGCGCTGCAGAAAGCGCGTGAAGAGAAAGCTGCGCATGATCGTGAACTGAATCAGCAACGTGAAGAAGCACGTCGTCAGAAAGAAACGCAGCTGCAGGCCCGGCAGATTGTTGAGAAAAATCGTCAGCCGTTGCCAGCAGAAGGGGCTGTCAGCTACAACTTCAGCCATGGTTCAGTCATCAAAACGATCTATGTTGATAAAAAGCAGCTGGAAATGCTGGCGGTAGGTACGCTGGCGGTGGCACGTCAGGAAGATAAATACTGGTTACTTGAGGGCGAAATTGCCCGCAAAGTTGCCGCGCTGCATGCTGAGCTGATTGTCAGCCACCACGAAAAAGAAGAAATGGATGAAGATGACCCATATAAGGACTACCAGATTCCAGATGATTTAATGTGGTAGTCTGGCTGTAGGTGCGTACATTTACTGACAAAAACCGCCGTTCTGAATGGCGGTTTTTTGTGTCTGGCTCTCTGCGTATTCTGTGTTGTCATTCAGGGTACACTGGCACCCCTGTCTGAGGGGGAACTACTTTTGCGTTCCAGAATATTCTATCGCCTGTTATTGAGTATGCTGCTCACTCTGACTGTCCTGACAGTGGTGATGTTGGTGGTGATCAATCTGTCTTTTCGTCATGGTTTTGATGATTATCTGCTGGAGCGTGAACTCCCCGTTGCCGCGCAGTCCGTTGACAGACTGGCCCGGCATTTTGAACAAACCGGTAGCTGGCAGCGACTGCACAACAACCCCCGGCTCTGGCGACAGTTGTTACGTTCTGAAGCACTACCATTTCAGGGAGCCGGTCACCGGCCTGGCAGACGCCCACCGCCTGGTTTTCATCCACCGCCTGAATATCGACGTCCGCCGCCTGCGGGACAGCTTGCGCCTGCGGATCATACGATGTTGGCACTGGAACGCCGCCTGACGTTGGTGGATGCCCAGCGTCAGCACGTATTTGGCAAGCCCGAGCATGACCAGGTACAACGCTGGTTGCCAGTGCAGAGCAGTGGCCAGACCGTTGGCTGGCTGGGTGTGATACCACAGGCGCTGGCGACAGACCGATTAGCGCAACGCTTTGTGGAACAGCAGCAAAAACAGCTTGCACTGATTGCTGTACTGGGAGTGTTCCTGGGCCTGCTGGTATCGGCTTTGCTGGCCCGCTGGTTTCTGCGTCCGGTATCCCGCGTCACCAGGGCCGCGGGGGTGCTGGCAAACGGTGATCTCAGTGTGCGGGTGCCGGTAGAAGGTAAAGATGAACTGGCGCAACTCTCGGCAGATTTCAACCGCATGGCGGAAAAGTTGCAGCATGATGATGTAATGCGCAAGCAGTGGGTGTCTGATATTTCCCATGAGCTGCGCACACCTCTGGCAGTACTGCGCGGCGAGATTGAGGCGTTACAGGATGGTATTCGTCCACCGACCTCGCAGCGGCTGGCATCCCTGCAAAGTGAAGTCTGTGGACTGACCCGGCTGGTGGAAGATCTGCACCAGTTGTCAAAATCGGATATGGGCGTGATGGAGTTGCAGCTGCATGATGTTGATATGGCAGACGTGTGCCAGGCGCTGTATGACCGCTTTCACCCCAGAATGGCTGCAAGAGAACTGCATCTAACGATGCAGATTGAAAACCAGCATCGTTACCATCTGCGAGGTGATCACCAGCGTTTAAACCAGTTACTGACCAATCTGCTCGAAAATAGCCTGCGCTATACCGATGCTGGTGGAGAGGTTGTTTTACGGCTGAGTCGCACCGCAGAGCCAACACCGGAAAGTTTGATTATAAATATAATGGACAGTGCACCCGGTGTACCCGATGATGCACTACCACGTATTTTTGAGCGTCTGTATCGGGTGGATCGCTCCCGCAGTCGAGCGCTGGGCGGTTCAGGACTGGGGCTTTCCATCTGTCGTGCGCTGGTTGCAGCCCATGGCGGTCAGATAAAGGCAGAAAACCGTGCAACCGGAGGGCTGAATATTACTATCTGTTTGCCTTGCTATCAGCCTGCCAGCACAAATCGCTGTTGACGGCCTGGCTGAGGATGAAAGCCTGACTGGCCCCGGTGTGATGAATCTGAAAGGCATTAGAAAGGAATTGAAAGGCATTGAAAGGTATTGCGAAGGAGTCGTCCATGCAGTCGATGCAGCATGTGCTGATTGTTGAAGATGAAGTCAAACTGGCACAGGTGCTGGCAGAATACCTGCAACAGGCTGGGTATGCCACGCACTGTCTGTACCGGGGAGACGAGGTGATGGCCTGGCTGGCCAGCCATCAGACTAGCCTTGTAGTGCTTGATCTGATGTTGCCGGGTGTTGACGGGCTTGAACTGTGCCAGCAGATTCGCCAGCAATCGGGAGTGCCTATTCTGATGGCGACCGCGCGTATTGAAGAGCATGATCGCCTGACCGGGTTGGAATCCGGGGCGGATGATTATGTATGTAAACCCTACAGCATGCGTGAGATGGTCGCACGAGTGAAAGCGATTCTGCGCAGAACGGCGATGCCTGCCAAGCCCTTGATGCCTCCGCCAACGCTTGTACAGGTGGATGATGTACGAATGGAAATTCGTATTAAAGGGGCAGCGCTGGAGTTAACACCGGTAGAGTTTCGTATGCTCAGCCACTTTAGTCGCAACCCGGGGGTGGTGTTCAGTCGTGATGACCTGCTTAATGCGATCTACACTGATTATCGGCTGGTGTCTTATCGTACTGTCGATAGCCATATCAAGAACTTACGCAAAAAATTGCAGAACCACTACAGTGAAAGTGAGCTGATTCGATCAGTTTATGGTGTGGGTTATCGTTTTGAACTGCCAGAGGCAGAAACGACGCAGGCCTGAGCGTTATCGCTAAGCGAATGCCTGGCTAAGTGAATGTCACCGTTAGGTGAGCACCCGAGAGAATACTGCCATTAATTGCCATTTTTGCACGGTAATCAGGCAGAAATTTCCCATTATTGCCCCGGTAAGTGAAATGGGGTGTTGAAAATGGTTCGATCCTGGGGGCTTTTTCGTTAGAATTACTCGCTTTTATCCTGTACACCGTGCCTCTTGCACTGCCCGGAATCGCCCAAGATGCTGTTCAACAAGCTTCCAGATGATCTGTTCACGCCCTTATCCGGCCAGAACAGACATATCTATCAGTCGGTGCTATTGGCACTGGCAGATCAGTTCTTTGATGAAGATCTGATCGACCCTTTTATTCCCCGTGACCAGGTACGCTCCTGCATTGAAGAGAGCGTGGTACGCCAGGGCGTACGGCGCTGGGTGCCGGAAGGTGACGACAGCGACGAGCAACCACGCTCTGCGTCTGAATATGCCAGTCGTATCTACCGTCGTCTGGTAGATACCGGCTGGCTGGAAGAAGAGCAGCGGATTTACCGCACCTTTGTGCTGCTGTCACCGTCGGTCAGTTTCCTGCTACGTACGCTGGTATCCATCGCTAATCTGGAGAAGCGCTCTTACGGTGGTGCGGTACTGAATGTACTCAGCTCACTGGAAGCAGCCCTGAATGACCCGGTTGGCCGCGGCCTGACACTGGCAGAAGCGGCGCAGACTGCGGCAGATTTCAGCGCCCATCTGACCGACATGATGCTGGGCCTGCGTGAGCTGAAAATTTCGTTGGCGCAAAGTAGTGACGCCCGCGAAATTGTTCGTAATTTCTTCGAGCACTTCGTTGAACATATTCTGGTGTCTGACTACAAGACCCTGAAAACCCGCAATAACCCATTCCGCTATCGTCGTCAGATTCTGGCGTTGCTGCGTGACTTGCAGTTTGATCCGCTTAAGCTGGAACAACTGATCGCCCATTATCAGGAACAGTTTGATATTGAGCAGGTCGATGCTGAAGCGATGGTGTATCAGCATATTAACCGCATCATCCGTATCTTCGAGTCGGTTGATCAGCGGCTGGCAACGATTGACGACTTCCGTTACCGGCTGGAGAAGCGTGTCGCTGACACTGTGCGCTACATGGACAAGACCACGCCAGGTATGGCTGCACGTCTGTCCCGTGCGATCTCTAACCTGAATGGTCGGGCGGATGAAGCTGTGCCGCGTATTGATACGCTGGATCGTATCCGCTTTATGTCACCGGGCAGTGTCCGTTCCCCGGTTAAACGTCGTGTGATTGCTGAGCCGAAGGTAATTCGCAAGAGTGAAATCGACCCTGAAGTGCTGATGCTGCGAGAGCTGTTCAAAGAGTACAAGGCACGACGGGAAGTGACACCGAAAAAGATTGGCGACTTTATTGAACGCCAGCTGCGGGGCCGCAAAAAGATTGAAGCAAAAGACTTCGAGATCAACAGCATCGAAGATTACATCTGCTTCAGTTACGTACGCCACATGGCCACATTGGGTAAACAGGGGCGTAAAACGGCAGACCGTTACGAAGTGCGGTTCAGAGATAACTATATACAGGTGGCCGACGTGGTCGAGTGCCGCGATTTTGTCATTCAGAGGACGCAATAAATGCTTGGTGATTTGCAGAAAATAGCTGCACGTTCCGATAAATATCAGCCGGATGACTTTGTTCATGCCGCCAATCTGCTGCTGACCAGCCAGTTCCTGTATGCCGACAGAGCCGGGCACCGCGACAGCTACTTTCTGATTGCATCCCACGTGGATTACTTCCGCAACCTGTTTGAGGCGATTGGCTGGTCATTCCTCTATCAGCCGGATGAAGCCTACCTGGGGGTCGTACCGCAGGGTGAACAGCGTCAGATGAAACTGCGTCTGGACGAATCTTTGCTGCTGCTGTGTCTGCGTCAGCAGTACGAGCAAAAACTGGAAGCGTTCGAGGTGGAAGATGGCCGTGCTTACAGCAGCACTGACGAACTGCTGACCACCTATGAAAACCTGACGGGCAAAGAGATCCCTAACGAAACCCGCCTGAAGGAGATCATGTCGTTGTTCTCCCGTCACGGCATTGTTGAACGTGGTAAACCAAACGAAGCCGACCCGAAAAATGCTCCGTTGCGCATCAATCCGTCTATTCGCCAGGTGGTGGTAGAGGATTATATTCGCCAGCTGGAAGCGCTGGCTGAAACAACCCCGGAAGAGAAAGCCGCACTGGAAAGCCCGGACGGTAGCGACGAAATCGCCCCTGACGAGATGCCTGCTGAAAACACTGAGCAGGCTGACACTGAAGCTGGTAGCGAAGATGTTGCTGTAGATGATGATGTTGCTGTAGATAAAGAGACGACAGCAGAGCCCGCTGTGCAGACTGAGTTGGCGCTTGATGATGCGGGTGAAGATATTGCCGCTGTAGATAGCGACCTTGCAGACGCAGACATGCAGGTTAGTGACAAATTGGCTGACGAAGCACCGGCCAGCGACGAGAAAGATAACGCTGGCGAGACAGCACAGCATGACACTGATACGCCCGCTGGAGAACTGAACTGAGATGAAACAGCTTAATCGAATCGTACTGGTCAACTGGTATGTGCTTGGTGCCGTCGAGATCCCGATTAAGGGCAATGTTGCGATTGTTGGCCCGAACGGTTCCGGTAAGTCCTCCCTGCTGGATGCGATCCAGACCGTATTGATGGGCGGCCATAAACGCCATATGAGCTTTAACGCATCGGCCGGTGAAAAGAGTGAGCGTAGCTTGCGTACCTACTGTCTGGGTTTTCTGGACGGTGGCGGCAAAAAGGCGATGGTTCGTGAAGACTCTCTGAGCTATATGGCACTGAGTTTCTTTGACACTGAAACCGCAAAAGAGAGCTGTATTGGTATTGCAATCAGCGCTTCTACTGCCTCTGCTGATGAAGATGTACTGGGTCGTTTTATTCTGCCGGATTTCTCTGTCAGCCTGGATGATTTCAGCGTCCAGAAAAGTGGCGGCCGGATGCCAAAAGCCTGGACCGATGTACGCGCCAGTTTGCTGGAGCAGTGCCCGGATATGGTGCTGGAAAAACGTGCCAGCCGCTTTATCCGCGATATGGTGACGCACCTCAGCCATGACCCGAGCATGCCGAACGACGATGAGAAGTTTGTGAAAAACTTCAAAAACGCTTTGCGTTTCGTACCGATCGACAGCCCGACCCGTTTTATCCGTGAGTTCGTACTGGACGAAAATATTGTCCATGTCGGGGCCTTCCGTAAGTCCCTCGATGAATACCGCACCATGGAGGAGAAAACCCGCGAAGTTTCTACCCGCATTGATGAGCTGGAAAAAGTCCGTGAAATGTGTGGCGGCATCCAGCGTAACCTGCGCAATGCGGTGGAATATGAATGGGTGGTTCATGAAAGCCGTTTTGAACATGCTGATCTGAAAAAAGAAGAAGCAGCGGAGCGACTGGAAAAGAACGAGAAGAAAGAGACAAAGTTGCAGACCCAGCTGGACAAGTGCAACGGCCAGCTTAATCGGGTGATGCAGGACCTGGCCGAGACACGCGCACAGCTCAATAACACGGACTCGGCCCATAAGATCAAGGCGCTGGAAGCCAATATTGATGCCAAACAGCATGAGCTTAATGGCGTTAAAGAAAAAGTGCAGGGTATCTACAACCTGCTGCGCAGCACCGTCGGTTTTGCCAACTATGAGAATCTGTTACCCGAAAGCTTTATTCCGGTGGTGCGTGACTCGGTAGAACTGTGGCGCAGTGGCCAGGATATTACTGCGGATACCTGGCCCGCAGCGCCGGTAGAAGTGGACAATACTATTAACGCCCTGAAAGGGCAGGTTGATACTGTACGTCGTGAGATTGCTCGTAACTACGAACACTCGGTTATTCGTATCAATGAATTGCGTAACGAAATTCAGCATCAGCGGGGCGCTGTTGAACAGCTGAAGCAGGGCCGCGCACCGGTACGTCGTAACACTCAGGAGCTGATGCAGCTGCTGGCCGAGTACGGTATTGAATCGATGCCAATCTGTGAGCTGGTGGATATCAACGATGATAAATGGCGTATCGCGGTTGAGTCGTTCCTGGGCGCGCGCCGTGAAGCACTGATTGTTGACCCGAGCCAGGTAAAAGAGGCGATCACCCTTTACCGTCGTAAAGGCCGCCACCTCAAGGGCTGTCGTATCATCAATACCACCCGTTCTCAGGACTGGCTGAATCGCTTCAAACCGGGCTCGCTGGCACAGTTTATCGACACTGAAGACACGCATGCCCGTGCCTACATGAACCGGGCGCTGGGCGGTGTGATAGCAGTTGAAACCGAGGCTGAGCTGCTGCGCCATGAGCGTGCGCTGACTTACGACTGCATGTTGCAGGGGGAGGGTTCGACTACCGCTATCCATGAGCAGCAACCGATTATGGGCATCCGCCGTCGTGGTGATCAGCTGGCCGCACAGGGCAAGCAGATGGACGAGATGATGGATGAGTTCACCCGGCTGGGGCGCTCCCATGAAGGCCTGGAGAAACTGCGTGATGCGCTGATCAACCTGACCACCAGTCTGGCCAGTACCACAGAATGTACTTTCGATCTGGTTCAACAACGCGAACAGTTAATGATGGAAGTGGACGGCAACCGTCAGGCGATTGATGACATTCGTAATCAGGATGATAGCGGTATTCAGAGCCGTATCACCGAGCTGGTAGAATTACAGAAAGAGACCGAAGACAACCAGAAAGCGTTGATGGAGAAACTGCAGAAAGCACGTACCTCCATGATTAAAGACAGCGCCGCGCTGGAAGTGCTGGGGCAGGAGCTGGAAGAACATGCCGCTGCCCGTGCGGTCTGTGCAGGCAAATCTGATTTTGATGGCCAGTCAGCACAGGAAAAACGTGATTATCTGGAAGAAAGTTGCAGTAGCGAGCTGGAGCGGATTATCTTTGAATCTGCCAAACGCGCACAGGCTGAGCTGGCACTGCATGAGCGTAAGAAAAACGGCGTACGTGACGCGGTTGCCCAGTATAAGGCACGTTACCATGGCGGTGGCCTGAGCCATCAGGGTATTGACCAGATCAGCGCAGATTCAACCCACGAAGAACTGGAAGCCTTCGTTGAGCAGACCATTGCCGTACTGACGGAATCTGAACTGGCCCAGTACACCCAGAAGGCAGAGATGGCGCGTCAGGAAGCGGAAACATCTTTCCGTTCTGATTTTGTGGCGCACCTGAATGACCAGATCAACAAAATTCGTGAACTGATCCGTGAGCTGAACCAGCACCTTAAAGGCCGTCCATTTCACAGCGAAATGTACAGCTTTGAAATGATGCCCAACCCGGAACTCAAGGATATTCTGGAGCTGGTAGAAGCCTACACCCGTATGGACCAGGCCAATGTCGGCTCGCTGTTTGATCTGGCCAACGCAGGTAACAAGCCGCATCAGGAAGCACTGGCCAAGATTCACGATGTGCTCAAGGATGAAGGCGAAAGCAGTCTGTTGCAGGACTACCGTAATTTCTACAACTTCGAACTGGTCGTCAAAGATCTGGACGGCAACCGCAAGACCACGCTGACCCAGCGTATCAAAACCGGTTCCGGTGGTGAGCACCAGGTGCCATTCTACGTAGCAATGGCTGCTGCGCTGGGTGCCACTTATCGCCTGCGCGAAGGCAGCAGTGGCCAGCCAATCGGTGGTATGAGCCTGTCGGTATTCGATGAAGCGTTCAACAAACTGGACTCTGAGAACACTGTTACCTCGCTGGGCTTTATGAGCGACCTGGGCCTGCAAACCATCATCGCTGCACCGGATGAGAAATATTCGCTGCTCAGCTCCTGCATGGATACCATCATTAACGTTTGTCGTGATGGCAGCGTAGTGGATATTGATGTCGAGTTTCCGACTGAGCGAGGCAAACAGCTGCTGAACTCTGATAACCCCTATAAGCTGCTGAACGAACAGTCTGATGACTTCGAGCCGGTAGAAGAGGACGAAGACGAGGAAGCAGAAAAAGCGTAATGCGCTGAACGGTTTCACGTCTGGTAATTAAAAGCCGCCCTTGATTGCAGGGGCGGCTTTTTGCTTTCAGGGCCGGGCAGCAGGACGGGAATAGCCGGTTTTTATACGCGGTTGCCAGGCGTCTTTCCTGCATAGCCGTGTCCGGTTCTGGTACGCTGGCAGACTTTTCTACATTAGATACAGGTATGCCATGGTTGACCCTGAAGACCGCATAATCAGTTATTACTACCGCGAGGCCAAGGCTGTAATCGCGCAGTACGACAGCCTGGATGCTGCACAGGTGCATCGAAGCTGGTTGCCCTTGCTGGCAGAAATATCTACCGGCAAAGTGCTGGATGCCGGAGCGGGCAGTGGCCGGGATGCGCGCTGGTTACAGCAGCAGGGGTGGCAGGTAACCGCCGTGGAACCCGCAGCAGCGCTACGCCAGCAGGCTGAAACCCACCCGGATAATGGCGCTATTTGCTGGCACAATGCCCGTCTGCCAGAGCTGGCAGGCCTGCAAGAGCAATATGATCTGATACTGCTGTCTGCCGTGTGGATGCACCTGTCCGTGGCGCAACGCCAACCGGCATTGCAACGCCTGGTACAGTTACTGGCTCCGCAAGGATGGCTGGTGATCACCTTACGCCATGGCCCCACAGATGCCGAGCGCCCCATGTACCCGGTATCGGTAGCTGAATTACGCACACTGGCAGAACCACTGCAACTGGACGTTTTTTTGTTAGAAAAAAATGCCAAAGACTGTCTGAACCGGGCGAGTGTCTGGTGGCAGACGGTGGTGGTTAAACATCCGTCCTGGCAGGTATTGCATTAATCACTTTTCCTGTGCGTCGGGTCACTATACCTTTTTCTTGTGATGCATTAGGCTAACGTCTTCTCAGGACGAGTAAAGTGCTCAGAGGACGAGTGCGGTTTAAAAAGCCGTTCGGCAGTAAACCCCGCCATACGTTTTGTATCTCTTTCTTTACCGCTCCTGTTAACGCTCAGCCTGTTCAGATGGTAGTTGTAATGAAGCTCAGTAACGCGCTCAGGGTATTGTCAAAATCATCCCCCTATGCAGTACGAACTCAGGGTACTTTTGAAGACCCTGAATTCGAGGCACTGAAAAATCACCTATATGTTGAAACCGAAATCGAACGCGTATTTCGTGACAAGCTGAGCACTCTCCGGCCGGGTGATATTCTTTTTCTCTGCGGTAGTAGTGGTGATGGTAAGTCAGAAATACTGACACGCTGTGAAAAAGAATATGGGCACATCAGGTTTCACCTGGATGCGACTCATAGCTTTTCTGCTTCCAGTACAGCAATTGAAACATTAGACGAACGATTCACTCGTACGAAGCAGGCTAATGTACCGCTGGTGGTTGGTATCAATATCGGCATGTTGGGCAATTATCAGCAGGATGGTAGCCGTGACCACCTCAAAATACGTAAGGCAATTGCGCGTTTCCTTATTGAGAAGGAAACCCAGGTCGACAATATCGGCTTTCTTGATTTCGAGGCTTTTCCGAAATTCCGTATTGAAGAAAATGAGGTCGAGTCTGATTTTTTTTCAGGCTTACTGGATAAAATCGTTCGTGATACTGAGCACAATCCGTTTCGTGCAGCTTTTGAACTGAGCACTCAAGATGCAGGTGAAAGGCAGCTGTGCGCTAATTACCGATTATTGCGTCTGCAACCTGTGCAGCGAGTGATTGTTGAGTTGCTGTTTCAAGCCCGTGTGCGCAAAGATCAGTTTATAACCGCACGAATGCTATTGGATTTTATCTGCTGCATTCTGACAGGCCCTGGTTATATCTTTGATAATCTATTTAGTGGCGGGGACAACGAGTTATTGGATGCACTTGAAGATTTTGATCCAGCTATCCTGCGTAATCGGAAAGTTGACAGCTTTCTGGTTGAGCAGCGCATTGGTATTGAGAACAACGAGTATCAACGCTTCAATCAGATGCTAAGTGAAAAATTGGGTATTGATATTGCGTTGGGGGGGGCGTCTCAGCTTCGTCTGTTTTTCCTTGTACGTCACAGCCGTCTTTTCACCGAGAACCGCTTTTTAAATCAGTTTTCTGAGCCATTCCAGGATGCCGTCTGGCAAACGTACTGTCAAATTTGGCGGCTACATCGTGAGTATGATGGTGATTCAAAGCAGAAGCAGGCTCTGAGGCGCTTTTATTCTGACCTGGTGTTCGCGGCAATCAATCGGTTTGCTAACCGTAATGCGCCTGAACTGAATAAAGATGAGTTCTTTATTTCGACACGGGGGGAGTATGTGATTGCTGCTGAGCTTGAGTTGAGCGTTTCATACCCGGCAATCAAGAAAGATAATAATGCTGACCAATCCTTCTTTAACTTGCGTATTGGAGTGGGTGAGTTTGCGTTGAAGCCTGTGCCGGTAACAATCAATCTGCTTGATTTGATGTGGCGAATAGTAAATGGTTATCGCCCTAACCGTCATGATAAAAATAGTATCGTACTGCTGGATGAGTTAGTACACCATATTACTTCTCAAGCCCGTCAAGCTTCCGCGTTGCATCTGTTTAAACAGGGCGGCAGAGAAGAACATTTCCGCCTTAAAAAGACTGCAGATGAAGAGATCCGGGTAAGCGGCTTATGAAGACCTCCGTACTTAAAGAAACACTAAAGCCTGAGAAGAATAACCGACTAAATAGCTACTTTCCTGTACGCACCAATGACAGTAAAGATGCTTATGACTGGAATGTTGCCAAAGCCGTTTTTGTACGTGACTTGTATCGTCGCCAGCCTGTATCTGGTGGATTGGATGCCTTTAAAGAAGCAGCTAAAGAGGAGTTTCTAAGTGTGCTGGATGATGAAGATTTCTGGCCTCATCTGGAAACGATGTATTTTGGTGAAGATGCGATTTATCAGTTGACACCTGAAAGTCTGCTGTTTGAATTGGATAATCTTAAAGACAGTGCTTCGAAAAACCGCTTGGGAAGACTGTTTTCCAGCCTGCTACAAGGCGCCTATATAGAACAAAGTAATCACGGTAGCAGTCACTTTCTTGATACAAAAATGATTAGAACCCTGCAGGATTTGGGGTTACGTACACTGGATACAAAAAAGTATCGCCCTGGTGCGGGAGAGCGAGCTTGGTTACCGTTTCTGTCAGATACCTTTCAGCAAGATGCTAAGTTTTTGGCAACAAAGCCGGACTATATGCTAGAGCAGTTAGAACAGTTCCTGCGCTTGTACGCTTACCTTTATACTGCGCAGTTATGTCTGAATATTCACGGTTGGACAGATGTGCCTAAAGCACGACCGCTATACTTTATCATGGAGCATGAAGTCGCCAGTAAAGAACGCAGCCAGTTAACCCAGTACGGACATAGAAAAGTATTTGAACAGCTGAAAGACCTGTTTCCATATCTGGTAGCCAATGAAGCGCTGCAGCATGTTGATGAAAATCAGAACGAGCGCCTACGGCCGCTGTGGTATCTCAAACAGAAGCTGGTAGCTGGTGATGCTGAAAAATTACGTCAGTTTGCGATTGATTTTGCAAAGAATCGTGATTACCCATCACCGGTAGAAGGCGAAGGTGCAGAGTATTGGCTAAGTGAATTGCTCAAACTGTATTGTAAGCAGTTTGAAAAAGGGCGCACTCGTGCTTCGGCTAATAGTAAGTTTGTCAGTTATACCGAAGAGTTCCTGTGCAGCACGTTTGTCCGTTCCCGTGGTCGTAGTGGCAAGGTACTGGTGATGAACCAGGATTACCTGTCTTTATTAACTAATTTGGCCATTGGTGATAATGAAAAATTGCGTTTCCATGAGTTGCTTGATGCTTTTAAAGCCCGTGGCGTTTTTTTTGATAAACAGTCCCAGCAGGCGCTGATTGAGTTTTTCGAGCGTATGGGGAATGTAGAACGAATGAGTGATAGTGGAGACGCAGTGTATGTCCGTAAAACTGTTTGAGACATTTCTGGCTGAGCATTTTATTAATTGGGCCCGTCAGAATATTACTGCTGGTTTCCGTTATCAGTTTCGTTCCCCCAGTTTTGACAACAGTGTGCGCCTCTATCATGCACTGCAGAATGTACAGGTTGAGGGCATTGAAACGCTGACACTGATGGCCGGTGATACTGAACTGACTGCGTTGCAGTGTGGTGATATCAAGCTGGTTCCAGTGCTGCACAATGATGACCAGGCAGCGTCAGCGTCTGGTTACACTGAGAATTTTATCTCCTATCTGCGTGATGAGGTCGCGGGTCAGCAGGGTGAATTCTCACATACCGCTCTGTTTGTTATCCATAACAGCCTGCTGGACACACTGATTAACAGTGCCAGTGATGTCAGTGCTGAAAGTGGTGTTTATAACCCACTACAAATCAAGCAAGCACTGGCTGAACTGATTAGTCAAGGTGAGGGTATTGGTAGCCGGGCGCTGTCTGATGAGCTGCTGGAATATCAGTTTGATCTGATCATGGAAGACCGTAGCAGCATGTTTGGCTTTGAGCCGCTGTATAAGGCTGTTGCTGATGATGGCCGTATTGACTTCGATGAGATTGGTTTGCTGCCTGATGATCAGATTCTGCGTATGGATGATGATCGTAAGCAGATTCGTAAGAGGTTGGATCAAAACCGTAAACTGTTTGAAGAGATCAGTGAAGTGGTTGAACACTACCCTGATCAGTTAGCGGGTCATTTGCCCTTGATGGGCGATAAATTTATCAAAGAACATTTTCCAAAAGACGATCTGGAAAAGTGGAAAACGCTAGAGCTTTCCGTCGTTCTGACTGAACAGGAAAGTAACCGTAGTCAGGAGTTGCATATCGAGTCAGAAAGTAGCCTGGCTGGTAAACTGATTAGTCGCGTTAAAAGTAATCGCAAAGCAGATCAGAAAAACCGTCATTTGCTGCTGAGTGTCAGTCCGGACAGAGAAGACTTTGATCTTGTTCTTGAGTTCTGTGGAGACAAAGTTCGTCAGGCTGAAGTGAAATTGACCCAGAAGGGCTATCAGAATGAATTTTCGGTATCAGGTGGCTCCGTTAGATCCACGATTACCATCACCGGGCAAATTGATAGTGAGCCTCGTTTCTTTTTGATTGCGCTAGATCGTAATAAAACTTCTGAGAAGTACAAGTTCAACTGCCTGGTGGTAAAAGAAGGCTGGTTTAATACAGAAGCGTTTGAAAACAGCTTTCTGATAAACCCTCGTAAGTCTTTGATTACCTTGCAGAGCCAGGAAACAAGCCTGCAGCTTACGGGTAATAGAGAACAGTCAGTCGAGGTGCTGGAAAACTCTGGTGATACCTTGCAAGCCAATAGCTTCCAGGCCGTGGATTATACCCAGCTGGCTAATGAAGTTGATCAGATTGGTTTTATCTTGCAGAGCGGGCGTGCCAGCCTGACTTTTGAAGTAGAAGGCGCTGCTCCAAGTGATATTCTGCAGCTGCCTTTGCTGCTGGATACCGGCCGCATCCGCTACATGATGAATGCTGGTCTGCAGGGGGTATACAACCGCAGTAAACGGCGGGTGTATATCGAAAATAAAGAATCGCGGCTGACGGATTTTCAACGTGCGTTGCTGGAGCAGGAAGCATCTTTGCTGGAGCAGCGTACGTTATACAAAGGTGCTGAAACAGATGATGTTTTCACTCTGTCAGAGTTGACAACCATTGCCCCAAAACTTGCCGCTGCTTACAGCGGGCTGTTTGACTATCTGGAACAACAGAACAGTTTACCGTCGCTGGTGTGTTGGGATGACCGCTGGTGTGAGCATGTAAACGCCGTCGTTACCGCGTACCTGGATTTCTTGCGTCAGGTGCCGCAGAAGCAATATCTGGATGCAGCTTCTCGCCGTATGGTGCAGTTGGGCTTCTGTTATGTGCCGTTGCAGGTGGGTCACCGTCAGGAGGCCTGTGCCGAATTTATTACCCCTTATCACCCACTGATACTGGCTTACTATCACCAGCTTGTTACTGAATTTTGTCAATCTGAAGAGAGTGAAAAGAGCTTTGAAAGCCTGCCGCCTATCACCCTTGAGAGGCTGAACCCGCAAGGCTTGTTGCCGTTTATATTTGATGCAAAACACGGCTTCTCTTATGTCAACGCTGACAGTAATAACAGTTTCTGGCTGCGTTGTGTGCCTTATGAAGAGACCAGCTACAGCTATATTGTGCGTTTGGTGCGGGACAAAATCAGCGAGTTTGCTGCTGCTTTTGAGCCTCTGTTTGACCTTGAGAGTACGGCTAAAGCCCGGCCAACACTGACCATCAACTCGGTGAACAATCATGATAATTATGAGCTGTTCCTGGGTGTGGTTGAGCACATCCAGCGTCATCATGAAGATAGCTTTAATATCCATGTAAATCTTTATGACGAAAGTTACCGTCAAACGGAATTTGACCGTTTTTCTGATCTTGCCAGTTATGATCAGATTAAAGAACGTTACGGGCTGAATAAGGGCAAGCAACGCGAATACGCCGATAATGTGGTTGACCTTCTACGCACCCGGCTGACGTACAGCAAGTTCACCCATAAAGAGACCCATGAACAGGCTTATGCTCATCTGACCTTCTTTCGTAATAACCAGAAGGTGAAGGTAATTGATGTTAATCCGCAAGAAAAACTGTCCGGTGTGACCTGTGATGGCCTGATCAGTGGTGAGGCATCTTCTTCTGAACAGAATAACTATCTGACCGGTTTTGGCTTACACAACATCGCTATAGATGGTCTGCCTGCGGTAGAGATTGCACTATTACTGGGCCGTATGTTGCGCCCAGCACGGGAGAGCACTGCAGAATATCGCGATAATAGCGCCATTGCGTTGGCAGTTGATGAAGCTTTCCGCGCCCAGCTGAACCGTTCCTATGACAGTTCTGTCTGGACCACCATTATTGACCCGAAAGTCACACTGGAGTTTTTCCATCAGGAGCGAAATATGCTGCTGATTCACTACTCCGACCAGTACACCAGTTCCGCTAGCTATGACGCGATCACCGTTACCCGGCAGACTGAGCTCTATGAAAGGGTATTGAACCGCGATAAAGGCGGGCTGATTACCGAATTCAACGCCTTCAATGGTGAATGGCTGTTGAAGATGATTACAGACCGTCAGACCCTGCGTAAAGAGAAGAAAGGTATTCTGGCGGCGTATAAAGATGTCAGCTGCCTGCTGGCTGGTTCTGATATTACCTGGGTGCCGGTATCTGTTGCGGAGATGATCCGCGTCGCGGGTAATATCGGCCTGAAGATTGACGACTCTGAGTTCTCTCGCAATGTGCAGGGTTATAAGTCGGGTGCCATCTCTGATGATGTGCTCTTTGTCGGCTTTAAAAATCAGCAACTGTATCTGTTACCGTTGGAAGTAAAAACGGGCAAAAACTATGACGCCAGCAAAGCCATCGCGCAGGCGCGAGAACTGTCTCGTTATCTGCGAGAGGATCTGTTGTCAGACGATACCTTGGCCCATCGCTTGTACCGGAGCTTGTTTGTGCGCCAGGCACTGGCTCAGGTGGATAAATATTTATTGTACCGCGTGTATCCTGATGGCTACTTCGACCAGTTGATGGCCGAGAAAGAACAATGGCTACAGGGCAATTATCAGCTTGGTGAGCTGGATGATTACCCACTGGGCTTTGTGGTCGCCAACCTGGAAGGGGGTAGCTGTCTGGAAACCTCAGCTCAGGTTGTTGATAGCATTCTGAAGATTGAAATACCGGCGAGTCTGATGGGGCATACCATTGGGCGCCCACTGAAAGAGATGCTGGGTAGACCTGCTGATATTTCGTTGGCACGTTTGCCAGAGAAATACTTCCTCACCCCACAGTCTGCTGCGCATACGCAAGTTGTCTCGGATATTGCTGCTGGGTCTGAATCGCAGGTGGTAATGCAGACCACTGCGGATGTAATCGTGATCGATAGCCGTCGTCAGCAGTCAGCGCAGGAAGTCGAGACCGATTATGCAGAAGCCATTGAAGTAACAGAAGAGCGGGCTGATGTAGCGGATACTGATGGCACTTATCAGCAGGCGGGTGAGGACAGCGCCGACAGAGTGGTAGCTCCTCCCGTATCTGATGGGCCATTGAAAGTGCTGGTGGGTCATGATGTGCGCGACAACCGCGAGATTTTCTGGGAGCCGACCAATACTGCCCGCTTTATGAATACCAACTCTGGTATTATCGGCACCATGGGGACAGGTAAAACCCAGTGTACCAAGTCAGTGGTCACACAGTTATATCGTAACCGCCATAACAATGTGGATGGCGCTGATATTGGTATTCTGATCTTCGACTACAAATCTGACTATATCGACGATACTTTTCTTGAAGCCACTAATGGCAATAAGTACAACCTGCATAAATTGCCTTACAACCCGTTAAGTCTGTTTGGCAATACCCCCATGCTGCCGGTGCATACCGCGCGGGCATTCTCTGAAACGATGGGCCGAGCTTTCCAGTTGGGCACCAAGCAGCAGTTACGGTTGCGCAAACTGATTGCCGAAGCCTATGAACTTGCGGGTATCCATAAAGCAGACAGCAGCACCTGGAGCCGTCCGGCACCCACTATTACCGATATTTGGAACCTGTTTATCGAACAGGAGAAGGTTGAGGAAGACTCACTCTATGCCGCACTGGAAAGTCTCTATGAACTGGAAGTATTTGAAGATGATGTTACTCAATGCACCAGCCTTTATGAGCTGGTGGATGGTATTCGGGTAGTTGAATTAGCGGGTTATCCATCCCAGATTCAGAACCTGGTAGTCGCACTTACCCTTGATCTGTTTTACGCCCAGATGCAGAAACAGGGCAAGCCCGCAGTGCAGGGAGATTTCCGTCAGGTGACCAAGCTGATTCTTGTGGATGAAGCCGACAACTTTATGTCCCAGGACTTCCCCAGCCTGCGCAAGGTACTGAAGGAAGGCCGGGAATATGGAGTAGGGGTCATCCTGTCTACGCAGGATATTACCCACTTCAAAACCAAAGAGAATGACTACTCCGCCTATATTCTGAGCTGGATTGTGCACCGGGTATCTCAGATTAAAAATCAGGATATCAAGTCACTATTCAATAAGGATGATAAGGCTGAGCAGGAGCGACTGATGAATACCATCCGTGAGCTGGAGAAACACCATAGTCTCTATGTGGATGGCCAGAAAACTATTACCAAGATACGTGATCGAGCGTTTTGGGAACTATTTTCAAAAGTATAAGGCACTTATATGACATCTTCACCGAAAGAACTTACCTATATTAAGCTAGAAAACCTAAAGCTTGATCGAAAAAATCCAAGGCTTCCATCTACCATGAGAAAGTCGAAGATTGCAGATGAAACAATCGTGAATTGGATGCTTCAAGATGCTTCTATAGTTGAATTAATGTTAGCGATAGGCCAATCAGGCTTTTTTGTAGGAGAGTCTTTGCTTGTAGTTAAAAGAAAGGGGGGAGGAAATTACGATGTAGTAGAGGGAAATCGGCGTCTAACCTCCTTGATGTTGTTGGATAATCCAGATTTAGCGAAAGTACATAAAAGAAAAATAGCCAAAGTGCTAGATGAAACCTCGCATCGTCCGAAAGAAGTACCTTGTGTTGTATTTGAAAGTAGAGCGGATATCGAAAAGTACTTAGGTTATAGACATGTAACTGGTATTAAATCTTGGAGTGTGCTTTCAAAAGCTCGCTATTTAACGAGCCTCAAAGAAGCAGTTGAAGAGACTGAGTTTTCCGAAGTTTGTAGAATTTTGGCTAAATCTATTGGTAGTAGGAGTGACTATGTAAAAAAACTCTTGGTAAGTTATGAAATATACCAATCTATAGAGGATGAAGGTTTCTTTAGGATTAGTGGACTAGACGAAACAAGTCTGCATTTTAACTATATTTCAGACTCTATTGGGAGGGAAAATATACGATCTTTTATTAATGTTGATATGAAATCGGAAACCCCAGCTGTGGATCTGGATATAGAGAACTTGGACTACTTAATGCACTGGTTCTTTGAAAAAAACTCAAATCTTCAGACAAGGGTTAAGGGCGATAGTAAAAGCCTTAGCATGCTTGATGAAGTGTTGGGGCATGACGATGCGAAAGACTACTTTATTGGTGGTAGTGGAAGTATTGAGGATGCTTACACTTTTGTGAGTGTTTCTGCTGATGCTTTTCATTCGGAGCTCGAGCTATCTTTGTCTGCTATAAAAAGAGCTAGATCTATTGCTCATAGAATTAAGAAGCATCACTCTTCTGATATACTAAAGTTAAAAGAGATCTTTGACTTGACAAAAGATCTTAAGGCAATTATTAAACAAAAAGATTCGGAAGGTTCGGACGATTGGAATAATGTTTGAATTTGGTAATTTGGACTCCACACCGAGCGAGTCGAAGTATAAATCACACTACTATTGTGACTATGTAGAGTTGGTTTCTCTGTGTGAACCAGATGATATAGTTAGTGTCTCTGATATATACGATCGATTCTATGAAGATGGAAAGGTTTCGCACGGTGTTAGCTCTTTAGGTGACAGTAATAGTGATGATGGAGATGCCTGTGAGCCGGATGAACGCTGGGTTATCAGAATTACTGAGTGGTTTGATATCTTGGCAGTTCGTATGTCTGTTTATGGTGAATCATATCCTTTTGAAGTTAGTGGTACATCTATTCGGCTAAAGGATAATCTTTCTAGTCAGGCACGGTTATATTTGGCCCTATTGATATCTTCATCGCTTAAATATGTGGATTCTAATCGTAATCTTTTTACTTCCGCATTTGAGGAAATTTCTTCTTTGACGCTGAGATCGTATCTTCCACCATCTGGTAGGGCATATGTTTTTGGTAAGTCTTCAGCCTCTGATAGTCGCTACGAAGGTTCTTTGAAAGAAAAGATGAGCGCGCTGGCGAAAGACCTCGGAGTAAAAGTAGTCGCGAACGATGAAGACTTTCAATACTATGATACCGGAGATGGCGGTGTTGATATTGTCGCTTGGGTGCCTTTTGATCAGGATGTTAATAAGGATTGTATCCAGCTTTTATTTGCACAATGTGCGGCAGGAAAAAATTGGGATTCAAAGCAAAATTCAGTGGTAAAGCTAAAAAATTACTTGAACCTTCCTGATGGGGCTCAAAATGTGCTGTTTGTACCGTATGACTTGCGAGGTGCGAACCGCCAGTATACAGAGCGTACAGAAATTACAGCCTCTGTTGTATTTGACAGATATAGGATATTGTCGTTACTTGATGCAAATACCTTGTGGGCTAAATCAACAGGTGAGCAGCTAGACTCTGCAGTTCAGTCTGCAATTGAATACGAGCTTGATATCGTGTGAACTATGGGTAGTAAACTGCCGCAGCTATAAAGCTGCGGCAAACTCTCCAATACTTCTAAGATTGCGAATACTTGCAATCCCATCTTCTACATGTGCTGCCCAGGCTTTAAGCATCTGCTGTGAATTGAAGTCTGGGTATTTCTGTTTTAGCAGCAACTCAGTGTACTGGCCGGTATCACCCAGCCAGGTCTGTTTCTGCAGAATCAGAGTGCCATCCAGTGCTACTGAATTTTCCCGATAGGTATAGCCCTTTTCCATTGAGCGCATAAACCCGATACGGGCAATCACATTATTATTCAGGCCGGTGTACTGCTTCAGGCGGCGCAGTTGGTCTTCGGTCTGTTTGGTAACGCGCAAGTCATTTGGCAGTGCCATTTTAGCTGGCCTCCTGTATCGGTTGTTGCCAGAAATAGCCCGGTTTCAGTTCAGAACGGCGCAGCTGTGGGTTATAACGAATCTCATACGTCAGGCCGATATTGTCTTTAAGATCACGGAAGAAGGCTTCATCGACTTCGGTGTCGGTGGACAGAATAATTACCTGGTGGCTGGCACTTGGGAAATAGTTTTTAATCAGCTTGTTACGGTGTTTTGAATCCAGACGGCCCAGTGGCGTGTCGATAATAATTGGTAAACTACGGCCGGAGGTACGGCCCAGTGCTTCCAGCATCGCAATAGCGTAAATCTGCTTTTCACCGGCAGAGAGCTGCTGCTTATTGATAATTGCACCGTGTTTATCGGTCAATGTGACGGCAAAGGTAGTCGGGTCGATATTGGCTTTCAGGCTAATATCATCTTTGCGGGCCAGATTCTGGAAAGCGCGTACAAACTCATTTTCTAGCCGTTTAACTCGATTTTCAGTCAGCTGTTCGGTAAAGGTGACCAGCAGTTTGCTGGTGTTTTCTGCGTAATCAGCGGACTGTCCCGCGTTTACCGCCAGGCCATAGGCCTGTTCTTTATCACGCAGGCGGCGCAGCATCTCTAGCGACTCGCGCAGAATACGGCGGGTTTCCTCGGACTGATTGCGAATTTTCTGCTGTAGTTGAGCCTGGTCTTTAAACTGCTGGGCCAGAGTGTCCAGTTCATCTTTTAACAGGGCTTCGTCCGGTGCTCGTTCTACCCGGCGAGAAGCTTCTTCCAGCTCCCGTTCTGCATTTTGCAATGCTTCCACTTTCTGTTTCAACAGCTCAGCTTGCTGTGGCACTAGTGTTTCTACCATATGTTCAATACGGTTGAATTCGGTCTCAGACAAGTCGTGCAGCGGGCTAACTACCAGCTCGCCCTGCAAAATATCGCCAAAAGCGGCACCCGATGCAGCCTGTATGGCGCTATCTGCATCTTTGCCCAGGCTACGGCGTAGTTCTTTGGTAAACAGCGCCAGATGCTGGTTCAGTGCATCCTTTAATACCGCCTGTTTTTTCTGCGCCTGTTCCATGCGCAGCTGCTGTAATAATTTTTTCAGACTGTTCCGGGCCAGTGTCAGTGGTGCAGTGCCACTGAGAAGCTCACGAATCTGGTCTGACAGTGATTTACGTGCTGCAAGCAGTTCGTTAATACGTTCTTTTTCTTGTTGACGGCTGCGAGCCCAGTCACCACCGCGTTCGTCCAGTACACCCTCGGTAATCGTAATATCGGCGCTGAGTCGGTGTAGTTCGCCTTTCATCTGCTCCAGGCTTTCACGAGCTTGCAGATATTCCAGACGGGATTCCTGGTAGCCGCTTTCCAATGCTTCAATATCTTTGCGAATCTGGCTGCTTACGCCCTGTTTGGCTTTGTCTTTCAGATAGGTTTTCAGGTCGGTACGCAGTCGGTTGATCAAGTCAATCCCCAGTAGCTGGCGGATAGCATCGCCCAGCACTGCATTACCTTCATCTTCTGCCAGCTCAGCGATTTTTTCTCCGTCAAAGAAGAACAGATCAGCAACACCGACAGGAATCAGATCATTCAGAAAGGCCTGTAGCTGTTCCTGACTCTGGTTTTTAAAGCCGGTCTCACTACTGCATTCGATGATCAGTTCTTCTACAACTTCTTTACCACCATCAACCCACTGACGGGTGATACGGTAATCATGCTCTTTACCGGCAGGGCCGTAGCTGAAGCAGAGCGTAACCGCCGCGCTGGTTAGCTGGATAGCGCTATCGATCGACTTATGAATAGAGTCACTCAAAAACTGCTGATAGCTTTTGCGGCTAGTGCCTTTGCCCAGGCTCTGGCGACCATAAAGCGCTAGCCGGGTTGCAGTCAGAATACTGGTTTTACCGGCACCGTTAAGGCCGCCAAATAGTACAATCGGACGTTGCTGAACGGCTTCATGCTGTGGCCAGAGGGCAACTTCTACTTCACCATGGAATACCCGGAAGTTATTTAGAATAACGGATTGCAGCAGCATCAGTTCTGCCCCTCCAAGCTGGCAATAAAGGCGCGTTCTTCTTTTAACAGCGCGTCATATTCCTGCGTCATAAGTGACAGTTCAGCCTCATAAAGGCTGCCCAGCTGACGCGGTTTTTTCATCGGCTGGTTTTCCTGCATGGCATCGTAGGCTTTGCCTTCTGTATCGTTTTGTTGCAGCTGTTGCTTAAGCTCGGTATCCAGCAGGGTGGCATCCCGCTGTGCCAGAATTTGTTCCACGCTGCCCCAATCCTGCTTTAACAGGCGGTCAATTTTGTCCAGATAGCCACGGCGGTTGCCGGTTTGATCCATAGTGTGTTGAAGGTCAATCAGCTTCATCACCAGTTCTGATGGCACTTCATAGTCATCTTCCAGCGCTTGCAGAATCTTGCGTGATTCCTTACGTGGGAAGTTGCTGTCCGAAGGACGTTTATCAAATGGCTGGCCGGTAATCTGCTGATAAATTTCAGGTAAAGTGTCGTCCCAGTCCGGTTCAATCGGGTCGGTCAGCCACTCTTCGCGGATATTGTGCAGTTCTGCTTCGGTAATCAGACTTATGCGCTGTTGATCCTGATTCAGTTCTTGTTGCAGACGCAGAATCCAGCTTAACCAGCGGCGACGCCATTTCATCTGGTAAGGGCCGTAGGTGTGTTCGCGCTCGCTGTAGTTGTCGCTCAGGTTCTGATTGCGGGCAAAGTCCACCTTGCCGTGACGACGTTTGATGTTGCGATAGTAGCCTTTGTTATGGGGCAGGGTAGAGCGATATAGCCAGTTACGTAGTGCTTTTAGCCGCTTCATCCAGGTTTCCCCAGACTCAATAAGGCCTTCAATCGCGCGGTCTTTAGTGACTACGGTACAGGTCCAGCAGCCAAAACGGGAGTTACCACAGCTTGGCGTTTTTGTGTCGATAACCAGCGGACACTCACCGGCATTGGAGTCTTTATACAGGGCGAACAGTTCATGATGTGTACCACCCCAGGGGCAAGGCGCGCCCAGCAGATACATCCACACTTCATCGAAGTTCCAGTCTTCGATTGGCATATAGGTGTATGCACCCACCAGTGAAGTGTGGCGGGAAAGTGAAGAGCCTTCGATCTTGTGCTTGGCGATAACCTGTGCGCGAGAGGCACTTTCCTGACTACGGGCCCCGAGGATAACGATAACCTCGCCAAAGCGTTCTACCTTGTCTTTGATAAAGGCGCTGACCGGGTCAATTTTCATCCGCTCGGTACACCAGCGGAAGTTCTGCGTTGGGGCCGGGTAGCCTTTACCAATCAGGTTAACCCAAAAAGTGCGATCCATGCGTGGCAACACCTGATGGGCACTGATTGGTAACTCTTCTACTGCTGCATGCTGGTTGATCTCATCAACGGTGCGATTCACCAGGTCAACCACAATCGGTGTTTCAACCAGGGTATCGGAAGACACAATATAGATGTGCTTGTGGCGTTTGTGTTTCGGCAGTTTTTGCAGCGATACGTAGATCAGCGATACCACTACGCTGGAGTCTTTGCCACCACTGAAACCGATTACCCATGGTTTTGTGTCTTCGAGGTAGAGATCCTGAATTTCTCTGATGAGGTCATACGCGGGCCTGCCTGCGAACTCCTGGTCAGCCAGTAGTTCATCCATGGTGCCGTAAAGCGTTTCATTCTGTGTCATTGGTTTAACTGTTCTTCCAGAGCCTGGTCTGCTGGCGCAAGCGGCAAGCCAAGCACACGGCGGATGTAATTTGCGGTCAGGGCTACGTGGGTGCGGGCCTTACTGAGTCGCCCATGTTGCAGGGCGCGGCCTTCCCAGAGAGGGTTGCTGCGAGACCAGTCTATTTTAAGTAGTGCAGAAAGGCGCTCCTCCCAGCAAGCCGGGTATTCTCTCAAAAGATCAGCGCCAGCGCACCCTAAAGCGTGCAATGCAACGCCATGGGCATGGACAAAATTCTGGCGCAGTTCTGAGGTGGACACTTCGCGTCGATCTGCAGCCTGCCAGTCTGGCATATGGTTGGCAATGGCATTCCAGTAACGAGCCGCCAGTGCCATTTCAGATTCGGCAATTCTGTCTCTGGCACTTTTGCCCAGTAAACTGCGACTGGCCAGTTTGATGCCGCTCAGGGTGAAGAGTTTCAAGCTACGGTTGGACACACTGGAGCGTTCCATCTCTGTCAGGCGGCGGAAACATTGCACATGTTCCACCAGATAGCGGGCCAGTGCAGAGCTGGAATCGCGGTGGTCGTACAGTGTGCTCAGGGAGTCGCTGGGGCGTACAGCATGTTTATTAAGGTCAGCAAACATCTGCTGACAGCGGCGTAAACCATCATCCATAAAAAACAGCACTGGGATATTGTCATGTCCCAGTTCGCTCTGTTCTTTTACTGCCCGTTCAATCGCAGCACGACGGTGTTGGCCATCGTTGATCAGAATCTGTGCTTCCATCGGGATAGACAACATGCCCAGGTTTACTTCTGCACCAGTATCCGCAACGGGTTCGAAGTGGACTGATGAGTCAATAGACGCTGTGATTGCTGATAGCGTGTAATCGGTGGCGTTACTGATCAGATAGTTAGCAAGCTCAGGCACACGAGCGTGATTAAGAGTGCGCTGTGCGCGTATTTCCGGTGGTACTTCTTCTTCATCAAAGACAAATAGTTTTGGAATCAGCCGCATCGGGCACATAGCGATATAGCAGGGTCTACCTGCTTGTACGCCACGTACAGCGGGGAAAGTATGGCTGAACTCAGCGCGACGAGACTTCATAGTTGGTAACCTCTGTTTGTTAATTTTAGATAATTGATTAGTTATTATTAATTTTTAACGTCCACTTCAAGCGCAATAATCCCCTGTCGGCTGAGTGAGCAGGGGAGTTAGCGTGTCAGATTAAAGGTTACTTAAACCCCCACTGGTATCTCCTGGCGGGCCAGCCATAGGCATTCCAGCTGTTTGTACAGGCGGTGCATCGGCGGGTTTTGTAGCCATTGGGCTTGCTGGCTCTGGCTGTCGGGGTGTTGGGTGAGGTAGTACGCCAGGGCTTCGTGGTGGTTCTGGGCGGCGATTAGCATGGTGGGGTTGGTGCTGGTGACTTCATAGACGGGGATGCCAGACAATTGCGCCTGCAATTTCTGGCGTAACTCTTCACGCAGTATTTTGTGATTGTTGGGGGCATCTATACCAATGCGGCAGTTGGCATGGCGGCCATCCTGGCCCAGAAAGCGGACTGTGATGGTTTCACCGGCCGGTGTGGTGATGGTGGTCGCATCGCCTCGGTAGACAGATAGAATCAACATGGGCTCTCTCCTTGAGTGAGTGTCCAGTTTTCAATCGCCCTGCTTTCGATAGCTTTGTTTTTTCAATCGATATCGCAGCTGCAAGGCTAAGGGCGAGCCGCCGGGGCGGCTCGCGGTGCTATGGGTTGCAGAATCAGCCAGCAGAGTGGCTGTTTATACGCGGCGGCTGTTCAGGTGTCGGGCCGTGAAAGCGTTTGCGTTGTCAGCCATAGCAGTGAAAACTGTTGAAACCCACCTGCAAACGCAGCGGTTGTGTCACAGTGGGGGAAAAAGCTGTGCGCAGACTGCTGCGCTGTCCGGTTAACAGTTGGCGTAAAAATACGCGGTTGTTGCCGGTGATGGGCGGTTGTCTGTTTGCTCTCGCGGTGTGGTGCAGAAGGACGGGCACAAGCAGACGTTACACGCCTAAGTGCAGGAAAAATAAAAGAAAAACTTTTAAGCAGGGTTACCCCTGAAGTATGATTCTCCATAGCCATAACGGACTCCGGTTAGTCAGTTCTGGTTAGCTGCGTCGGGGTGTTGGCCCACCCTGGCGTAGCGTCTCAGAAGTAATGATTGAAATGTAAAACGTCGTTCGTTGTATACCTTTCGTTACATACTCTTGGTGACAGCCTGTCGATTGCAGGCTGGCCCTTGCGGACACCCGCTATAAAACACCATCTACCCTGCTGGAATCAAGCCCGTGTGCTGGAAAATGTCAGTATCAGGCCTGATTTGCGACTTTCTCTGGCCCTGGTGGCCGTCTACCCCCGTTTATATTGCCCTGGTGCATAGGCACGTATTACGCCGTCTGGCCTTCGTGCTGCGTGACAGGTTTTACGACCGCTGACCCGTTTACGCCACATTCTGAACGATGATGGTTTCATTGATCGGCGCATCAGCTGGATAACAGCGCTTTCATTCAGGCCAAACTGGCTTTCTATGGCTTCAAAAGGTGTGCGGTCTTCCCAGGCCATTTCAATAATGCGGGACTGGTCTGCCGGTGAAAAAGGCGGGCTTTTGTCTGATCTCTTCATGCGATTTTCCTGGGTGATTATTGGCCTTAAATGTACGTGATACCGGCTGTCTGGATCATGCTGGGTGAGGTTGGTATGCCCCTTGCTGTAGCCGGGGAATTAATTTTGGAGATAGTCGTGATGAAGCTTTTTCCCTGGTTTCAGCCAGTTATTGAGATCGCCAGTGGGCGTATCTGTGGGTATGAAGCGCTGGCGCGGCGCTACGATGCGCAGGGAGTGGCGGTGTCGGCAGCACCGTTGCTGTTTTCATCTGCGCTGGATGCTGGGCAGCGGCTAAAGCTGGACCGCCAGCTACGCCGCCAGGCGCTGGAGCGTTTTGCTGCCGAAGCCGCGCCAGATCAGTACCTCAGCGTAAACCTGTCACCTGAATGGATGGACGCACTGCACCCAGATGATGCACTGCCTACTCTGACCATGATTGAAGAGGTGGGGATTGAGCCGCAGCGGGTGGTGATCGAAATTACCGAGCTTTCCGGCGATGTTGAGCAGATTCGTAGCCTGGCCCAGCGCTACCGGGATGCCGGTGTGCGGGTGGCATTTGATGACTTCGGCGCTGGGTTTCAGCAGCTTGACCGCCTGCTGGCGTTCACGCCTGACATCATTAAGCTGGATATGCGTATGTTCCATGACAGTCGCTGGTCGCACCAGAAAAGCACATTGATGCAGCTTGTGGGCGATATGGGTGCACGGTTGGGTGCGCAGGTAATCTGTGAAGGGGTGGAAACTGAAGATGAACTGATGCTGGCGCTGCATTGTGGTGCGCAGTTGATTCAGGGGTATCTGTTTGCACCGGCGCTGGGTGAATTTCTTGCGGCGGATGCGCGTAAAGCGCGCTTGCAGCGTCTGCTGGACCAGCATCTGGATATGGCGGTAAATGAGGTTACCCGTCAGCAGTGGGGCGCGCAGCGGTTGCGTACCGAGTTGCTGGCCTTGCGTGAGCAGTTGCGTAGTGCCGAAATTGAGCGAGCCTTGCAAGATTACTACCCGCAGGCTGATTTGTTGCGCTTGTATCTGTGTGATCGCCGAGGTGAGCAGGTAAGCGCGAATTACAGCTACAGTGCTGGTGTGGGCTGGCAGGCTGATACATCGGTGCTGGGCTATAACTGGAGCTGGCGGCCCTATATCTATCAGTTGATCGCTTCCGCTGAATACGATAGCACCGTGCTGCATTCTGAGCGTTATATCGACATTGCTACCGGCCAGCGTTGTTATACCGTCAGCCTGGCGCTGGATGCACAGCGGGTACTGCTGGTGGATATGCTGGAGCCAGATGAGGATGCAGGGCCAATGTCGTTGTTGTCCAGCTGCCAGAGTGGTTCAGTGGCAGGGGCGTTGCGATAGAAAGTTGATACAAACGGGCCCTGATGAAAGAGGGCGCAGCCCTTGTAAAGGTGGTTGGGCAACAGGCTTGAATGTTCTGGCGTAGCGATGCTGTGCGAAAAAAACTGTTCAGCATAGGCTAGCCTGTGCCGGGGTAAATGACGCTTTTGTGGGTAACCTTATATGAGTTGATAGAGGTCAGCCTGTTGTGGGTTCGCGCTGGACGGCAACGGGCTGTTCGCTGCATTCTGAAACTTCTCTGGCGTTGTTCAACAGTTGTATGGATGCCAGCTACCTGAAGGATCGGGAGCCTGAACACATGTCTGTAACCTGCTTTTCTGATGATCAGCAGCGGGCGCTGGCCGCTGCATTTGATCTGCGTAATCTGCCAGCGGACTACTACGATAACCCTTTCCCTTATTACCACGCATTGCGGCGTTTTGCGCCGGTCAAGCCATTGCCTGACGGCAGTATTATGTTTAGCCGCTATGATGATGTGAAAGCACTTTATGCGGATGCTGAGCGTTTCAGTTCTGATAAGAAGGTTGAATTCGGGCCGAAATTTGGTGACTCACTGCTATTTGAACACCACACCTCATCGCTGGTATTTACCGACCCACCTCGTCATTCGGTGATTCGACCAATTGTGATGGCGGCGTTTACATCTCGTGCTCTGACCAGCATGGAGCCTCGGCTGGAAACGTTGGTGGCCCGGCTGCTGGATGAGCTGGAGCAGCAAAGCGAGCCTGACCTGATAGAGCATTATGCGGGTGCGATTCCGGTGGAAGTGATTGCCGATCTGCTCGCGGTGCCGCGTTCTGAGCGTGAGCCATTGCGGCGTTGGTCGTTAGCGATCCTCAGTGCGCTGGAGCCCAAAATCAGCCCCCAGGTATTTGAGCGCGGCAATGAAGCGGTGCAGGAAATGCTGGATTATCTGGCAGCATTGATCGCCCAGCGTCGTCGTCAGCCCGGTGACCCGGACCGCGATATGCTGACCCGGCTGATTATGGCGCAAAAAGAAGAAGGGACTGCGCTGTCTGAGCAGGAATTGCTGCACAACAGTATTCTGCTGCTCAATGCAGGCCATGAGACCACTACTAATCTGGTGGGGAATGGTCTGGTAGCGCTGCATGATTGGCCGGAACAGCGGCAGCTACTGGTAGAACAGCCAGGGCTGATTCGCAGTGCCTGTGAAGAGTTGTTGCGTTTTGAAAGTTCAAACCAGCTAGGCAGCCGTATTACCACCTGTGATGTCGAATTTGGTGGTATAGAAATCCCCGCTAATACGCCACTGGTACTGGGCATTGGTGCTGCCAACAGAGACCCGACAGTATTTGAAAACCCTGACTTCCTGGACATTCAGCGTAAAGCGAATCGTCACCTGGCGTTTGGTTTTGGCTTACACCAGTGCGCGGGTATGAACCTGGGGCGGATGGAAGGGCGTATCGCGATCAGTCGTTTCCTGGAGCGCTTCCCTGAATTTGAGCTGGGCGAGCGGGACAGAGCACAGCGGGCACGTTTCCGCAGTTGGCACAAAGCGTTGATGAAATAAAACGTTGATGAAATGAAGCGTTGCTGAAGTTGGGCCGGTATGGCCCGGCCGCACGTTAATAAAAGTAAGAGGATAAAAGTGAGGGCAGAACAATGAAGCAATGGAATGCTGTATATAAATGGCGTGATCTATTCAAGAGCCTGATATTCGGGCTGGCATTATCACAGTTGTGTGCTGTGCAGGCTGTGGCTGCACAGCAGATTATGACCGTGGCGAGCTGGTTGCCACCAGGGCATCCGCAGAATGCGGTTGTGCTGCCTACCTGGAAACGCTGGATTGAAGAAGCCACACAAGGGCGTGTCTCGCTGAAGGTTGAGTATGGCCTGAGTGCGCCACCTGCCATTTTTGATCTGGTGGAAGATGGTGTGGCTGATGCTGGCTGGATGTTCCACGGTTTTATTCCTGGCCGGTTTGTATTGACCCGCGTGGTTGAACAGCCTGGCCTGGGGGCAGAGCCGGAAGCAGCATCCATCGCGTACTGGCGTGTGTACCAGAAATACCTGAGTCAGGCAGGGGAGCATGAAGGGTTGCACTTGGCGGCACTGTTTACCCATGGGCCTGGTCAGATTCAGCTGCTGGAACCGATCGAGTCATTACATGATCTGGCTGGGCTGAAAATTCGCACCGGTGGTGGTATTCAGACTGCGCTGGGTGAACGGATGAGCGTCACCCGTGTTCCTTCGCCGGGCAATAAAGTCTATGAATTTATGCACGAGCGAATCGTCGATGGTGTGTTCCTGCCGATGAGTGAGCAGAAATTCCAGCGCCTGCATGAAGTGGCTCGCCATGTTGTGGCGTTGCCTGGCGGTATGTATCTGGGCAGCTTTGGCATTGTGATTAGTCCAGACTTTCTGGCTTCTCTGAGTGCGCAAGACCGTGAGGCGGTGATCAGTGTGTCGGGCGAAAAGCTATCTGCTATGGCTGGCCGCGCCTGGGCAGAAGGGGATCGTGCCGGTTATGCAGTCGCCCGCGAACAAGGTGTCAATATCATTGAAGTACCTGCCGATAGTTTCATGGCAAAAGAGTTTCAGCGCATGGCTGAGGGGCTGGATAAGCGTTGGGTAAATGAAGCCAGCGAAAGAGGTGTGGATGCACAGCAGGCACTGACAGAACTGCGTTCTATTGCCCGTTCGTTATGAGCTGATGCTCTCGCTGTTAATGTTAAAAAACAACGCTGTTAAAAACGTTAACACGTGTTAAATCAACAGGCCCTGTAGAGCGTGATTACGCTGGCTGCGTTGCTGTTTTGGCCTTCTTTATGTTGCCAAAAGCGCAATGCCAGGGCCTGTTGCTGGCTGATTTGCCGGTGAACAGGCGTTACTGGTTAACAGGCGAAGATTTCAGGCCGTTATAATGGTAAATCACCAATGCTGAAACGGCTTTTTACTTTCTCTACCATCTGCTGCTCTGCACTGTGCATGTCTGCAACGCTGTCACGTTGTGTTAACTGCTGTAGATGCTGGTAAAGCCCCGGCCAACGCTGGCCGTCCAACGGGTAACCGGCATGCTGCAAATTTATCAGCTGGCAGGCAATCGCAATATCAGCAATGGAAAATGTATTATTAACGAACCACTGCTGACCATTTAACTGGTTTTCCAGATAATCCAGGTGAGGGGGAATCAGGTTGTTAACAGCATCCTGAATGATGGCAGGGTCTGATGGTTTTTTCAGTGTCGGACAGACAATATGCTGGAAAAAGACTTTGAACGTGGAGTCTGGTGCCAGCTCGTAGTCTGCATACTTTTCCAACCATAATGCTTGAGCGCGGTCTGTCGGGTTATCAGGGTATAGCGCTGTTGTTGGTTTTTTGTGTTCCAGATAATCACAGATGACCGCAGAATCGCAGATAATGGTTTCGCCATCTTCCAGTGCGGGAATTTTACGCAGAGGATTAATCTGGCTGTATTCCTGGGGGGTAACATACGGCACAACCATATTTATTTCGTATGGTAATGCTTTTTCAGCCAGAACAATGCGAACTTTACGTACAAAAGGTGATAATGGAACGCCATGGAGTGTCAGGCTCATAACAACCTCCCTGATTGTTACTGCATTTTATTAAACCAGTCTTCTTCTTCCGCAGCTTTGCGGCGCTCTTCTTCCCGTTCTTCCTCTTCCTTTTTCTTCTGTTCAATCAGCTGGTCAACATAGGTGCGTACCTCATATACCTGGCGGTCGAGGCTGTGGTCGCGGTTAAGGTTATCCAGTGTGTAAAAACAATTGCGCAGCTTGGGCAGGGCAGAAGTGCTACCACTCATTGCTTCAATTGCCAGTCCTTCAAATATTTCCAGCTCGCATACAGTGCGCTGATAGGCACGTTTGAGACGGGATTCGAAACTGAGTTGTAACTGTTTGGAAATATCGCCTTTGCGCTCGCTTTCAACCAGAAACTTCATAAACTCCCGCAGAATCCCCTGTGCCTGGGAAGCGTTTCCTGCAGAATCGAATGCTGTCAGTACACCTTCTGGATGCAGGAAAGGGGTAATTGCTTCTTTGCTGCGTTCTTTGAGCCTTTCCAGCTGCTGGCGATGATCTTCACTTTCTTCCAGCTCAATAATTTTTTCCCACTTGGCTTGCAGGTAGCGCAGTAACAACTGTTGTATATCTGTTGTCATAAACTGAGCAGGAAAACTGGACAGTAGATGATTTGCGTGACGGATCTCAAAGCGTAGTTCCATCAGCTTAAGCTGACGTTCTTTACGTGCGTTTTCGATGTTCTGTGCAATGTAGGCGATGGCTGCCAGTAAAACGACGCCAACAATAATGATAAGGCCGATCTGGGTAGGCGTCATGGGCGCTGTACCGTCTGTTATGTATTGTCTGAGTTTAAGCTGGTGTCACCTTAACGAAAATTACCCACCATGGATAGATAAAAAGTGTGAAAAAAGTGTTGACGTTATGAACCTGAATCAATAGGATACGCGCCGTTGTTGAGGCAACGGCTACAGCGTCCCATTCGTCTAGTGGCCTAGGACACCGCCCTTTCACGGCGGTAACAGGGGTTCGAACCCCCTATGGGACGCCATGCGGGAATAGCTCAGTTGGTAGAGCGCAACCTTGCCA